>NZ_ANBH01000217.1 GCF_000341185.1 Nocardiopsis chromatogenes YIM 90109
CCGAGGCCGGTTCGATCCACGGCCCGGCGGAGAACTCCTGCACCACCGCGGCGCGCCTGATCAGTGCCGCGTCGAGCGCCGCCCAGGCGGTCTCCACCCTGGTGTGCAGCCGGTCCAGGCGGGTCGCCCGCCAGGAGATGTAGAACGAGACCAGCACCAGGGCCAGGACCAGCGCCGCCGCCCAGGCCGCCCACACGGCCACGGCCTACCCCCCCGCCCCGCCGTCGGCGGCCACGGCCGGGGCCCCGGCCGGAAGCACCGTCTCGTAGACCCGCACCACGTCGGCGGCGACCGTGCGCCAGTCGAAGGCGCGCACCGCCTCGCGGGCCGCCCCGGACAGCTCGGCGCGGCGCTCGGGCCGGTCCAGCAGCGCGGCGGCGCGCGCGGCCAGCGCCTCCGGGTCCCCCACCGCGAACAGCTCCCCGGCGGCACCGCCGCCCAGCACGCTGCGGAACGCCGGGATGTCGCTGGCCAGCACCGGGGCCCCCGCCGACATCGCCTCGGTGAGCACGATGCCGAAGCTCTCCCCGCCCAGGTTGGGGGCGCAGAACACGTCCACCGAGCGGTAGGCGCGGGCCTTGTCGGCCTCGCTGACCCGGCCCAGCGCCACGACCCGCCCGCGCAGCTCCTCGGGAAGGGCGGCGCGGGCCTCGTCGGCGTCGCCGGGCCCGGCCAGCAGCAGGCGCAGCCCCGGGCGCTCGCGCCCCAGCAGGGCGAAGGCGTCCAGCAGCACCCGCAGGCCCTTGCGGGGCTCGTCCAGGCGGCCCAGGAACCCGATGGCGCCGCCCTCACCGGGCCAGCCGGGCAGCGGGTCGGCGGCGGAGAAGCGGTGCACCGCCACGCCGTTGGGGATGAGCACCGCGTCCCCGCCCAGGTGCTCGACCAGGGTGCGGCGGGCCGCCTCGGACACGGCGATGCGGCCGCTGATCTTCTCCAGCGCGGTGCGCAGCGCCGGGGCGGAGGCGGCCATGGCCCGCGAGCGCGGGTTGGAGGTGTGGAAGGTGGCCACGATCGGCCCCTCGGCGGCCCAGCAGGCCAGCAGGGACAGGCTGGGCGCGGCCGGTTCGTGCACGTGCAGCACGTCGAAGCCGCCCTCGCGGATCCACCGGCGCACCCGGGCCGCGGCCCGCACGCCGAACGCCAGCCGCGCCACCGAGCCGTTGTAGGGCACCGGCACGGCGCGCCCGGCGGGCACCACGTGCGGCGGCAGCGCGTCCTCGGCGCCCTCGTCGCAGGGGGTCAGGACCGACACCCGGTGGCCCAGCCCGATCAGCGCCTCGGCGAGGTCGCCCACGTGCTGCTGGACGCCCCCGGGCACCTCCCAGGTGTAGGGGCAGACCAGTCCCACCTTCATCGCCGATCACCGCCTCCGGCCGCCGTCCCCGGTCGCAGGGGGTTCCACGTTGGCGCTCCCCCCGGCCCGGCGCCAGGGGCCTGCAGCCACCTCGTGCGCGGACCGGCACGGGCCCCGCCGGTATGCGCACCCTATCGGACAGCGCTCCGGCCGCCCGGCGACGCGCCCGGGACCGCGGGGCCGGGCGGCGGCCCGTCCAGGTCCGCGGTGAACACGCGCTGCAGCATGTGCCAGTCCTCGGGGTGGTCCGCGATGGCGCCCTCGAAGACGTCGGCCATCCGCTGGGTCATGGCCGCGACACGGGCGCGGCGGTCGGGCAGGTCGGGCGCGGGGACCTCGTCGTGCACCCGGATGCGCCACTCGGGGCCCTCATACCAGAGGGAGACCGGCATGAGGGCGGCTCCGGTGCGCTCGGCCAGGGCGGCAGGGCCTGCGGGCATGCGGGCGTCCTCGCCGAAGAACCGCACGCCGATCCCGCCCTCGGTCAGGTCGCGGTCGGCCAGCAGGCACACCAGGCCGCCCGAGCGCAGCCGCCGCGCCAGCGTGCCGGTGACGGCGCCGTTGCCCTGGCCCGGCTCCAGCGGCAGCACCTCCATGCCCAGGCCGGTGCGCACCGCGGTGAAGCGCTCGAACACGCTCTCGGGGCGGAGCCGCTCGGCGACCGTGGTCAGCGGCGTTCCGCGCATGGCGATCCACGCCCCGGCGTGGTCCCAGTTGCCCATGTGCGGGAGGGCGGCGACCACGCCCCGCCCGGCCGCCAGGTTCGCCTCCAGCACGTCCACGCCCTCGGAGCGGGTGCGGCCCAGCACGGTGGCCGCGTCCATCGCCGGGAGGCGGAACATCTCGTAGTAGTAGCGCATGTAGGAGCGCATCCCGGCGCGGGACAGGGCGCGCAGCTGTGCGGCGGTCACCCCGGGCCCGGCGACCCGGCGCAGGTTGGCCTCCAGGCGGGACACCCCGGGGCCGCGGGCCCGCCACGCCCGGTCGGCCATCGCCCGGAAGGCGGCGCGGCCGGGGGCCTCGGGCAGCTCGCGGACGAGCCGCCATCCCGCGGCGTAGGCCGCCGCGGCCGTGCGCTCGCCCATGCTCAGCCCTGCCCGCCGGCGCCGCCCGCGGGTTGGCGGTCCCCGGCCCCGGCCGGTCCGCCGGGCTCGGTGAGCCGCGCCCGGGTCTCGATCAGCCGCTGGGCGACGGTGACCGTGTTGAGCAGCGCCAGCAGCCACAGGCCCCCGGCGAGCACGTAGGGCACGCCCAGCCCGGCCAGGCCCGTGGCGGTCAGGGCGATGATCAGCCGCTCGCTGCGCTCGGCGACCCCCACGTCGCAGTTGACGCCCAGCCCCTCGGCGCGGGCCTTGATGTAGGACACCGCGAAGCCGGTGGCCATGCAGTACAGGGCCAGCCCGCCGAGCAGCCGGTCGTCGCCGCCGGTGTAGAACCACACGGCCAGGCCGCACAGCACGGCGGCGTCGGTGAGCCGGTCGAGGGTGGAGTCGAGGAAGGCGCCCCAGCGGCTCTCCCGGCCGGAGGCGCGCGCCACGGCGCCGTCGAGCATGTCGAACAGGACGAAGACGGTGACCACGACCGCGCCGATGTACAGCTCCCCCAGGGGCAGCAGGCCCAGGGCCGCGGCCACCGCGCCGAAGGTGCCCACGAGGGTGACCACGTTGGCGCTGATGCCGATACGGGCCAGGGCGCGCCCGAGGGGAAGCGTCATCCGGGCGATCACGGGACGCAGGAATCTCAGCATGACTTCTCACGATCGTAGGGACTGCGGGTCCGGGCGGCGAGCCGCCCCGCCCAGGGGCGGCGGCCCTCTCACCCTGCCCGTGGCACCCCGCAGGATGCGGTCCCGCCCGGCATGCGGTGGCGGTTGCGGGCCACCCAGCGGTAGGCGATGCCGCTCAGCGCCCGCAGGCCGGGGGCGCGCATGAGCGCCCCGACCGGGCGCAGCACGGGGCGAGGGCCCGCGGTGAGCAGCACGGCGACCGCATCGGCGCCGCCCCAGACGCGGCGGCCGTCGGGGTGGGCCAGCAGGACCTCGTCGCGGGCGCGGGCGCGCAGTCCCGGCGGCAGGCCGGCCCGCTGGGACTCGGCGATACGCAGCCCCGGGGCGATGCGCTCGGCGGCCAGGCGTGCGGAGGCCGCGCAGAACCCGCAGTCGCCGTCGTAGATGAGTACGGGTGCCATACGACCACCGCCCGTCAGCGCGCGGGCCAGTGTTCGGCGATGCGCGCCCGGCTCTGCTCCAGCATCTCGGGCAGCACCTTGGTCTGGCCGATCACCGGCATGTAGTTGGTGTCCCCGCCCCACCGGGGGACGATGTGCTGGTGCAGGTGGGCGGCGATGCCCGCACCGGCCGCCGAGCCCAGGTTCATGCCGACGTTGAAGCCCTGGGGGCCGTAGGCGGCGGTGAGCGCCGCGATGCCCTCCTGGGTGAGGCGGGCGACCTCGGCGGTCTCGTCCGGGTCGAGGTCGGTGTAGCCGGACACGTGGCGGTAGGGGCACACGAGCAGGTGGCCGCTGTTGTAGGGGTAGCGGTTCATCACCGTGTAGGCGTGCTCGCCGCGGTGCACGACCAGGCCGTCGGCGTCGGGCAGGCCGGGTGCGCGGCAGAACGGGCAGCCGTCCTCGGGGGCCGGGCCCACGGGCTTGTCCTCGCCCTTGATGTAGGCCATCCGGTGCGGGGTCCACAGCCGTTGGAAGCCGTCGGGGTCCGCGCCGTCCTGGACGCCCTGATCTGCACCGCTCATCGCACGCTCGTCTCCGTCCGCCTGCCGTCGGCCCCAGCATAGGCGACCGGGGACCGGCCCGGCGCCCGGGGCGGGCGGGCGGGTTCCCCGCCGCCGCACGGGTTCCGGGCGCTCCGGGCACGCGGAGGGGCGGCCCGGACGCCGGGCGCGTCCGGGCCGCCCCTCGTGCTCGGGAGGCGCCGGCTCAGGTGGTCAGGACGTGCCCTCGCCGTCACCGGCGGCCGCGTCCTCCTGATGCTCGGCGTAGCGGCTGGCCAGCTTGACCGGCTTGGCGGCCGCGCGGCGCTTGCGGGCGACGATGTTGAGGACCTCCACGAACAGGGAGAAGCCCATGGCGGCGTAGATGTAGCCCTTGGGGACGTGGAAGCCGAGCCCGTCGGCGACCAGGGTGGTGCCGATGAGCAGCAGGAACGCCAGGGCCAGCATCTTGATGGTGGGGTGGGCGTTGACGAACCGGGACAGCGGGCCCGCCGCGACGAGCATCACGATGACCGCGATGACCACGGCGGCGACCATCACCCAGATGCCGCCGGGCTTGTCGCCGATCATGCCGACCGCGGTGATGACCGAGTCCAGGGAGAAGATGATGTCCAGGGCGACGATCTGGACGATGACGGCGCCGAAGGCGGCGCGGACCTTGGACCCGGCGTGGTCCTCCTCTCCCTCCAGGCTCTCGTGGATCTCGTAGGTGGCCTTGCCGATCAGGAAGAGGCCGCCGATGAGCAGGATCAGGGACTGGCCGCTGAAGCCGTGGCCGAAGAGGGTGAACAGCGGCTCGGTGAGCGCCATGATCCAGGTGATGGAGCCGAGCAGCGCCAGCCGGGCGAACAGCGCCAGCCCGATGCCGAGCTTGCGGGCCCGGTCCTGCTGGTCCACCGGCAGCTTGCCCGCCAGGATCGAGATGAAGACGAGGTTGTCGATCCCGAGGACGATCTCCAGCGCGGTGAGCGTGAAAAAACCGATGACCAGATCGGTCGCCATGAGAGGTACTCCGAGGAGTGAGGGGTCGGTTCCGCGGACGGCGGGCGGCCGTCCGCGCGCGCCCGGGGCGCACAGGCGGGACCTGCGCACGGGCCCGGGCGGGCATGCGGATGCTAGCGGTCACGGCCGCCCGACGCGAACGCGAACCCTGTGACCGGCACTTTCGCGACACACGGGGGAACCGCCGCGCGGCGGAGGGCCCCTCAGACCGGCGGTGCCAGCCCCAGCAGCTCGCGCAGGAGGCGGGGCGGGGGTGCGCCGTGGGAGGTCAGGGTCGCCGCGCGGTCGGCCGGGGCGGCCTGCGGGTCCTCCACGGCCACGTCGCGGTCGAGGTCGGCCACGTCCCGGCGGCCGACATAGGCCACCGCCCCGCGGGTGGGCTCGGCCAGCGTCGCCCTCCAGCACCGGGCCGCCTCGGCGCCGGTGAGCCACGCCCGCCCGACCAGCAGGTCCCTGCCCTCCCCCTCGGTCATGTCGCGGGCGTGCGCCCGCACGTCCACCACGGCGCGGGCCGCGGCGCGCAGGCGCTCCCTGCGGTGGGCGAGCCGCACCGCCGCCTCGGTGTGGTCGTCGTCCAGGCCCCAGCCGGCCTCGTCCAGCATGGCCTGGGCCAGTGCGGCCCACCCGGCGTCGAAGACGGGGCTGCGCAGTGCGCGGCGGACCGCCACGGCCCCGGCCCTCCCGGCCTCGCGCGCCCTGAGGTAGGCGCGTCCGGGCGCGTCCTCGCGGACGGCGGCCAGGTACAGCTCCGGGGCGCGCCGCGCGGCGCCGTCGGCCAGCACCGGCCCCAGGTCGGCGCGCGGCACCTCCTCGGCGCCGGGCAGCCCGAGGGCGCACGCGCGGGCGCGCGCCCGCTCCCGGCCGAACTCCACGGCCCGCCGTGCGGCGTCGCCCTCCAGCGGGGCGAACTCGCGCTCCAGCCGTTCCAGGCCCTGCCGGATCCGGTCGGGGCCGGCCCCGCCGAAGGCGGAGGCCGCCTCGGCCAGCTCCTCCTCCGCCGCGAGCAGGTCGCTCTCGGCCCGGGTGAGCAGGGTCTCGGGGTCGATCTGGGCGTCCAGGCCGTACCAGAGCAGCGCCGCGTAGGACCGCTCCCCCAGGCGCGGGTCGGCGCCCGGGTCGGCGGCGGCGGGCAGCCAGTCGGCGTGCGCGCGCAGCGCTTCGGCGGCGGCCGCGCGTTCCTCGGCGGCGCCGGGCTCGGCCCCCTCCGGGACGGGGGCGGCCTGCAGCAGCTCGGCGGTGCGCCGGGCCCGCTCGGCGGCCTCCTCGGCGTTGGGGCGGGGCATTCCGGGGCCCGCGGTCAGCCGCTCGCGGGCGGCCTCCAGGAAGTCGGGCAGGGCGCGGCAGCGCTCGGCGAGGGCCGCCGCCAGATCCGGGTCGCCGCTCCCGGCGAGGGCGGCGAACCCGGCGTCGGGGAGCAGCGCCAACGGGTCGCGGCCGCTCGGGCGCAGCTCGGCGGCGCGCCACAGCTCGGACCCGGCGTGCGAGCGCAGCATCTCCAGGTCGACCCGGTCCTCGGGCGGGATCAGGGTGTCGTCGATCTCGTCGAGGGCGCCCAGGGCGTCGGAGAACAGGCCCACCCGCTCGGCCTCGGCGGCCTCCGAGGGGTCGACGAGGCGCCCGGCGAAGCGGGGATCGCCGAGGGCGGCGGCCAGGTCGGGGGCGTCCTCCAGCAGGGCGTCCAGGACGCGCGAGGCGACCTGGCGGAACCGGTCGGTCATCGCGTTGGCGCCGGGATCGGGATCTGAAGTCATCCCCTCCATGGTGCCCTGCCCGGGAGCCGCGATGCACACGGCCGGGCGGCGCCGCGCTCTCCGCCGCCCCGGAGTGGCCCCTTCGGCGGTGGCGACGTTGAATGGGCGATGCCGTCCGGCCCGTGCATGCGGCCGGGTGACGGCATCGACGACACCGGAAAGGACTTTCAATGGCCTCCGAGCCGCTCGCGCCCGGCAGTGCGCGCGTCATCGACCTGAGCCACCCGGTCGGGCCGGGCACGCAGGTCTATCCCGGCGACACCCCGCCGGTGGTCTCGCCCGCCTGCTCGCTGGCGGCCGACGGCTACAACTCGGTGCGCCTGGACCTGGGATCGCACACCGGCACCCACGCCGATGCGCCCTACCACTTCCTGGAGGACGGCCTCCGGCTCGGAGACCTCCCGCTGGAGCGGTTCACCGGGCCCGCCGTCGTCGTCGACGCCACAGGGCTGGCGCCGCGCACCGCCATCGGGCCCGAGGCGTTCACACCGTGGCAGGACCGGCTGGCGCCCGGGGCGATCGTGCTGGTGCGCACCGGCTGGGACCGGCACTACGGCACCGAGGACTACTTCCACCACCCGTACCTGTCCGGCGCGGCCGCGCGCATGCTCGTGGAGCGCGGCGTGCGCACGGTGGGACTGGACACGCTGAGCCCGGACGAGACGCCGTACGCGGGCCGGGGCGGGGACGACTGGTCGGCGCACTTGGCGGTCCTGGGCGCGGGAGGGACGGTGATCGAGAACCTGTGCGGCCTCGGTGCCGCCGGGGTACAGGGGGCGCGCTTCTGCGCCTTCCCGCTGCGGCTGGAGTCCGGCGACGGCGCACCGGTCCGGGCGGTCGCTCTGGTAGCGGACACGTGACCGCCGGTGGCCGGGTGCGGGGGCGCGCGGGTCGGCACCGGGCGTGTCCCGGCGGCGGTGCGGATCCGCCGCACAGGCCCGACGCGGCCGCGCAGCCGTGCGCGGCCGCCCCTCGGCGGCTCCACTGAAGCGGGGCGCGCGGCGGTCCTTCCGTGCCGTCGCGCCCGTCCTCCGGTCAGCGCCAGGAGCCCTGGCCGCCGGTCGAGGCCGCCTGGCCCGCGCCCTGGTCGCCCACCGAGATCGCGTGCTCCACCAGGGTGATCAGGGTCGCCTTGGTCGATCCGCGGTCGCGGGCGTCCACCTGCACGATCGGGATCTCCGGGCTGAGCGTGAGCGCGTCCCGGACCTCCTCGGCGGCGTGCGGGTAGTACCCGTCGAAGCCGTTGATGGCCACCACGAAGGGCAGGCGCGCCTCTTCGAAGTAGTCGATCGCGGGGAAGCAGTCGGCCAGGCGGCGCGTGTCGACCAGCACCACCGCGCCGATCGCGCCCTTGACCAGGTCGTCCCACATGAACCAGAAGCGGTGCTGGCCCGGCGTGCCGAACAGGTACAGGATCAGGTCCGAGTCCAGCGAGACGCGGCCGAAGTCCATGGCCACCGTGGTGGTCTGCTTGTCCGGCGTCTTGGCCAGGTCGTCCACGCCCACGCTGGCGCTGGTCATGACCGCTTCGGTGGTCAGCGGCACGATCTCGGAGACCGAGCCGACGAACGTGGTCTTGCCGACGCCGAAGCCTCCGGCGACGACGATCTTGACCGACGTCATCGCGCTCGCAGCAGCACCGCCCTCCTCGGCCGGGCTAGAGCTTGCGAAGTCCACTGAGCACCCTTTCAAGCAGGTTGACGTTGGGCCGGCTGTCGGAGTCGAGCGACGACCTGATCTGCACCAGCCCCTGCTCGGACATGTCGGCCACGAGCACGCGGGCCACGCCGAGCGGAATGCGCAGCAGCGCGCTGATCTCGGCCACGGAGCGCCATTCCTTGCACAGTTCGCCGATGGCCTGGCACTCCGGGGTCAGGGTCGCCATCTCGTCGCGTGCCGCGGCGGTCGCCGAGATCAGCGCCTCCATCGGCAGTTGTGCCTTGGGCTTGGTCCGTCCCCGCGTGACAGCGTAAGGGCGGACCAGCGAACTGGGGGAGTTGTTCGCCGGAGGGGGCTGCCGCTCCCCCGGCTGCTGACTTGGTCGTGGGGCGTCGACGCCGCCCGGGGGCAGCCCCGGCGCCGCTGGGGCGCCGGCCGGCTGCTGCCCGAACCACGAGGCGCTCCCGGCATCTCTGCTGTGAGGTGCCACCACAATCCTCCTGTCGGTGGTGGATCAGGGGTGGTGGGTTCAGTGCATGTCCGAAGTGCGCGCCGCCGGCGTCAGCGCCCGGCCGGCCCGCTCGACCAGGAGGGTCATCTCGTAGGCCACCAGACCCAGGTCGCACTCGGCGGCGGCGAGCACCGCCAGGCACGACCCGTCGCTGATCGCCATGATCAGCATCAGGCCCCGCTCCATCTCCACCACGGTCTGGGCGACGGCGCCGCCCTCGAAGACCCTGGCCGCGCCCTGGGTGAGGCTGGACAGGCCCGAGGCGATGGCCGCGAGCTGGTCGGCGCGGTCGCCGGGGAAGCCGGCCGAGGAGGCCAGCGGAAGCCCGTCCGAGGACACGACGATCGCGTGAGCGACATCCGGCACCCGGTTGGCGAAGTCAGTGATCAGCCAGTTCAGCTCGTTCACCGGTTGATTCATCCGAAGTGCTCCTGTCCATCCCGGCCTGGCCGGCGGGGGGACCGCCGTCCGGGCCACGTCGTGCTCGGTAGTGACTCTATGGTGCTGAATGTCGCGATAAGTGCGGATGATGCTAATTCATCACCCACCCGTGATGTCCGTCGGCCCCGCCGGAGTCCCCTCCGGCCGGGGCGCGCGGGCGCGGGGACGAACACTACCGCTCCCCCTGCGACGGATCCCCGGTGCCCGGACCCTCGTCGCGGTGGAACTCGCCCGTCTGGCTGCGCCCCTCCTGGACCCCCTTCTGGAAGCCGCTGAACCGGTTGCGCACCCGGTCGGCCGAGCGGTTCGGCATCTGCCGGAAGTTCTCCGGCTGCGGCGCCGTACCGGGAACAAGGTTTGCCTTGGGAACGCGTTTTGGCAACCCCGAGTCGGTCAGTCCGCCCGCGATCGGCTCGGCGGCGCTGCGCGCGGCCTGCCATCCGCGGTCGGCGTCGGAGCGCCAGCCGTCCTCGGCCCGGGCCGAACGCCCGGGCTCGGGTGCCGGTGCGGACCCCGCGGCGGGCGGGGCCTCGGCGGCGGCCTGCGGCGCACGGCCCACCGGACCGGCGGACGGGGCCGCCGGGGGCTGCGGCTCGGCGACGGGCTGCGCGGCCCCGGCGGACGGGGCCGGCAGCGGGCCGGTCTCCGGGCCGGAGGTGCGGCGCTTGAACCAGTTGGACTCGATGGCGTCGAAGATCGGCAGGGCCTCCGATCCGCTCTCCGGGGACGGCGGGACCACCGTGTTCTGCCCGGGGGCCTGCCCCCGGCCGTACCGGCGGGACAGGTAGGCGGTCGAGCCGTAGCCCTCCCGCGCCTCGGGTTCGGCGGCGCCGCCGGGCTCGGCGACGCCGCTGTGCTCGGTGCTCCGCCAGGGCTCGGCGACCTCCGCGGGCCGCTCCTGCCACCAGCTGTGCCCGGTTTCGCCGGGCGCGCCGTTGGTGTACCCGTTCCCGTTCGGCCCGCCCGGGTCGCCGGGCGACTCGGCGACCGGTTCCGGCCGCGGCCGGGGCTCGGGCGCCGGCTCCGGGGCGGGCGGGGGCGACCCCGGCGGCGGGGTGGCCGGGAGCGGGCCGGTGCCGGCCGGGTCGAACAGCGACCCGGCCGAGCGGCTCTGCCCGCCCGAGGACGCCGGGGGCTCGGCCGGGCCCGGGGGCTCCGGCGCGGCGGGGCCGACCGGGGCCGAAGGGGCTTCGGAGGCGGGCGGTGCGGCCGGGGCGGACGGGGTCTCGGAGGCGGCCGGTGCGGACGGGGCCGCGGAGCCGCGGTCCCGGTTCCACCCGGCCGACCACAGGTCCTCCCCCGAGGGCGGGTGCTCGGCCGGGGCCTCGGCCTGCGGCGCGGGGGCGCCCGGCTCCCCGGCGGTGTTGCCGCCGGGGCGGCGCTTGGGCAGCGGGTCCTCCCCGCCCGGCCCCCAGGCGCCGTCCGGCTCGGCCGCGGCCGGGGTCGCCGCGAAGGCCGCGGTGGCCTCGGCGTAGGTGTCGGGCACCGCCGGGGGCGAGGGCAGGACGGGGGCGGAGGGGTCCACCGGGGTGATGAGCAGGTCGGCCGGGACGTCGGCGTAGGCGGTGATGCCGCCGCCCTGGGCCTGGCCCAGCCGCACCCGGATGCCGTGGCGGGCCGCCAGGCGGCTGACCACGAACAGGCCCATGCGGCGGGAGACCGCGACGTCGATGACCGGCGGCTCGGCCAGGCGCCGGTTGGTCGCGTCGATGTCCTCGGGCGCCATGCCGATGCCGCTGTCGGTGACCTCGACCCGGGCGCCGCCGTCGTCGAGGACCCGCGCGGTGACCGACACCTGGGTGTCGTGGGAGGAGAAGGAGGTGGCGTTCTCCACCAGCTCGGCGACCAGGTGGATGACGTCGTTGACCGGGCGGCCCAGCACCGACACGTCGGAGGGGGCGCGCACGTTCACCCGCTCGTACTGCTCGACCTCGGAGACCGCGCCGCGCAGCACGTCGACCAGCGGGACCGGCTGGGCCCACTTGCGGGTGTTGTCCTGGCCGGACAGGACCAGCAGGTTCTCGGCGTTGCGCCGCATGCGGGTGGCCAGGTGGTCGAGCTGGAACAGGTCGCCCAGGCGCTCGGAGTCCTGCTCGCTCTGCTCCAGGCCGTCGATGAGGCGGAGCTGCCGCTCGACCAGGGTCTGGCTGCGCCGGGAGAGGTTGACGAACATCGCGTTGACGTTGGAGCGCAGCGCGGCCTCCTCCGAGGCCAGGCGCATGGCCACCCGGTGGACCTCGTCGAAGGAGTGGGCGACCTCGTCGATCTCGTCGCGGGTGCCCACCTCGATCGGCTCCACCTCGACCCGGTCGGGCGTGGTGGTGGTGTCCTTCATCCGGCTGATGGAGTCGGGCAGGTCGCGGTCGGCGACGCGCAGGGCGCCCTCGCGCAGGCGGCGCAGCGGGCGCAGCAGCGAGCGGATCACCAGGGAGGTGACGAGGAAGACGGCGATGATGACGCCCAGCACCAGGCCGGAGTCGAGGAAGGTGCGGTACAGCGCCTGCTGGCGCAGGTCCCCGGACTGGGCGATGACCAGGTCGGCCATCTTCTCGTCGCCCTGCTGGGCCAGGGCCAGCGACTCGTCGGAGACCTCCTCGTACCCGCTCGGGCTGTCGCTGCGGGTGCCGCCGGTCAGCTTGGTGCCGTTGTCGGCGCGCATCAGCACCCGCTGGCGGGTGGTGATCATCTGGCTGATCTCGAGGCCGGTGAAGGTGGACTCGTACATCTGCCGCTGCGCCGGGGTGGCGCTGGCGGCGAAGTTCTGCATCTCGTTGTCGTAGCGGGACCGGGTGTTCTGCACGGCCTCCTGGACGCCGCCGGACATCTCCCCGCGCATCAGCGAGTGCAGCATCAGCGCCGACTCGTAGGACAGGTGCTCGCGGGCGCGGTTGAGCGAGGTCATCGCGCGCACGCTCTCGCGCAGCTCGGTGTCGTCGGTGCCTTCGGCGATGCCCTGGTTGAACTCGTTGAGGGCGTTGATCACCTGGCGGTACTTGGTGGCCGCCGGAAGGACGGTGATGGTGGAGGTCTGGACCTCGTCGCGCACGCCGTCCAGGCCGCTGAGCGAGCTGACCATCCGGTCGCGCCGGTCCCGGGCCACGGTGCCGCCGACGTCGCCGAGCTCGGCCAGCCGGTCGTTGACCTGGGTCTCGGCGCGGGTGGTCGCCTTGATCTGCTCCTCGAGGTCGCGTGCCAGCGCGTCCGAGCGCTCCTCGGGGTTGCGGTCGTCGGCGATGTAGGCGGCGACGGCCCGGCGCTCCTTGCCGAGCTCGGAGGTGAGCGCCACGACGTCCTTGCCGAGGGTCGCCATCTTCTGGATGTTGTCGTGGGTGACGGCCTCACCCACGTTCTCGCCGACCCGCAGCCCGCCCAGGACCAGTGCCGCGGCGGTGGGAATGACGATCAGCGCGACCAGGCGGGTGCGCACCCTCCAGTTGCGCGGCGCCCACCAGCGGCCGGCGCGTACGGGGGGAGCCGATTCCTCCTGCCGGCCGGGACCGGCCTGCGGGGCGTCGGCCTCGGTTCTCGCCGCTCGTGTCGACACGGACCCTCGCAACCTTTCGTTCACCGCCTCGGGTGATGGACATGGCCCTCATGCGGGGGCGGCCCGCGCCCGGACGGGGCGAGGGGGACTCCGGTGGGGCGCCGACGCCCCACAGGGGGCACGGCGGCGGCCTCTCGACGCCGAGGGTGGGGGGACGTGCGCGCCGGGGTCCGCCTCATGAGGGGGTGAGGCGTGGTGCACCACGATCTGAAATGGGGCACTTGGGGAGCACAGCGTACCAATTCGCCCAGCGGCGTCACCTCCCCCCGATCCCCGGTCCGTCCGTTTCGGGCCGCTCGTCCCCTCCTTCACACCGGCCCGGAACCCGTACTCCGCGCCGTGATCGCGCAGGTCCGATCGGACCCCCGGGGCGCGGACGGGCAGCGCATAACTTTTCAAACACACCGGACGGACCGCACGGTTTCGTCACCACTCCATGACACTCTGTCACTCTGAGCGGGTCCGTTCGGAGGGAGCGTCGCACGTGGGGCACCGGGACCGTACGAAACGTTCTCTGGCGGCGGTGGTATGCGCCGGAACGGTACTGGCCGTCCCCGCGGCCCCGGCGGCCGGAGCCCCGGAGGACTCCCCGGCACAGGTGCGCGCGGCGCTGGCCGGGGTGCGGGCCGAGGTCGACACCCTGCACGAGCGGGTGGAGTCGGCGATGCGCGACCACGTGGCCGAATCCGAACGGCTCGACCGCGCCGAGGATGCGGCCCGGTCGGCCGAGCGGGCGGCGGACCGCGCGGCCGAGCGCACCGAGCGGGTCCGCACGGAGGCCGCCGGGCAGGCGGTCGCCGCCTACACCGGCGCGGACCTGGGCCCCCTGGTCGCCTGGAGCAGCCCCCGCGGCCCGCAGGAGGCGCTGGACCGGGCGTCGCTCCTGTCGGTGCTCGCCGCCCACCGCCGGGACGAGGTGGACCGCGCGGCGGCGGCCGGCGCCGCGAAGCGCACGCTCAGCGACCGTGCCGCCAAGGCCCGCGACGAACGCGCCGACGCCGAGGAGGCGGCCCGCCGGACGCGGGAGGAGGCCGAGTCCGCGCTGGAGGACCGGCGCGAGGCCCTGCGCGGGCTGCTGGCCGAGCAGTCGCGCCTGGAGGAGGAACTGCGCGAGCGGCGGGCGCAGGAGGCCGAGGGGCGGGACCGCTCACAGACGCAGAAGCAGGCGGGGCAGGCCGCCCAGGCGCCGGAGGATACGCAGGCCGCGGGGGATGCCGGCGGCGGAGACGGCGGTCGGGACTGCGAGGGCGAAGACGTGTCGGGCTACCCCAACGGGGAGATCCCCGCGTCGGCCCTGTGCCCCCTCCCCCAGCCGGGCGAGCGGCTGCGCGCGGACGCCGCGGAGGCGTTCATCGCCCTGGACGGCGAGTTCCGGGGGCGCTTCGGCCGCCCGATGTGCGTGGCCGACTCCTACCGCCCGATCGACGAGCAGGTCCGGCTGTACGAGGAGATGGCCGCGGGCATGGCGGCCGCCCCCGGGACCAGCACCCACGGCCGGGGCATCGCCGTCGACCTGTGCGGAGGCGTGGAGACGGAGGGCTCGGACGAATACCGCTGGATGATGGAGAACGGCCCGGGCCACGGATGGCACAACCCCGAGTGGGCCCAGAACGGCTTCGAGCCGTGGCACTGGGAGTTCAGCGGCTGAGGACCCCGCCGGGACCCGTCACCGCCCGGGCGCGGATCGTTGGCGCCCCGGCGGCGGCGTGCGCGGCCCGGACCGCTACGCCTGGGCGCCGACGCGGATCTCGAAGATGCCCAGCTCGCCCGCGTCCACGTTGAGTTCCTCCCCCTCTTCCAGGGGGCGGGTCGCGGGCGCGAGGCCCACCGCCAGGCCGGGGCGGTGCGCCACCGACCCCGCCTCCGGCAGCGCGACCCGCGCGCGGACGACCGGTTCGCCGTCGACCTCGGCCCCGATCTCCACCGACCCGCCCTCGGCGAGCTCTTCCGGGGTGACCAGGACCGGGCCCGTGCTCAGGGCCGCCGCCCGCCCGTCCTCGGCGCTCCACAGGCAGGCCGCCGTGAAACCGAGCAGCCGTCCGGACTCCCCCACCAGCACGGCCGCGCCGAGCATCGCGGTGAGCGTGTGCGCCCCGTCGGGCATCGGGGCCCCGTCGTCGGTGCCGCGCACCAGGGCGGCGTCGACCGCGCCCTCGGTCCGCGGCGTACCGGAGACCGCGATCGGCACCGGGCCCACCGGCCGCAACGGGGCGCACAGCCGGGTCTCGAACTCGACGATGATCTCGGAGGGGTGCTCCAGCGCCTCGTGGTGCGCGGCCTGTACCGCCCCGGTGTCGGCGTCCAGCAGACCGGCCAGCTCACGGCCGCCGGGGTGGCCGAAGACGCAGCCGTCGTCGATCGCCCCGGCCCGCTCGGAACCGCCCGTCGGCGGAAGGTAGCTCACCCAGCGCACATGTCCCCCGTGGTCGTCGCGGCAGCGGCGCCCGGCGCGCCGCACGCACGAACCTATCGCCCCGCGGAGCGGCGGCCCCACCGCGCTTCAGCATCCGGCCGGGCCGCGTCGGCGCAGGGGCGCCTCCGGCGGCTCGCCCGGCGGGTTGTGCTCCTTTCCCGTACCCGCGCACATGCGGCACGGCTCCTGGACGGAGGACCACTCCACGACACCGCCGTCGGCCACCGGGCGCTCGGCGCGCCACGTCCCCGTCCCCGCGCAGAAGCGGCAGGCCGACCCTTCGCGCGCACACCACCGGCAGCGCTCGATCGCGCACTCCGAGCGCGGGAGCCCGCTCGGAGAGTGCTCAGGCCGCACCGCCATAGCCCGTCCCCCCGCAAGGATTCCTTCGGCTGCGCCGCACCGCTCCAGCCCTGCTGCCCCAGCCCTGCGGCGCGCCTCTCCCGTCCTCTGCGCGGGAGCGTGTTCAGCGTTGCACAGCGGCTCACCGCCAGTCCAGAGGGGCCGATCCGATCCGGGCCGGTCGGGGGGCGGCGCCGCTCACCCGGACTCGCGCACCACCAGGCGGGTGTCCAGGACCACCGCCTGCGGCTTCGCGTCCGGCCCCTCGGCGATGGCGGTGTCGGCCAGCAGCCGCGCCATCTCACCCCCCATCCGCTCCGTGGGCTGGCGCACCGTCGTCAACGGCGGGTCGGTGTGCGCCGCCGCGGCGGTGTCGTCGTACCCGACCAGGGCCACGTCCTCCGGCACCCTCCTGCCCGCCTCCCGCAGGGTCCGCAGCACCCCCAGCGCCATGTCGTCCGACGCCGCGAACACCGCGTCCAGGTCCGGCGCCGCGTCGAGCAGCTCCCGCATGGCCCGGGCGCCGCCCTCGTGGCTGAAGTCGCCGTGCACGGTCAGCTCCGGCGGGTCCGGCAGGCCCGCCTCCGCGAGCGCCTCCCGGTGCCCCCGGAGCCGGTCCTGCCCGGCCGCCATGTCGGCGGGCCCCGCCACCGTGGCGATGCGCCGCCGACCGGCCCCGACCAGCCTGCGCGTGGCCGAGGCCGCCCCGCCGACGTTGTCGATGTCCACGTAGTGCACCGGGTGCCGCGGCGGGTACAGCGGACGCCCGCCCAGCACGACCGGCACCCCCGCCCCCGCCAGCCGGTCCGGCAGCGGGTCGTCGGTGTGCAGCGACACCAGCAGCACCCCGTCCACGTGCCCGCCGCTCAGGTAGTCGCCGAGCCGCCCGTGGTCGGCGTCGGTGCGCGCGGTGGCCAGCAGCAGCTGCAGCCCGCGGTCGTTCAGCACCGCGCTGACCCCGCGCACGATCCCGGCGAAGAACGGCTGGTCGAACAGGCGCTCCTCGGGCTCGGAGACGACGAGGGCGACGGTGTCGGTGCGGCGGGTGACCAGCGCCCGGGCCGCCCGGTTGGGCACGTAGCCCAGCTCGGCGATGGCGGTGCGCACCGCCTCCCGGGTGTCCGGGCTGACCCGGCTCGACCCGTTGATCACCCGGGACACCGTCCCCCGGCCGACCCCGGCGCGACGCGCCACCATCTCCAGGGTCGGCCTGCGCTCCTCGCCCATCGTTCACCCCTCCGCGGCCCCCGCGCCGGGCACCGCGCCCGCCGCCGCGGCCGCCGCGTACCAGCGGCCGCTGTCCTTGACGGTCCGGTGCTGGGTCGCGAAGTCCACGTGCACCAGTCCGAACCGCTGGGAGTATCCCCACGCCCACTCGAAGTTGTCCAACAGCGACCAGGCGAAGTACCCCCTGACCGGCGCCCCGCCGCGCGCCGCCGCGCGCACCGCCAGCAGGTGGTCGCGCAGGTAGGACACCCGCTCGGAGTCGCGCACCCGCCCGTCGGGGCCGACCTCGTCGGGGTAGGCGGCGCCGTTCTCGGTGACGTACAGGTCCGTGCCCGGGGCCTCGGCGGCCATCCGGGTCAGCACGCCGTACATGCCGCGCGGGTCCACGCCCCAGTCCATGCCGGTGCGCTCCTCGCCGTGGGGCAGCAGCACCGCCGGTTCGGTGCCCACCAGCGCCGGGGCGGGCCCGGCCTCCGCGGCGGCGTCCCCGGCGGCCTCCCGGTCCGCCGCGACCCGCTCGGCGAAGTAGTAGTTGACGCCGATGAAGTCCAGCGGCTGGGCGATCGTCTCCAGGTCGCCGTCGGCGACGAAGGAGAAGTCGCTGATCGGGGCGAGGTCCTCCAGGACGTCGTCGGGGTAGGCGCCGCGCAGCAGCGGGCCGGTGAACAGCCGGTTGCGCACCCCGTCGGCGCGGCGGACGGCGTCGACGTCCTCGGCGACCGGGCGGTGCGGCACCAGCTCGGCGGGGTTGAGCACGATGCCCACCTGCGCCCCGCAGACCCGGCGCAGCTCGCGTGCGGCCAGCCCGTGCCCGAGCATCAGGTGGTGGGCGGCGGCCAGGGAGGCGGCGGGCTCGGTGCGCCCGGGGGCGTGGATCCCGGCGGCGTAGCCGAGGAAGGCCGAGCACCACGGCTCGTTGAGGGTGGTCCAGTGCCCGATCCGGTCCCCCAGCGCCTCGCCCATCAGGGCGGCGTACTCGGCGAACCGCAGCGCGGTGTCGCGGACCGGCCACCCCCCGGCCTCCTCCAGCTCCGAGGGCAGGTCCCAGTGGTAGAGCGTGGGCCAGGGGGTGATGCCCGCCTCCAGCAGGGCGTCGGTGAGCCGGTCGTAGAAGTCGATCCCGGCCCGGTTGGCGGGGCCGCCGCCGCCGGGCCGCACCCGCGGCCAGGAGACCGAGAAGCGGTAGGCCCCCAGCCCCAGCTCCCGCATCAGGGCGATGTCCTCGTCCATCCTCCGGTAGTGGTCGGCCCCGGGCTCGCCGGTGTCGCCGCCGAGGACCGCGCCGGGGCGGGCGCAGAAGTCGTCCCAGATGCTGGGGCCGCGCCCGTCGGCGCCGGTGGCGCCCTCGATCTGGAACGCCGAGGTGGAGGCCCCCCAGACGAAGCCGGCGGGCATCTCCTCCCGGGCCGCGTCCGGGGCCCCGGACGGGCGGGCGGTGGCGTTCGGGGTCTGCGGGGTCTGCGTCGAAGCGGTCACGCCTTGATGGCACCTTCCATGATTCGGCCGACGAGCTGGCGGCCGAGCAGGACGAACAGGATCAGCAGGGGCAGGGTCGCCAGCGTCGCGCCAGTGAACATGAGCGCGAAGTCGCGGGCGTAGGCCGACTCCTGCAGCTGGTTGATGGAGAACTGGACGGTCGGGTTGTCGGGCGTGAGCACCGCGATCGCCCACACGTACTCGTTCCACACGGTCATGAAGGTGAGCAGGCCGAGCACGGTCATCGCCGGGCGCAGCGCGGGCAGCACCACGCTCCAGTAGGTGCGGAAGGTGGAGCAGCCGTCGATGCGGGCGGCCTCCAGCAGCTCGTCGGGCACGCCCTGGGAGACGTACTGGCGCATCATGAACACGCCGAAGCCGCTGACCAGGAACGGCACGATGACGGCCTGCAGCTCGCCGCGCCAGCCCAGCCACTCCATGAGCACCAGCAGCGGGACGATGCCCACCTGCACCGGGACGGCCATGGTCAGCACCACGGCCACGGTGAAGAAGTCGCGCCCCTTGAAGCGGAGCTTGGCCAGGGCGAACCCGGCCATCGAGCAGAAGAGGACGACCGATACGGCGACGGTGCCCGCGGAGATGAACGAGTTGAGCAGCCCGGTGCCGAAGTTGGCCGAGGCCTCCCCGAAGAGCCGGGCCACGTTGTCGTCGAAGCGGTCCCCCGGCAGCAGCACCGGGGGGAAGCGGGACGCCGCGTCGGTGGTGCGCGTGGCGATGACGAACATCCACCACAGCGGGAAGACCGACACGAACACCGCCAGCAGCAGCCCGACGTAGGTGAGCGGTGCCGCCCGGCGCAGCGCGCGCAGGCGCCGCTGCAGCGGGCTCCGGCCGGGGCGGCGGGCGGGCGCGGACCGGGGCGCGCGCGGTGCGGTCGCGGACGGGGTGGTCACGGCGCCCCCTTGATGGTCCGGGCCAGCAGGGCGTTGACCGCGCCCAGCGCCACGATGATCCAGAACAGCACCCAGGAGATGGCGGCGCCGTAGCCGTAGTCGCCGTAGCGGAACGCCTCCTGGAAGACGAGCATCATCACGGTCTGGAACTGGCCCTGCGTGCCGCCCTGCATGGCGCCGCCGGTGTCGAACACGGCGGGTTCGGTGAAGAGCTGCATCTGGCCGATGGTGGAGACGATGACGGTGAACAGGATGGTCGGGCGCAGCATCGGGATGGTGATCTGGAAGAACTGGCGCATCCGGGAGGCGCCGTCCAGCGCCGCCGCCTCGTACAGGTCGCGCGGAACGGCCTGCATGGCGGCCAGGTAGATCAGCGTGTTGTAGCCGACCCACCGCCAGTCGATCATCACCGCGATGGCCGCCCACGAGGAGAAGCGGCCGCCGCGCCAGTTGACCGGCTCGATGCCCACCGTGCCCAGGACCTGGTTGACCAGCCCGAACTCGGTTCCGAACAGGGTGGAGAAGACGATCGCCATCGCGGCGATCGAGGTGACGTAGGGGATGATCAGCGCCATCCGGAACAGGCCCCGGCCCCGAATGGCCCGGTTGAGGGTGTCGGCGAGCAGCAGCGCCAGCATCAGCTGGGGCACCACCGCGACCGCGAAGATGCCCAGCGTGTTGACCAGGGCGTTCCAGAACTTCTCGTCGGAGAGCAGGCGGGCGTAGTTGTCCAGCCCCGCGAACCCCTCGTTGCCGCCGATCAGGCTCCAGTCGTGCAGCGACACCCAGGCGGTGTACAGCAGCGGGAACAGTCCGAAGACGCCGAAGAGGAGGAAGAAGGGGGCGATGAACAGGTACGGCGCCCCCTTCGTGTCCGCCGCGGCGCGCAGACGGGTCAGACGTCTCACCCGGCGGCCCGTTCCGCCTCGGAGACCGCCGTGTCCCAGCCCTCGTCGGCGTCGGCCTGGCCCTGCTCGACCGATTCCAGGGCGGCGCGGAACGCGTCGTCGATGGCCTGGGTGTCGGGGCCGTAGTAGACCGGCTCCAGCTCCATGGCGGTGGTCGCGTAGATCTCGCCGACCGGGGCGTCGTTGAAGTAGGGCCGGGTGAACCCGGTGACCTCCTCGGACTCCAGCGCTTCGGTGGTGGAGGGCAGCGTGTTGGCCTCCTCCCAGGCGCCCAGGTGGCCGTCGACGCTGGTCAGGAACTGGGCGAGCTGCGCGGCCTCCTCGGGGTGCTCGCTCTGCTCGGGCACGGCGAGGAAGGAGCCGCCCCAGTTGCCGCCCCCGCCGGGCACCGCGGCCACGTCCCAGCGGCCCGCGCCGCCGTCGCCGGCGGTGTTCTCGATGTGCCCGAGCATCCAGGACGGGCAGGGCAGGGTGGCGAAGGCGTTGTTCTGGATGCCGGCGTTCCACTCCTCGGACCAGATGGGCAGGTTCGCCGACAGGTCCGACATGCCCACGACGGTGTCGTAGGCCGCGCGGGTGTCCTCGTTGGACTCCAGGACGAGGTCGCCCTCCTCGTTCTGGTAGGGGGCGCCGCCGTTCTGCGACATCACCGCGCGGAAGTAGGGCTGGATGGTCGAGACGAAGGAGGCCCCGGTCTCGGCCTCGGAGAACTCCTCGCCGGTGGAGATGAAGTCGTCCCAGGTGGGCCAGAGCTCGGAGACCTCGTCCCGCTCGGTGGGCAGCCCCGCCTCGTCGAACAGGACGGTGTCGTAGCACATGCCCATGCTGCCGATGTCGGTGCCCAGGCCGATGATCTTGCCGTCGGGGGTGGTGCCCTGCTCCCACTTCCATTCGAGGAAGTCGCCCTGCAGGTCCTGGGCCCCGTACTCGGCGAGGTCGGCGAAGCGGTCGGGCTGGGAGAGGAACTGGGCGATGTTGGCCTCCTCGATGGCCACCACGTCCCCGGCGCCCGACCCGGCGGCGATGTTCTGCTGCAGCTGCGGCGTGTAGTCGGCGAGGTCGGTGACGTTGCGCTCCTCGACCGCGATGCCGGTCTCCTCCTCGAACTGCTGGAGGAGGGCGTCGTAGCCCATCACACCGAAGGTGTCGATGGTGAGGGTGACGTCGCCGTCGGAGCCCTCGCCCCCGCCGCAGGCGGTGGCCAGGAGCAGTGCTCCCCCGGCGGCCGCCGCGGTCAGGGACGCGCGGTAGGTGGGTCTGCCGGAGGCGGCGCGCCGTGCGCGGCCTCCGCGGTTCGGGGTGCTGGTCATGTCCGGCCCTCGCTCGTCGCAGGTGCTTCGGGGAACGGGCGCCCCCTCCCCCCGGTGTGGGAGCGCTCCCATACAGGGGACGCCGTCGCCCCGCCCGCCGTCAATCCTCAGGCCGGATGTG
>NZ_ANBH01000218.1 GCF_000341185.1 Nocardiopsis chromatogenes YIM 90109
CGGAGCGTGACCGTGAGGGCCGGACCCTGCGGGATCCGGCCGGGCGGGGCTCAGCCCTGTTCGCCGCCGCCGTCGACGGGGATGACGACCCCGTCCCACTGCTCCTCCATGTACCGCTTCACCTCGTCGCTGTGCAGCAGCTCGTCGAGCGTGGCCACCGCCTCGTCGTCGGCGTCCTCCGAGCGCACCACCAGCCCGTTGGCGTAGGGGTTGCCCTCGGTGTCCTCGAACGCCAGCGCCTCGGCGCTTTCGGCCACCTTCGCCTCGATGGCGTAGTTGCCGTTGATCGCCGCCGCGTCCAGGTCCGGCAGCGACCGCGGGAGCTGCGCCGCCTCGGTCGGGACGATGTCCAGGTCCTTGGGGTTGTCCTCGATGTCGTCCTCGGACGGGTTGTCCCCGGAGTCCTCGGCGAGGGTGAGCAGCCCCTGGTCCTCCAGCAGCTTCAGGGCGCGCCCCATGTTGGCGGCGTCGTTGGGGACGCCGACCTGCACGCCGTCCTCCAGCTCGGCCACGTCGCCGACCTTCTGGGAGTACAGCCCGAAGGCCTCCAGGTGGACGTCGCCCACGTAGGTCAGGTCGGCGTCCGGGTTCCCCTCCAGGAAGTCCTCCATGAAGGGCACGGTCTGGAAGTAGTTGGCGTCCAGACCGCCCTCGACCAGCGCCGTGTTGGGCTGGTTGTAGTCGGTGAACTCGGTGACCTCGATGTTCAGTCCGGCGTCCGCGGCCAGGTTCTCCTGGATGTAGGTCAGGACGTCGGCGTGCGGCACCGGCGTGGCGCCCACGGTGATGGTGGTGGCGTCCCCGCCGCCGCCCCCGTCCTCGGCGGCGCGCTCGCTGGGGGCGCCGCAGGCGGCGGCGGTGGCCGCCAGGGCCGTCGCGCCGATGATCGCCAGAGTCCTACGCACCTTGTTGCTCCTCGTTGTCGGTTGGCCTCCGCGCCGCGGGCGCGGCGGGCGGCTCTGCTGTCGGTCGGTGGTCGCGGGGCGGGGCCGGGCTCAGCGGTGGGAGACCCGGCGGATGACGAGGTCGCCGATGGTCTGCGCGGCCTGGACGATGACCACCAGGAGGATCACCGTGGCCCACAGGTAGTAGTCGTCGAAGCGCTGGTAGCCCTCGCGGATGGCGACGTCGCCCAGGCCGCCTCCGCCGATCGCCCCGGCCATGGCCGAGTAGGAGACCAGCGTGACGACGGTCATCACGAGCCCGGCGACGAGTCCGGGCAGCGCCTCGGGCAGCAGGACCTTGCCGACGATGGCGCTCTTGCGCGTGCCCATGGCGTGCGCGGCCTCCACCACGCCCCGGTCGACCTCGCGCACGGCGGTCTCCACCAGGCGGGCGAAGAACGGCACGGCGCCGATGCTCAGCGGCACGATGGCGGCGGTGGGGCCCAGGGTGGTGCCGGTGAGCAGCCGGGTCAGCGACAGCACCGCCACCATGAGCACGATGAACGGGAGCGAGCGGCCGATGTTGACCACCGCGCCCAGCACCGGCTTGAGCCAGGGGGCGGGCGTCAGGCCGCCGCGCTCGGTGGTCACCAGCAGGACCCCGAGCGGCAGGCCGAACAGGACGCTGAACACGGTGGACCAGAGCACCATGTACAGGGTGTCGAGGGTGCCGTAGTAGAGCGTCTCCCGCATGCCGGGAAGGCGGGAGGCGAACTCGGTCAAAGCGTCGATCATCGGCCCGCCTCCTGGACCAGCAGGCCCTTGTCGGTGAGAAAGCGCAGCGCGCCGTCCCGCCGCTCCCCCGTGACCTGCACGTTCAACCGGCCCACGGAGGTCCCGGCGACCTGTTCGACCGCACCGGCCAGGATGTTGACGTCCACCCCGAAGCGGCGGGTGAGCTCGGACATCAGCGGCTCGTCGTAGGCGCGCGGATAGGTGACGGCGACCGCGTCCGGCGCGTCGGTGGGCGGCAGCGGGAAGAGCGAGGAGGCCAGCCGCGAGCCCGGGGTGGCGATGAGGTCGAGGACCTTGCCGGACTCCTGGAAGGTGCCGGACTCCATGATCGCGGCCGAGTCGCAGATCCGCTTGATCACGTCCATCTCGTGGGTGATCAGCAGGATGGTCAGCCCCAGCTCGCGGTTGAGGTCGCGGAGCAGCTCCAGGATGGAGGCGGTGGTCTCCGGGTCGAGCGCGGAGGTGGCCTCGTCGCTGAGCAGCACCACCGGGTCGGAGGCCAGGGCGCGGGCGATGCCGACCCGCTGCTTCTGGCCCCCGGAGAGCTGGGCGGGGTGGGCCTTGGCCTTGTCGCCCAGGCCCACCAGGTCGAGCAGCTCGGCGACGCGGGCGGCGCGGCGGCGGCGCGGGACCCCGGCGTTCTCCAGCGGGAAGGCGATGTTCCCGGCGACCGTGCGCGAGGACAGCAGCGCGAAGTGCTGGTGCACCATGCCGATGCGGCGGCGGGCGCGGCGCAGGTCCGAGGCGCCCAGCGCGGTCATGTCGTGCCCGTCGACCACGACCCGGCCCGAGGTCGGGCGCTCCAGCAGGTTCACGCAGCGCAGCAGGGTGCTCTTGCCCGCGCCGCTCTGGCCGACGACGCCGTAGACCTCCCCTTGCTCCACGGACAGGTCGACGCCGTCCAGGGCGACGACCCTGCGTTTGTTCACGGGGTAGACCTTGTGCAGGTCCACTGCTTCTATCACGGGTTTCCTCGACGTTCGGCCCTCCTTGCCGGGAGGGCGGACGGCTCCGGGGCGGGCGGGGCGCGGGCCGGCGGCGGCCCGGCACGGCGGCCCCGCGTACGGGCCCACGTCAGAGCATGGGGCACCGGAGGCAGGGCGAGAGGCGGCGACGCGCTGGGCGGCGGGGACCGTGTCCCCGCGGCGCCCCGGTCGCGGGGCGGGATGTCAGGCCGGCATCAGGCGACAGCCGCCCGCCGGGCGGTGCCACGCGGGGCACAGCCGACGACCGCGCGGCTCGGCGCGGAGGGCGGGGCTGGCGTGCTCGGTTGCATCCACGCCCCCACGTAACCACACCAGGCCATGGAAAACGAGAACGAACCCGACGAATGGTGCGTTAGGTTCACCACAAACCGGCGTTCCGTTGGCGTCCGCCCGAATCTCCCTTTAATGTCTCTGTGCGTATGCGCGGTCGTCGGACCGCGGACCTATCAGGCCGAGGAGGCCGTGGACGTGGAGGACGAGAGGACCGGCGGCGACCCGTACGCCGACTTCTGGGCCCCCGACCCGCCGTGCCCCTCCGACGGCGCGGCCCGCCGCCGGGCCGCCCGCCTGGGGGCCGCCGCCTTCGCCGCGGCGCTGTTCCTCCCGGTGCCGCTGTCCCCCGCCGCGGCCGTCCCGGTGCCGCGCCCCGCCGAGAGCCTGGAGGAGCTGCAGGACCGGGCCGAGGCGCTCAGCGACGAGTACAACGGCGAGCTGCGCGACATGGAGGCGGTCTTCGACGACGCGGAGAAGGCCCAGGAGCGCGCCGACGCCACCCGCGAGGAGGTCGAGGAGGCCCGGGACAAGGTCCGGCAGCTGGCCATCGCCGGGTACACCGCCTCGGGCCTGGACCCCTCGCTGACCGTCTTCGTCGAGGAGGACCCCCAGCTCCTGATCGACCAGGCCCAGCTCATCGGCCACCTGTCCGGCAACCACCAGGCGCGCATCGACGAGCTGCAGGAGGCGGTCGAGCGCGACGAGAAGGCGAGCGCCAACGCCGAGGAGAAGGCCGAGGCGGTCGAGGAGGACCTGGAGGAGCTGGAGGGCCGGCGCGAGGAGGTCCAGGAGCTCATCGCCGACCACCCCGTGCAGGAGATGGGGCCGCCGGACAGCCTCACCCCGCGTACCCGGCAGATGCGCGACATCGTGCTGGAGAAGTTCGGGGAGAACAAGAAGCACGGCGGGTACGGGTGCTACCGGCCGGACGGCGGCTACGTCGTCGGCGAGCACCCCAAGGGCCGCGCGTGCGACTTCATGGTCAACGGGGACGGGCAGATGCCCTCCCAGAAGATGATCGACCACGGCTGGGACATCGCGCACTGGGCCCAGGACAACGCCGAGCGGCTGGGCATCATGTACATCATCTACCGCCAGCAGATCTGGGACGTGCGCCGCGGCGCCGAGGGCTGGCGGGACATGGAGGACCGCGGGTCCATCACCGAGAACCACTTCGACCACGTGCACATCAGCATGTTCTGAGCCCCGGGGCCCGATCGGGCCCCGTATGCCCCCGGCCCGGCAGGGTGCGGGGGTCAGCCCCCGAAGACCGGGCGGTAGATGTAGGCCGTGCACGAACCGGCCAGGGCCAGCACCGCCCCCACGGCCAGGATGAACACCAGCCAGGCCCAGAAGCCGTGGCGGGGCGGGGCGGTCGCGCCGTCGGCCCCCTCGGGGGTCTCCGGGACGTCCGGACCGTGCGCGCCGCCGTCCGCACCGTTGTCTGCACCGTCGGTCACCGGGCCACGGTAACGCCGCGCACGGCGGCACAGGGGTCTCATTCCGGCAACGATCGGAGGGCCCGCCAGAGGCGGCACAGGCACGGATCCGCCACGAAACCGTGACGATGCGGTCCAACCGCCCTCCCGCCCTCTCTCCCGCCCCGGGCCGAACGCTAGGATGCCGAACCCGGGGCCCGCCTCCTGCCGACCAGACGCGGAGGGACGCCCGTGGACGGGCGCGATCGGCGCCCGGCTCCACGTTTCCCGCCGAAGGGGAACCGTGAGGGCGCCGTCGTGCGTCTCACGAAACGTTTCAGTCACGCAGGTGGCGAGGGGAGTCATGAGCGAAAACGGACCTTACGGACAGCAGCCCGGCTATCAACCCCCCTACGGGGGGTCCGGGCCGCAGTACGCCCCTCACGACCAGCAGATGTACGGCGGCGGTCCGCCCCCGTACGGCCCCGGGCCCGGCGGCCCGCCCGGCCCCGGCGCCCCCGGCCCCGGCGGCGCGCCCGGATACCCGCCGCCGAAGAAGAGCAGCGCGGGCCTGTGGATCGTGATCGGCGGCGGCGTGATCATCGTCATCCTGGTGATCGCCGTGATCTTCATGCTGCTGCGCAACGACGGCAGCGGCGGAGGCGGCGGCGAGCAGGGCGGCGGCGGCAGCGCCCAGGGCTCCACCGAAGAGCCCGCCGAGCCGGAGGAGACCGAGGAGACCGAGGGCACCCAGGCCGACGGCCCGCAGGGCGAGCCGCCCTACGCGCTGCCCGAGGACCCCTGCTCGGCCCTCTCCGAGAAGAGCCTGGCCGACTTCGGTGCCACCGACGGCAGCAAGTCGCTCACCGACAGCTCGTCCTACTGCATGTGGTCCATCCGGGGCGACGGCGACGAGTACGGCAACCTGAGGGTGACCTACGACGTGCCCTACGGCGGCTCGGACTCGGTCGAGGGGGCCAAGGAGGACTTCCAGTCCAACCTCGAGCGCGCCTCCGAGGAGAGCACCGAGATCATCGAGACCACGGTCGAGGAGGTCGAGGAGGACATCGACCTGGGCGAGGAGGCGGCCATGGTGTTCGGCACCCAGAAGGTGCTCCGGACCCACGACTCGCTCACCACGCTGCTCATCCGCCAGGGCAACATCAACATCACCGTCGAGTACTCGCTCTCGCCGGGCTTCCAGGCCGACGAGGACACCCCGCCGCCGCTCAAGTACGACGACGTCAAGGACACGGTCCCCGGCCTCGGCGAGGAGGCCCTGAGCCTGGTCGGCTCCTGAGCCGCGGGCACGGCGCCGCAGCGGCGCACCGCGGAGGCGGAAGAGGGGGCGCGGGCCACGGCCCGCGCCCCCTCGCGCTCTCCTCGCCTCCGTTCCCGGATCAGCCGGTCAGGTCGGCGCGCACCCGGCGCGCGGCCTCCACCATGTTGCGCAGCGCCGGTTCGACCTCCGGGTAGCCGCGGGTCTTCAGCCCGCAGTCCGGGTTCACCCACAGCCGCTCGGGCTCGACCGCCCGCAGGGCGGTGCGCAGCGCCGCCTCGATCTCGTCGGCGGAGGGCACCCGCGGGGAGTGGATGTCGTAGACCCCCGGGCCGATGCCCCGGCGGTAGCCGGAGCGGTCCAGGTCGTCCACCAGCTCCATGTGCGAGCGGGCCGCCTCCACGCTGGTCACGTCCGCGCCCAGCGCCTCGATCGCCCCGACGATCTCACCGAACTCCGAGTAGCACATGTGGGTGTGGATGAGCGTGCGCCCGCCCACCCCGGAGGTGGCCAGCCGGAACGACCCCACGGCCCAGTCCAGGTAGGCCTGGCGCTCCGAGGCGCGCAGCGGCAGCAGCTCCCGCAGCGCCGCCTCGTCCACCTGGATGTGCCGGATGCCCGCGCGCTCCAGGTCGGCGACCTCGTCGCGCAGGGCCAGGGCGACCTGGCGGGCGGTGTCGGCCAGCGGCTGGTCGTCGCGGACGAACGACCAGGCGAGCATGGTCACCGGGCCGGTGAGCATCCCCTTGACCGGCTTGGAGGTGCGCGACTGGGCGTAGGTGGCCCACGGCACCGTCATCGGCTCGGGGCGGTGCACGTCGCCGAAGAGGATCGGCGGGCGGACACACCGGGACCCGTAGGACTGCACCCACCCCTTAGCGGTGGTGGTGTAGCCGCCCAGGCGCTCGGCGAAGTACTGCACCATGTCGTTGCGCTCGGGCTCGCCGTGCACCAGCACGTCCAGGCCGATGTCCTCCTGCAGGGCGATGACCTTGTCGATCTCCGCCCTCATCCGGGACTCGTACTCCTCGTCCCCGATGGCGCCGGTGCGGTGCTCGGCCCGCGCCTTGCGGATCTCCTCGGTCTGCGGGAACGAGCCGATCGTGGTGGTGGGCAGGTACTGCGGCTCGCCCTCGCTGTTCCACCGGCCCTCGCGCAGGCGCTCCCCGCCGTCCTTGCCCAGGGAGTCCAGCCGGGCCCGCACCTGGGCGTTGCGGAAGCCCTCCGGTTCGGGCAGGTCGGCACGGGCGCGCTCCAGCTCGGCCGCGGCGCCGCCGGGGTCGCTCAGCGCGCGGCCGAGCAGCGCCACCTCGTCCAGCTTCTGCCGGGCGAAGGCCAGCCGGGCGCGCAGGGCCGGGTCCATGCCGGTCTCGGCGTCCAGGTCCACCGGAACGTGCAGCAGCGAGCAGGAGGTGCCCACCACCACCTCGCGGGCCAGGCCCATGAGGGTGCTCAGCCGGGACAGCGCCGCGCGCACGTCGGTGCGCCAGACGTTGCGCCCGTCGACCACCCCCGCGACCAGGGCCGCGTCCCCCAGGCCGGAGACGGCGGCCAGCTCCTCGGCGGTGTCCGGCCCGGCCACCAGGTCCAGGGCGATCCGCTCGGCGCCGGTGCGCTTGAACGCCTCCAGGGCCTCGGTGCCGATCGGGCCGAAGTAGGTGCCCACGGTGATCCGCGGGCGGTCCCGCTCTCCGGCGAGGAACCGGTAGGCGCGCTCGAACTCGGCCACCGCGGCGCGGCCGCGGTCGGTGGCCAGGACCGGCTCGTCGAGCTGGACGTCCTCGGCCCCGGCCGCGCGCAGCCTGCGCAGCAGTTCGGCGTAGGCCGGCAGCAGGGTGTCGAGCAGCTCCAGCGGGCTCCACCCCTCGGGGGCGCCGGCGGCCGGCTTGGACAGCAGCAGGAAGGTCACCGGTCCCACGATGACCGGCCGGGTGAGGTACCCCAGCCCCTTGGCCTGGGTGAACTCCGCCAGGGGCTTGTTTCCGACCAGGCGCAGGCCGGTGTGCGGGGACAGCTCGGGGACCAGGTAGTGGTAGTTGGTGTCGAACCACTTGGTCATCTCCAGCGGCGCGGTGTCCTGCACGCCGCGCGCCATGGCGAAGTAGCGGTCCAGCTCCGTGGCGCGGTCCTCGGCCTCCTCGGGGCGCCCGAAGCGGGTCGGTACGGCGCCGAACAGCACCGCCGTGTCCAGCATGTGGTCGTAGTAGGAGAAGGTGTTGGACGGCATCTCGTCGATCCCGGCCTCGGCGTAGGCATCCCAGGCGTCGCGGCGCAGGCGCGCCCCGACCGCGTCCAGGTCGGCGGGGCCGCAGCGCCCGGACCAGTAGGCCTCACAGGCGCGCTTGAGCTCCCGGTCGGGTCCGATGCGCGGGTATCCGTGGACGGTCGTCGTCACTGGCGTCGTCTCTCCCTCGTCGATCAGCCGTGCGGCCGCGAGGCGGGGAAGAGCGCGCGGCGGGGCCGCCCGGGACACGGGCACTCCCGCCGGCCGCCGCCCTCCCTCGGGGCTCGCGAACCTCCGCGGGCACGGCGCGCCCGCGGGCGGAGGGCAGGTATTCGGACTCGCGGGCGTGGCCCCTCCCTGCCGGGGAGGATGCCGGCCTACCGGCCGCCGCTTCCCAGACGCGTGTGCGCCCAGTGCTTCTGACGGCTTTCGTTCCCGCTCACCGCTGCGGGGCAGTCCCGGATTCGCACCGGGTTCCCTCTTGCGACGCGCGCGGCGTTTCACCGTGCGCGTACCGACCGCGTTTGGAAGTATAGGAGGCGGCCCTCCCCCGCCCCGAGGCCGGGTCCGCATCCCCCTCCCCCGTGCCGATGGGACGATCCGTCCCGAGGTTTTCCCCTCCTGTGACCGAAACACGGAACCGTGCGCCGCGTCGGGTGCGATGATCCATCCGTCGTGTCCGCTTCTTCCGATATAAGCGAAAGTCGAAGGCCGTTGCTCCGCCATTCCCGAGCCGAATCCCGACCGCTTACCGCACGTGCCGCGCTCGCCGTCCCGGTGGCGCTCGCCACGCTGCTCTGCGCCTGCAGCCCCAGCGACGGCGAGAACACCGGCGGGGGCGGGGAACAGCCCTTGAAACGCCCCGAAGGCGAGCCGGACGCCCTCACGCAGGTCGCCCCGGACACCGTCTCCGACCTCGGCGAGGAGAAGCGTTCGGAGGACGAGGGCGGTGTCGACGTGGAGATCGCCTACCCGACCGTCCCCGGCGCCGAACCGTTCGCCGAGGAGCTGGACTCCATCGTCGAGGAGAAGGCCGACGACTACCGCGCGGCCGTGTCCGGGGCCGAGGCGCTGGACATGAAGGGCGCGCTGAGCGCCGCCGGGCCGGACGTCCTGGCGGTGCGCCTGTCGCTGGAGGAGAAGAACTCCGACGGCGAGCACACCGGCTCCTCCACCTACTGGTACGACACCGCCACGGCGCACACCGCCTACTCCACCGAGCTGCTGGACGGGCAGAAGGGTCTGGACGAGCTCAACAAGCTGGTCGAGGAGCGCCTGGAGGAGGACGGGGTGGAGCCGGAGGCGCTCTACCCCATCGCCGGGCTGTACGACTCGGTCGGTTTCAACCCCGACGGCGACGTGGTGGTCGAGTTCGACCAGGGGCAGGTGGCCCCGGCCTCCGAGGGCGCGCTGCACGCGGTCGTGCCCCGCGAGGACGCCGAGCCGCTGCTGTCGGACTTCGGGCGGCGGGCGCAGGAGACCGCCACGCAGGTGACACCGGACCTGGTGCTGGACGAGGCCGGTACGCCCAAGGACGGCGGCGCGGCCGAGGTGCCGGGGCGGCTCGGCCCGGAGGCGCCCGCGGACGTGGACTGCTCGGACCCCGAGAGCAAGTGCGTCGCCCTGACGTTCGACGACGGCCCCGGCGGCCGCACGCCCGAACTGCTGGACACACTGGCCGAGTACGACGCCAAGGCGACGTTCTTCGTGACCGGCGAACCGGTGCGCGAGCACCTGCGGACCGTGCGCCGGGAGTACGCCGAGGGGCACGAGGTCGCCAACCACACGGTGACCCACCCGGACCTGACCACGGTGGGCGAGGACCGGGTGCGCGATGAGCTGGCCGAGGTCAACGGCCTGGTGAGCAGGGAGACCGGGGAGCGCCCGGTGCTCATGCGCCCGCCGTACGGGGCCACGAACGACGACGTCGCCTCGGTCTCCGCGGAACTGGGGCTGGCCGAGATCATCTGGAACGTCGACACCAACGACTGGAAGGACCGCAACGCGTCGATCGTGGCCGATCGCGCGCTGAAGGGCGCGGCGCCCGGCGCGATCATCCTGATGCACGACATCCACGGCACGACCATCGACGCCGTGCCGGAGATCGTGAAGGGCCTGGACGAGAAGGGCTACTCGATGGTCACGGTCTCCCAGCTCCTGGGGGAGACCGAGCCGGGGGAGAGCTACCTCGACGGGGCCCCGGACGAGCCCGAGGACGACAAGGGCGAGGACGGGTCCGACAAGAAGGACGAGAAGAAGGACGACAAGGGATCGGACGAGTCGGACAAGGACGAGGGGAAGAAGGACGAGGACTAGGGCGTGACGCCCGGCCCCCGTCCGGTGGCCGCGGCGTCCGGATGCGGCCACCGCACGGCCGAGGACGACACGACGAGGGGCGCGCCCAGGCTTCGCACCCGCCCCTGAAGGCTCCCGCGCCGACGCCCCCGTGGGTTGTATCCCCCCCGCGCTCCAGCATCGGGCCCCGTCCCGCCGCAGTGGCCGACCGGCCGCACGGCGGGGCGGGGCCCGTCGCTTTCGAGGGTGGTTCCCGTCCGACGACCGAGTCGATGCCCAGACGTTATGCAGGTGACCGGCGCCCTCCGGGCCTCGTGAGCCCCCCTCACCGCCACGGTTGAGCCGTCCTGTGTCCGCCCTGGCCAGAGCCCATTCCGCCGCAGGTCGGGGCGGCCGAGGGCGCTGCGCGCCATCGCGGCTTCAGCACCTCTGACGCCCCCGGCCGAGTCCGGCACCCTCCTCCGCCCGCGCGCCACGCCCGGCGCCGCGCGGGCGGGGGAGGGCCGCACGCCCCACAACGGCGGCACTGTGTCGCACCTGACGGCTCCGACCCTCGACCACGTGCGACGACACCCTTCATAGGGACGTATGCTCGGACGCCGTGGTGAAGAAGTTCCGGTCGGCGCGCCTCGGCGCGCCCTATGGCGCCCCCGCGGCGGAGGCCTGACATGACCCGGTATCCGGTGTTCCGCTGGGGAACTCGGCACGATACGCCCCTCGTCCCATCTATGGAGCCCTCCCCTGCCGGGCAAGGGTTCGGCGACGGCACCACCCGAACACGGGGAAGGGAGATGTCGATGGGCGCATGCGCAGCCGACTACGCCTGGTTCGAGGAGACCCAGCCCGACCTGGCCGAGGCGTTCTGCCTCTCCTATGTGCGCGGGCTGACCAAGACCGAGTCGCTGCGGCGCCTGGGGGCGCCGCAGGAGCGGCTGCGCTCCCTGCCCATCGCCGACGCGGTTGAGGCGGGCCTGTGCTGCGAGGACGGCCCGCCGCCGACGGCGCACGCGCTGACCCTCAACGGCTGGGCGGTCGTGGTGGAGCCGACCGGGTGCCGGGCGACCCGCCCGGACTGCTACCGGGCGCTGTCGGCCCAGACCGAGCTCGTGTCGGTGCGCGTGCTGATGGACCGGCGCTATGAGTTCCGGTGGGTGGCCGACGGCGTGCTGCGCACCTTCTTCGACGCCCGCGAACCCCACCTGCGCCGGGGGACCCGCCCGGACGCCCTGGACGCGGACATGTGCTCGGTGGGCCTGGAGAGCGGCGAACCGGACGACCCCTCGGCGTCGGTGCTGGCCCTGGCCGAACGGGTGACGGGCGTACGGATCCGCCCGAGCCACCTGGACGGCCCCCTCCTCGGCGCCGAACTCGACACCGGGGTGCCGCTCCCCGCCCACTGAGGCCCGCACAGCGAAGCGCCGGGCGCCGTTCATGGCGAACGTCGGATGGCGGTCGGCGGCACTAGGGCGTGTTGATCGCTGCGCGGCGCCCGGGCACGCCCCTCGCCGCGTTCTCATCAGTCGACACCACGCCCAGGTTGACTCCTCCTGCTTTTCCCAAGCAGGCCCTGCACCTGGTCCACGTGCGCACCGTCGGCCCGGGGCCCTGCCCGATCGTGTGCGACAAGGGCCTGGCCGGGGCCGGGGTCGAGGCCGCCATGGCCGCGACCGGATCGAGGCGGTGATCTGGACGCTGAAGAACCAGCTCGGGCTGGAGCGCCACGCCGCCCGCACCACCGAGGGCCTGTGGGCCAGGGTGAGTCAGAGGATCTGCGCGCTCAACGCCGCGATCTGGCACAACTGGCTGATCGGGGCCCCGGTCAAGCGGTCGCTCACCGCCTACGACCACTGACCAGGCAACAAAACCCCCATCAACGCCCTAGGAGGGGCAGGTGCCCGCTCCGGACCACCCGCCGAGCGGCGGGCGGCCTGAACACCGGGCAGAGGGCGGCGATGACACAGGGCGGCGGCCGACAGGCCCCGTGAACGTCGGGAGGCGGGCGGGCATCGCCCGACCACCTCCGGGTGGACCTGTCCGTTCGTCCGCCGTGGCCGCTCAGTCCTGCGGTGTTTCCGCCGACGACGCGGTCTTGGCGGGCGGCGCGTCGATGCCGACGGCCTCCCCGATCGACAGCAGGCCCGAACGCCGCACCAGGCGGGCCAGCCCCCGGTGGATCCGGCGCGGCCACATCGGCCCGCCGTAGATCAGGCCGGTGTAGGCCTGCACCAGGGTCGCCCCCGCGCGGATCCGCTCCCAGGCGTCCTCCGGCGTCTCGATCCCCCCGGCGGCGATGAGCACGAGGCGGTCGCCCGTCCGCGCCCGCAGCCGGCGCAGGACCTCCAGGGCGCGCTCCTTCAGCGGCGCGCCCGAGAGCCCGCCCGCGCCCGCCGCCTCCACGGTCTCCGGGTCGGTGGCCAGCCCCTCCCGGGAGATGGTGGTGTTCGTGGCGATGATCCCGTCCAGCCCCAGTTCCAGGGCCAGGTCGGCGACGGCGTCGACGTCCTCGTCGGCCAGGTCGGGGGCGATCTTGACGAGCAGCGGCATGTCGCCCGCCCCCTCGGCGTCCAGGGCCGTGCGCACGGCCTCCAGGATGGGCCGCAGGTGCTCCGCCGCCTGCAGGCCGCGCAGCCCCGGGGTGTTCGGCGAGCTGACGTTGACCACCATGTAGTCGGCCAGACCGGCCAGCTCCCGCGCACTGGCCGCGTAGTCGGCGGCGGCCTCCTCCTCGGGCACCACCTTGGTCTTGCCGATGTTGGCCCCCACCACGGGGCCGCGCCGCCCCTTCGCGGTGTGGCGCTCGCGCAGCTCCCGCAGCCGGTCGGCGGCCGCGGCGGCACCGTGGTTGTTGAAGCCCATGCGGTTGACGATCGCCCGGTCCGGGACCAGGCGGAACAGCCGCGGGGCGGGGTTGCCCGGCTGGGCCTGCGCGGTGACCGTGCCGACCTCGACGAACCCGAAGCCCACCGCGGTGAGGCCCTCCGCCAGCTCGGCGTCCTTGTCGAACCCGGCGGCCATGCCCAGCGGCCCGGGGAACTCCCGGCCGAAGGCGGTGACGGTCAGCTCGGGCTCACGCGGCCCCAGGACGGCGCGGGCGGCGGAGGCCGCCCCGGGCACCGAGGCCAGCCCGCGCAGGCCGACGGAGGTGATCCGGTGGATCGACTCGGCGTCGGTGCGCCGGAGCACGGCGTGGAACAGAAGCTGGTACAGCACGGTGTCTCCCCCTCGCCGCCCCGGCGGGCGGCCTCGTTCTCTCCTCGCCGCCCGGCCCTCGGCGACGCCCCTCGTCCTCTGCGCACTCCCGTCCTCCGCGTGCCCGGCACGGCCAGAGGTGTCCTCAAGCCTTGCATGCCCGTCCTGGTCCCGCGCACGCGGAGCCGTGCGTCGCGGGCCTCCGGCACAGTGGGCCCCGGCCCCGTGACGACGCGGCGAGGACCGTGACCGGATGCCGAGCAGCGGGCCGTGATCGGCACGACGAGCCCGAGTACACCCGAGTGCGTGTGGTCGGGATCACGGACGCCGCGATCCCGGAGGGGCGCAGCCCGTTGCACGGCCAAGGCCACGGCCCGAGTCCGTGCAACGGGCCCTGGTCCGCACGTGGAGCGCACGGCTCGGCTCGTGTGCGTGGCCGATGCGTGGCCGGGCGGCGGCCGCCGGCCCATGGTCCCGGCAATGCGGCTTAGCCGTCCCCCCCGCGTTCGCGGTCGGCGAGGAAGCGCTCCAGCTCGTCGCCGAGCTCCTCGGCGGTGGGCAGGGCCGAATCCTCGTCGAGCAGCTCCTGGGCGTCCAGGCCCTCGCGTGCCGACATGAACTCGTCGTACTGGCGCTCCAGGTCCCCCACCACGCTCTGGACCTCGTCGGACTCCTCGACCTGCGCGGCGATCTCGGTGTCGGTCTCGCGGGCCGACTCCTCCAGGCGGGTCACCGGCAGCGACAGGCCGGTGGCCCCGGCGACGTAGTCCAGGGCGGCGATGGCGGCCCTCGGGTACTCGGACTGGGCCAGGTAGCTCGGCACGTGCACGGCGAAGCCCGTGGCGTCCCGCCCCGCCTGGCCGAGGCGGTACTCCAGCAGCGCGGCCGCGCCCGCGGGCACCTGCACCCGGCCCAGCCACGGATTGTGCTCGGACACCAGCTCCGGGCGGGTGGCGTGCGCGGTGGCGGTCACCGGGCGGGTGTGCGGCACGGCCATGGGGATGCCCTGCACGCCGACGGTCAGGTCCACGCCCAGGCGCTCCACCAGGGCGCGCACCGCGGCCACGAACCCCTCCCACTCGCGGTCCGGCTCCAGGCCGTGCAGCAGCAGGAAGGGGGTGCCCTCGGCGTCGTGCATGCGGTACAGCGCCAGCCGGGGCGGGTTGTAGTCGGTGTAGGCGTTCTCCACGAACGTCATCACCGGGCGCCGGGAGCGGTAGTCCAGCAGGCGGTCGACGTCGAACACCGCGACCTCTTCGGCGCTGGACTCGGCGAACAGCGCCTCGGCCGCCTGCCGGCCCACGGCGCCGGCGTCCACGTAGCCGTCGAGGACGACGAGCATCACCGACCCCCCGCCGCTCTCGGCGCCGGGGCGGAGCTCGTACAGGTCTGCGGGGTCGGGCACCAGTGGGGATCTCCGTTTCGAGGGATAGGGCCACCCGGTGCCCTCTGGCCGGGCCCGGGTCCGCGCTCCAGGATAGACGACCTGGGCGACACACCCGCGTGGTGCGGGCGGGGTTCCGCCGCCCCGGCCGGGGGACCCGTGGGCCCGCCGACCGAGTGCGGCCGCGTCTCCCCTCAACACCGTTCCCCCGCCCGCGCATTTCGTATGCGGCCGTACTCGGCGGCCCCTCCCCGGGTCCGCTCCGCTCAGCCGCTCCGGCGGACGCGCAGGGACCGCAGCCGGTTCAGCGCCGCGGCGGTCTCGAACCTCCTCGGCAGCGCATAGTCGCCCAGGTACCCCCGGCCCAGCACCGACGCCGCGCCGGTGCCGTCCTCGTCGGCCTCCGCGAGGAGCGCGTCCAGCGCGTCCAGCGCCTCGGCCACCGTCGCCCGGCCGTCGACCAGGCCCTGCTCGGTCAGGGTGCGCATCGCCAGCCCCACACCGATCACCTGGCCGGGGTCGACGAGCTGGGTGAGCCCCCGCACGTCGATCTCGTTCTCGCCGTAGGTCAGCACGTCCATGTCGCGCCGCTTGAGCCGCATCCGGCCGCGCGCCGTCGCGTCCACCGACCGCGGGTCGACCACCCGCCGCGCCGGAACCGGGAAGTCGGCGTCGGTGCGCTCGGAGGCCAGCTCGCGCGCCCGCTCGGTGACGTCGTAGGGCCGGTAGCCGTCCAGCATCACCACCTGGTCGGCCACGTCGAAGTAGTCCCCGCTCCCGCCCATGACCAGCACCGTGGACACGCCCTGGTCCCGGTGCAGCGGGCGGACCAGGTCGACGAAGGGGGTCAGCGGCTCCCGGTCGCCGTGCACCAGCTCCTGCATGCGGGCGTCGCGGATCATCAGGTTCGTGGCGGTGGTGTCCTCGTCCACGAGCAGGGCCCCCGCGCCCGCCTCCAGCGCCTCGGCGATGTTGGCCGCCTGCGAGGTGGACCCGGAGGCGTTGTCGGTGCGGAAGTCGGAGGTGTCGGCGCCGGTGGGCAGGTTGCGCACGAACGCGCTCACGTCGGTGCGCTCCACCCGCCTCCCCTCCTCGGCGCGGATCTTGACCGCGTCGCCGCGGGTGGCCACCAGCTCCCGCCCGTCGCCGGGCACGTGGTCGTAGACCCCGTGCTCCAGGGCGTGCAGCAGGGTCGACTTGCCGTGGAAGCCGCCGCCGACGATGAGCGTGATGCCCTCGCGGATGCCGAGCCCGGACACCTCCCCGGCGTGCGGCAGCCGCACGGACACCCGCATGCTCGGCGGCGAGGCGAACGGCACGAAGTCGCCCTCCATGGGCCGGTCGCTCACCCCGCTGGCCCGCGGCAGCACCGACCCGTCGGCGACGAACGCCACCAGCCCCAGGCCGGGCAGGGCGTCCCGCAGGGCCGCCGAGTCCTGCACGCTGTCGGCGAAGGCGGTGGCCTCGGCGGTGTCCAGGGCGTCCCAGCGCAGCGCGTCGACCATCTCGGGCAGCCGCTCGCAGAACTCGGCGCGCGCCGACCGGCCGTCGATGCGGCGGCCGTGCCCCGGCATCTCGATGCCCAGGCGCAGCAGCACCTCGCCGTCGCGGATGCGGCCCGAGGCGCGGTCCAGCACCTGCTGGCCGCCGGCGTCGATGCGCAGCCGGGCACCCTTGAGCACACGGTGCGCCACCCGCAGCAGGTAGTCCGCGGTGGCCCGGCGCCGCACCGGGTCGGCCCAGGCGTGCTCGGGCAGCCCGGCCACGTCGGCGGGGATGCGCACCGCGATGCGGGAGGGCGGCGCGAACGGGTCGGCCTGCACCTTGTCCACGCTCAGGGTGAAGTCGTCGAATTCCCAGTCGCCGACGAGCGACTTGTAGCGCCCGTAGGAGGCGCCGTCCATCCGGCCCAGCTCCTCGGCGAGCCGGGCCGCGTCGCGCACGCCGGTGATGCGGGGCGCGGGGGGCTTGCCCCGTCCGCCTCCGCGGTCACCTCCGCGTCCGCCTCCGCGACCGCCGTACCCGCGGTCGCCGCCGTAGCGTCCCGGCATGGATGCGTCCCCTCTTCCCGTGGCCGGTTCCGACTGGTGCCGGGCCGTCCGCGGGCCCGGCACGGGGCCGCCACGGCCCGTGAGCGGCCCCGTCTGCGGATGCTATCGGCCGTGCCCGCCCCCGAGGGATGTCCGGAACGCAACACGCTGATCTGCGCCTCCGGCGTCGGGGCGCGCGATGGGCCCACTTAGGATCGCTACAGCCGCCCGAAAAGTGCGGGCCGTTCCACTACCGAACCATCCCGAGGAGCCCATTGAGCCCGCGCACCGTGCCCGGCGGCACCTGGCCGCCCGCGCCCCGGCGGGCCGGGGCGGCCGCGCGGCTGCGGCGCGCCCTGCGCCCCCTGCGCCGCCCGTCCCGGATGGCGCCTTCCCGGCCCTGGTCCAAGCCGCCGCAGTTGCTCGTCGGCGGCTTCGCCCTCGTGATCCTGGTGGGCACCGTGCTGCTGAGCCTGCCCGCGGCCACCTCGGGGCCCGGTGCGGCCCCGCCGCTGACGGCGCTGTTCACGGCGACCTCGTCGGTGTGTGTGACCGGGCTGGTCGTGGTGGACACCCCGGTGTACTGGTCGACGTTCGGCCAGTGGGTGATCCTGGTGCTGATCCAGGTCGGCGGCTTCGGGATCATGACGCTGGCGACGGTGCTGAGCCTGCTGGTGACGCGGCGGGTGCGGCTGCGCATGCAGTTGCGGGCGGGCGCCGAGACCAAGAGCGTCACCCTGGGCGAGGTGCGCCAGCTCCTGCTGGGCATCCTGCAGGTGACGGTCGTCTTCGAGGCGCTGCTGACGGCGGTGCTGGCCGCGCGGCTGGTGCTGGCCTACGGGGAGCACCCGCTGCACGGGCTGCGGCTGGGCCTGTTCCACTCGGTCTCGGCGTTCAACAACGCCGGGTTCGCGCTGTACGGCGACAGCATGGAGTCGTTCGCGACCGACCCCTGGATCACGGTGCCCATCGCCCTGGCGGTGATCGCGGGGGGACTGGGCTTCCCGGTGTGGGTGGAGCTGTACCGGCACGCCCGGCGCCGCCGCGAAGCCCACCACTGGACGCTGCACGCCAAGATCACCCTGGTGACCACGGCGGTGCTGCTGGCAGCCGGGTGGGCCGGGTTCCTGCTGCTGGAGTGGCGCAACCCGGACACGATGGGGCCGCTGTCGGTCGGAGGGAAGGTGCTCACCGGCTTCTTCCAGTCGGCGATGACGCGCACCGCCGGGTTCAACTCGCTGCCGTTCGGCGACATGCACACCCAGACGCTGTTCATGACCGACATGCTGATGTTCGTCGGCGGCGGCAGCGCGGGGACCGCCGGGGGCATCAAGGTGACCACGTTCGCGCTGCTGGCGTTCGTCATCTACGCCAACGTGCGGGGCGAGTCGAGCGTGCACGTCGCCCGCCGGCGGCTGACCGAGGGCGTGATCCAGCAGGCGATCACCGTGGTGCTGCTGGCGATCGGGCTGATCTTCACCGCGACGATGGCGCTGATGACGATCACCCCGTTCACCCTGGACCAGATCCTGTTCGAGGTGATCTCGGCGTTCTCCACGGTGGGCCTGTCCACCGGGATCACCGGCGACCTGTCGCCGCCCGGCGAGGTGATCATCATCGTGCTGATGTTCACCGGGCGGCTGGGTCCGATCACCGTGGCGACGGCTCTGGCCCTGCAGCGGCGCACCCGCAGGTTCGAGTACCCGCAGGAGCGCCCGATCGTGGGGTGAGCGCGGGGCGGGTCAGCCGCCGCTGCCGTAGGGCCGGGTGAGGATCTCCAGCCGGTGCCCGTCGGGGTCGTCGAAGTACACCCCGCGACCGCCGTCGTTGCGGTTGATCTCCCCGGGCCGCGTCTTGCCGGGGTCGGCCCAGTAGTCCATGCCCCGGTCGCGGATGCGCGCGAAGATCCGGTCGAAGTCGTCCTCGCCCACGAGGAAGGCGTAGTGCTGCGGCACGATCGCCTCATCGGTGTCCATGTAGTCCAGGGTCACCGCGTTGGCGACCTCGACCGCCATGAACGGGCCGAACGGCGTGGCCGGGGGCAGCCCGAACAGCCCGGTGAGGAACTCCGAGGACCGTTTCTTGTCACCGGCGAGGACGATGGTGTGGTTGAGCTCGATGGCCATGCTCCGCCTCCTGTGCGTCGCGCCGCCGTGTGCGGCCGGATACCACCGACGGTAATCCTTCGAGTGCGCTTGAGGGCAAGGGCCGCCGCGGCGCGGGGCCGGACGCCCGTTGCGCCACACGCGACGTAGGCTGGCCCCTGTCCCTTCCGCCTCTCTCCCTCCTCCGCGCACGCCCATGACCGACGCCCGCACGCCCGCACCCGAGCGCCGCAGCGACCTGGACGGCCTGCGCGGCCTGGCCGCGCTGCTGGTCGCCGTCTACCACGTGTGGTCGACCCGGGTGTCCGGGGGCGTGGACGTCTTCCTCTTCCTCACCGGCTTCTTCATCACCGCCTCGCTCCTGCGCTCGATCGAGCGGGAGGGCCGCGTGCCCTTCGCCCGGTTCTGGTCGCGGCTGGTGCGGCGGCTGTCCCCGGCGGCCGGGGCGGTGCTGCTCGCGGTGGCGGCCGCGACGCCGCTGCTGCTGCCGCGCCCCGCCTGGCGGCAGGTGTCCGAGGAGATCACGGCCTCGGCGCTGTACTACGAGAACTGGAAGCTGGCCGCCAACGCGGTCGACTACCTGGGGTCGGTGTCGCAGGCGAGCCCGGTGCAGCACTTCTGGTCGCTGGCCGTGCAGGGCCAGTTCTACCTGCTGTGGCCGGCGGTGGCGGCGCTCGCGGCGCTGGCCGCCGCCCGCACCCGGTCGGGGGGCCGGATCGGGGTGCGGCCGCTGCTGGCGGGCGCGGCGGCGGTGGCGGCCGCGGTGTCGCTCGCCTACTCGGTGCAGGCCACCGCGGCCGACCAGCGGTGGGCCTACTTCGACTCCGGTGCCCGGCTGTGGGAGCTCGCCCTGGGGGCGCTGCTGGCCGCGGTGCTGCCGTGGGTGCTGCCGTGGGTACGGCCGCACGCCCGGCTGCGCGCGGTGATGGGCTGGACCGGGGTCGCGGCGCTGGTGGCCTGCGGGGCCGTGCTCGACGCGGGCCGCATGTTCCCCGGCTGGATCGCGCTGTGGCCGGTGCTGGCCGCGGCCCTGGTGGTCGTGGCGGGCGCCGGGGGCGCGCCTGCGCGCGGCGTGGGCCCGCTCCTGGAGCTGCCGCCGCTGCGGCGCCTGGGGGCGCTGGCCTACCCGTTCTACCTGTGGCACTGGCCGATCCTGATCTTCTTCCTCGCCGCGACCGGGCGGGAGCAGGCCGGGGCGCTCGGCGGCGCGTTCGTGCTGGTGCTGGCCTACGCGCTGGCGGCGGGCACGGAGCCGGCCCTCGAAGGCGGGGTGCTCCGGCGCCTGCCCGCCCGTCCCGGGCCGGGGCTCGCCGTGGCCGCGGGGGCGGCGTTCCTGGTTCCGGTGCTGGCGCTGATGCCCGTGTGGCAGGCGCGGCTTGCGGCCGGACAGGAGCGCTTGGCGGAGCAGGCGGCCGACTTCGGCTCCTACCCGGGCGCCCGGGTGGTGGACGACGCACGGCTGGCCGCGTCCCTGCCGGAGAAGCCGGTGTACCCGGACCTGACCGATCCGGTGGACCCGTGGCTGACGCACACCAACGGCTGCAACGCCGAACTGACCGGCCGGGAGCTGGTGGTGTGCGCGTTCGGCCCGGAGTCGGCCGATCGCACGGTGGCGATGGTGGGCGACTCGCACGTGGGCCAGTGGTTCCCGGCGCTGCTGGAGGTGGCCGACCGGCGGGGCTGGCGCATCGAGGTGATGACCAAGAACGGGTGCGCGTTCAGCACCGACCCGCGCCCGGGCGGTGGGGAGGCGGCCGCGTCCTGCGAGGAGTGGAAGGCACAGGTCGACGAGGAGCTGCGGAGCGCGCCGCCGGACGCGGTGTTCACCAACGGCACCCGGAGCGCGTGGGCCGGGAAGGGCGGCTCCGAGCGCGTCCCCGGCGGCTACCTCGCCCGGTGGGAGGAGATGGCGGAGCTGGGGGTGGCGGTGATCGCGATGCGCGACACGCCCCGGCTGGACTTCGACGCCCCCGAGTGCGTGGACACCCGGGGGCGGGAGAGCTGCGCGGTCGACCGGGGCGAGACGCTGGCCCCGCGCTCCCCCGTGGAGGACCTGGGCGGGCGCCTGCCGTCCAACGTCGCGCCGGTCGACCTGACCGGCCACCTGTGCCCGGACGAGCGGTGCCCTGCGGTCATGGGCAACGTGCTGGTGATGGGCGACGACGACCACATGACCGCCGCCTTCGCCCGGTCGCTGGCCCCGGCCCTGGAGGAGGCGCTGCCGGAGGACCCGGCGAGCCTGGCCGCCACGGCGGAGGGCACCGAGGCGGACGGCGGTGGAGCGGACGACACCGCCTGAGGGCCGGGGCCGGAGTCGGCCCCGTTCGGGGCCTCAGCCGACCGGCATGCGGGTGAACCCGGTGAAGCGAGGCAGGACGGTGGCGCCTTCGGGAAGCAGGGCGGCGATGTCGTCCTCGACGGTGCCGTAGACGCGGAAGTCGGCGACCGCGCAGTGCTCCATCACGCCCTTGATGTAGGGGTCGGACATCGCCATGTGCATCCGGATCGACTCCGACCCGGTGTGCAGCTGGAAGGAGTGGGCGAGCATCCGCTCCTCGTCGATGAAGACCTCGACCATGAGCTGGGGACCGTGCTCGCGGACGAAGTCCAGGGCACGGGCGACCGCGCGTTTGAACTCCTCCAGGTGGCCGTCGTGGATGCGCATGGTGTTGTGGAAGAGGACCACGTCGTCGTGTGTGTCCGTCATGGCGCCATCCTCGAACTTCATGTTAACTCAAAGTCAAGGTTTTGGATCGGCCCACCCTTGGCGACAGATACGCCCTGCCTCAATTCGACGGGCAATACCGGCTTCACGGTGCTGATTCGCGACTGCAGAGCGCATATTGCACCGCGAGATCACCCAAAACGAACGCCCGCCCAGATGATTCGGAGGTTCCACGGTTTCTGTCCGCCACACGTCGGACACCAAGGGTGATGGCAGTGCATCCCTCGTGACAGGAGCAGACGTGAAGCGCATCGCCACCACCATCGCCACGGGCACCGCCACCACGGCGGCGGCCTTCGCCATGACCCTCTCCCTAGCGGCTCCCGCTTCAGCGGCCCAAGGGAGGGTCGACTGGACCAACGCCGACTTCTCCACCGACTACATCGAAAACCCGGCCCCCGGCTGTCACACGCTGCCACAGCACTGGAAAGGCCCCATCAAGGCTCTCTCCAACCACACCGACACGCCCATCTTTCTCGCCCTGGACAACAAGTGCCAGGGGATCGTCGGCGCCTTGCCCCCTGGAGAGACCACGGACATTCCGGTCGTGAGTTTCGTGGCCCTCTAACAGGGCGTGGGCCGGGTTACCGGGGGCGTCTCCCATGCGAGGGGCGCCCTCCCCTCGACACCGATCCCTACAGCGCCGGAGCCACGTCCATCTCGTCGAGCACGAACAGCGTCCGGGTGCTCACCACCTCCGGGATCCGCTGCAGCCGCTCCAGCACGAACGTGCGCAGCGCCGCCGCGTCGGCCACCCGCACCAGCAGCAGCAGGTCCACGTCCCCCGACACCAGCGCCGCGTGGTGCACCTCCGGGATCGTGCGCAGCAGGTCGCGGAACGCCTTCCACGACTCCTGCCGGATGCCCACCGACACGTAGGCCGCCAGCCCGTACCCGCACTTCTCCGGGTCGACCACCGCGGTGAACCCCTTGATGACCCCCTCCGAGCGGAGCCGGTCCAGCCGCGCGTAGGCGTTGGCGCGCGAGATGTGCGCGCGCTCGGCCACGGAGCGCATCGACATCCTGCCGTCCTCGCGCAGCAGGGCGATGATCCTCCGGTCCACGTCGTCGAGGGCCGCGGCCATGTGTCTCACCTCACACCGTCCGAATCGTGGACCGGCTGGACGTCCGGCCGCACATTCCCGCCCGTGCCGTCCGTTCGTCCGCGGTCCCCCGCCGGATATGGACAGTATGGGGTGACGAAGCACATATTCAAGACATGAAGCGCAGCGATGACGCACGCGGATCGGCTCCACCGCTCCCCTCCGTGGAGCCCGTCGGGCTGGTCGACCCGACCGGCCGCAGGACCGAGGGGGCCGCCTACGACACTCCCGAACCGGGCGCCCTCCTCGCCCTCCTGCGCGGCATGGTCATCGGCCGCCGCTTCGACCGCCAGGCCAGTGCGCTCGCCCGCCAGGGCCGCCTGGCCGTGTACCCCTCCTCCCGCGGCCAAGAGGCCTGCCAGGTGGGCGGGGCACTGGCCCTGGCGGACCGCGACTGGCTCTTCCCCACCTACAGGGACTGCGTCTCCCTGGTCGCGCGCGGCGTCGACCCGGTCGAGGTGCTCACCCTGCTGCGCGGGGACTGGCACAGCGGGTACGACCCCCGCCGCCACCGGTGCGCCCCGCAGTGCACGCCGCTGGCCACCAGCGCCCCGCACGCGGTCGGGCTGGCCTGGGCGGCCCGGCGGGCCGGTGAGGACGCCGCCGCGCTGGTGATGATGGGCGACGGGGCCACCAGCGAGGGCGACGCGCACGAGGCGTTCAACTTCGCCGCCGTGTGGAAGGCGCCGGTGGTGTTCCTGGTGCAGAACAACCAATGGGCGATCAGCGTCCCGGTGGACAAGCAGTCCGCAGCGCCCACCCTGGCGCACAAGGCCGTCGGCTACGGCATGGCCGGGGTGCACATCGACGGCAACGACGCCGCCGCCGTGTACGCGGCGGTCTCCCAGGCCCTGGAGGCGGCCCGGGACGGCGGCGGGCCGACCCTGATCGAGGCCCGCACCTACCGCCTGGACCCGCACACCAACTCCGACGACCCGGGCCGCTACCGGGACGACGCCGAGCGTGCGCGGTGGGAGGAGCGCGACCCGCTCGCCCGCCTGGAGGCGCTGCTGCGCGCGGAGGGCGCCCTCGACGACGCGGCGATGGACGGATTCGAGAAGGAGGCCGAGATCACGGCCGCCGCCGTCCGCGAGCGCTACTCCGGCGACGACGAGACCGCGCCCGAGGACCTGTTCGCGCACGTGTACCACTCGATCCCGGCGCAGCTGGAGCGCCAGCGCCGGGACCTGCTGGCCGAGATCGGGGAGGGCTGAGCGATGGCCGGGACCGTCACCCTGGGGCAGGCGCTCAACCGGGCCCTGCGCGACGCGCTGGCCGCCGACGACTCGGTGGTCGTCTACGGCGAGGACGTGGGCCCACTCGGCGGGGTGTTCCGCGTCACCGACGGGCTGACCGCCGAGTTCGGCGAGGAGCGCTGCTTCGACTCGCCGCTGGCCGAGGCCGGGATCGTCGGCACCGCGGTGGGCATGGCCATGTACGGGCTGCGGCCGGTGGTGGAGATGCAGTTCGACGCGTTCTCCTACCCGGCCTTCGAGCAGGTCGTCTCGCACGTGGCGAAGATGCGCAACCGCACCCGCGGCCGCCTGGAGCTGCCGATGGTGATCCGCATCCCCTACGGCGGCGGCATCGGCGCGGTCGAGCACCACGCCGACTCCTCCGAGGCGTACTGGGCGCACACCCCCGGCCTGCGCGTGGTCACCCCGGCCACCCCGTCCGACGGGTACTCGATGCTGCGTGAGGCGGTCGACTCCCCCGACCCGGTCGTGTTCCTGGAGCCCAAGCGCCGCTACTGGACCAAGGAGGAGGCGGTGCTGCCGGTGCGCACCGCCCCCATGGACCGGGCCGTGGTGCGCCGGTCCGGCGACGACGTGACGCTGCTGGCCTATGGGCCGATGGTGGAGACCGCCCTGGAGGCCGCCGCGGCCGCCGCCGAGGAGGGCACCTCGGTGGAGGTGGTCGACCTGCGCAGCCTGTCCCCGTTCGACGACGCCACCGCCGCCGCCTCCGTGCGGCGCACGGGCCGGGCGGTGGTGGTGCACGAGGCCTCCGGGTTCGCCGGGTACGGCGCCGAGGTCGCGGCCCGCCTCACCGAGCAGTGCTTCCACTACCTGGAGGCGCCGGTGCTGCGGGTGTGCGGGCTCGACGTGCCCTACCCGCCGCCGGTGCTGGAGGAGCACCACCTGCCGTCGGTGGACCGCATCCTGGACGCCTTCGACCGGCTGCAGTGGGAGCGCACCTGGACCGCCGCGCCCGCCCCGGCGGAGGTGGGCGCATGAGCGCACGGGTGAGCGGGCGCGATTTCGCCCTGCCCGACCTGGGCGAGGGGCTGACCGAGGCCGAGCTGGTGGAGTGGCGGGTCGCGGTCGGCGACACGGTCGCGGTGGACCAGCCGGTGGCCGAGGTGGAGACGGCCAAGGCCGCGGTGGAGGTGCCCTGCCCTTTCGCGGGGACCGTCACCGCGCTGCACGCCGAGCCGGGGCAGACCGTCCCGGTGGGCGCACCGCTGGTCACCGTGGCCGGTGACGCGGGCGCCGGGGCCGAGCAGGCCGCGGAGCCCCCGCAGACCTTCACCGAACCGGGGACCGTCGTCCCCGAGGCCCGCTCCTCTCCCGAGACCGGTCCGCGCGGCAACGGCGCCGCGCCGCAGGGCCAGGGCTCGGGCGCGGTCCTCGTGGGATACGGGACCGGGGCGGCCCAGCCCCGCCGGGGGCGGCGCCGGAAGGGGACGACGGTGTCCCCGTCCGCCGCGCCGCCCTCCGGCCCGGACCCGCGGGCGGGCCGGGTCCCGCCCGTGGTCTCCCCGCTGGTACGGCGGCTGGCCAGAGAGAACGGCGTGGACGTCGCGCGCCTCGCCGGAAGCGGCGAGGGCGGGCTGGTGCTGCGGCGCGACGTGGAGGCGGCCGTCCGCGCGCTGCGCGGGCAGGGCGCGGCGGGTCCGGCGGGCACGGATGGGGCGCCCGGCGCCGACGGATCACCCGGCGGGGACTCGGGACCGCGCGGCCCCGAAGAGCGGATCCCGATGCGCGGGGCGCATGCGGCCATGGCCGAGCGGCTGTCCCGCTCGCGGCGGGAGATCCCTGAGGCGACGGTGTGGGTCGACGTGGACGCCTCCGGGCTGGTGGGGCTGCGGTCCCGCCTGAACGCGGCCGACCCCGACCGGCCGGTGAGCCTGCTGGGGCTGCTCGCGCGGTTCTGCACGCTGGGGCTCCGGCGCTTCCCGGACCTGAACAGCCAGGTCGACACCGAGCGTGGGGAACTGGTCCGGTTCTCCCGGATCAACCTGGGCGTGGCGGCGCAGACGCCGCGCGGCCTGGTGGTGCCGGTGGTCCGGGACGCGGGGGCGATGAACGCGCGGGAGGTGTCGGCCGCGATCGCCGAGACGGCGCGCACGGCCCGCGACGGCGCCCTGTCCCCGGAGGACATGTCCGGGGGCACCTTCACGGTGAACAACTACGGGGTGTTCGGGGTCGACGGCTCGGCGGCGATCATCAACCATCCGGAGGCGGCGATCCTGGGCATGGGCCGGATCATCGACCGTCCGTGGGCGGTGGACGGCGAGCTGTCCGTGCGACCGGTGACCGAGCTGACCCTCGCCTTCGACCACCGCGTGTGCGACGGCGGCACCGCCGGGGGCTTCCTGCGCTTCGTCGCCGACTGCGTGGAGGCCCCGGAGCTGCTCCTCGGGGAGCTGTAGAGCCCGGAACCCGGCACAGCGCCGGGCACGGGCGACGGCAGCGGCGCAAGCGGGTGCTCCCCCGCGATGATCTCGACTTTGTCGAGATCATCGCGGAAGGGCCGGGCGGCCGACGAAGAGAAGCGGCGGGTTCCTGCACCGGAGGGACGGAGCAGGAACCCGCCGCGGTGAGGGGGCGGGAGGGGCCCTCAGGCGCCGTGGCGGCCCCTGGAGCGCACGCGCTCCACGACGTTGTCGCGGGCGGGGCCC
>NZ_ANBH01000219.1 GCF_000341185.1 Nocardiopsis chromatogenes YIM 90109
GCCGCGGTGAGGGGGCGGGAGGGGCCCTCAGGCGCCGTGGCGGCCCCTGGAGCGCACGCGCTCCACGACGTTGTCGCGGGCGGCGCCTGCGGCGGTACCGGCCTTGGCGGCCAGGTCGGCGGCCTTGGCGTAGGCGGAGGAGTCCTTCACCCGGGTGCCGATGTCGGTGGCCTTGGCCACCCACGACTCGGGCAGGCGGGAGGCGGCCTGGGACAGCAGGCCCTCGCCCTGGGAGGCGTAGGACGCCGCGGGGCGGCGGGCGAAGAAGAGCGCGATGAGCAGCGCCGGAAGGACCGCGAGGGTCAGCGCGCCGGCCGCGAGCGGCAGGTCGGCGCCGGCCAGGGTGAAGCCGTTCATGCTGTTGGCCGCGGTCTGCGCCTCGGTGCCGGTGGACGAACCGCCGCCGGAACCGTCGTTCCGGCCGTGGGCGGCGAGCTCCTGGTCGGTCTGCTCGGCCTTCTTCTTCGCGGCCTCGGCCTCGGCCTTCTCCTCGGCCTTCTTCTGCTCCTCCTCCTTCTTCTTCTGGGCCTCTTCCTCCTTCTTCTTCGCCTCCTCCTCCTTCTTCCTCTGCTCGTCGGCCTTCTTCTCCTCGTCGGAGCGCAGGTCGTCGGGCACGGCGGAGACCGCGCTGTCGCAGACGGTGGAGCCGCTCATCGGGCGCGGGGCGCCCTCGGTGCCGTGGCCGTCGCCCCACTTGGTGATGACGTACTCGACGTCGATGTGGCCGTTGCCGCCGGAGACGGTGTAGCTGGAGTCGTTCCAGGACTCGCCGGTCAGCTCGGCGAAGGTCTTGCCGTCGAGGTCGAGCAGGACGTTGCAGCCCTCGGCCGGGTTGCCGGGACCGCGGTCGCCGATGAAGAAGTCGGCCTTCTTGCCGTCGTAGAGGACGTAGCCCTCGGTGCCGAGCGGCCAGCTCGGGCTGGCCGCCAGGCCCTTCTGCATGGGCTCGCCGGAAGCGGGGGCACCGGTGTCTCCGTTGATACCGGAGCCGTCGTCCCAGAAGTAGGACGCCTTCACCTTGCCGTACTGGATCGGACTGTCAGAGCTCATTGAGTGAAACCCACTGTGGGTCGGAGACAGGACCGAACGAGGCACAGGCGAATCCGGGCACGGCGGTTCAAGGGCGCGGCGGATCCGGGGCAGGCGACAGGGCATGGGCGGCTGCCCATGGTCGCGCGGGTGGGGACCGGCGTTTTGCGGGGGTTGGGACCCCGAGCGCCGCGGGGGCGGCGCCGCCATGAGGAGTCCGGCGCTCACGCCGGCCGCTCCGGTCCCCGAGAAGATCGGGGGCCTCGTTCTGTCCGGGCCGCGATGAGGTGCGACCGGGACGGGCACCGGTCCGCGGCCATCCAGGTCACGAACCGGTCACGAAGGACTGTAACCCACGGAAAAGTAAAATGCGATGGGACTGCAGGTAAAAACGCAGGTCAACGAGGCCACAGGGAAGCCCCTGCGGCGTCGGGACCGCCCGCGCCGCAGGGGCTCTCGCATCTCGATCGGGTAAAAAAGCGGTGCTCGTCACACCATGGTGCGGACCTGGTCTCGGCCGCCCGCCGCCGGGCCGCCGGGGAGCCGCCCGGGGCCGGTCAGGTGACCTGGGACCGCCTGGAGTAGCGGGGATCGCGCCACTCGCCGGTCTCGATGACCTCCACCAGCGCGCTCGCCGCGTCGAACACCTCGGCGTACCCCAGGTAAAGCGGGGTGAAGCCGAAGCGGAGCACGTCGGGGGCGCGGAAGTCGCCGATGATGCCGCGCGCGATCAGCGCCTGGACGATCGGGTAGCCGTCCGGGTGCGCCAGCGACACCTGGCTGCCGCGCCGCTCCGGCTCGGCGGGGGTGACCAGCCGCAGCCCGTCCGGGCCGGTGCCGCCCGGGGCCGCGATGGAGATGAACAGGTCGGTCAGGGCCAGGCTCTTGGCCCGCACCTGCCCCATGTCCACCCGCGACCACACCTGCAGGCTGGCCTCCAGCGCCGCGTCGGCGACCAGCGGCTGGGAGCCGNTCGGCGGGCCGGTAGTCGGGCTCGAAGTCGAAGGGGCGGGCATGCCCGTGCCAGCCGCTGAGGGGCTGGCGCAGATGGGGCTGGTGGCGCCGGGCGGCGTAGACGAAGCCGGGGGCGCCGGGGCCCGCGTTCAGATACTTGTAGGTGCAGCCGACGGCGAAGTCGGCCCCGCACCCGTCCAGGTCGACCGGGACCGCGCCCGCGCTGTGGCACAGGTCCCACACGACCAGGGCGCCGTGGCGGTGCGCCAGCTCGGTGATCCCCGCCATGTCGCGCAGCTCACCGCTCCGGTAGTCCACGTGGCTGAGCAGCAGCACCGCCACGTCTCCCCCGGACAGCGCCTCCTCCAGGGCATCGGGGCGGGCGGGGGCGCGCCGCTCCTCGGCGCCGGTGATCTCGGCGGCGCCCTGGGTGATGTACAGGTCGGTGGGGAAGTTGCCGTCCTCGCCCAGCAGCACGGTGCGCCCGGGGTTCAGCCGCAGCCCGGCGACCAGGGTCTTGAAGATGTTGGCGGAGACGCCGTCGCCGACCACCACCTCGTCCCCGGCGGCGCCCAGCAGCGGGGCGAGCATGGCGCCCAGCTCGCGCGGCTTGTCCCACCACCCGGCGTCGTTCCAGCTCGCGATGAGGCCCTGGCCCCATTCGCGCTCGATCAGGTCGGCGACGCGGGCGGGCACCGCGGCGGGCAGCGCCCCCAGCGAGTTGCCGTCGAGGTAGATCACTCCGTCGGGGAGCCGGAACTCGCCGCGGAACGCGGCCAGCGGGTCCTCGGCGTCGCGCTTCGCGCACTCTTCTCGGGTCACGGGCGCCATGCGGCGGTTCCCTTCTCGTATCCGCTCACGGGTGGGGGAGGCTCTCACAGCTCGGTGCGCAGCGACCACAGCTCGGGGAAGACGTCCTGGGCGGCGTTGGCGGCCAGCCAGCGCAGCCCGTTCGAGCCGCCGGTGCCGGGCTTGGCGCCCATGGAGCGCTTGACCGCCGCCAGGTGCCGCTGCCGCCACCGGGTGACCCGCTCGGCCGTGTCCAGCAGCGCCTCGGCCAGGGTGAACAGGTCGTTGCCCGGGGTGTCGTCGGCGTAGACGCGGGCCCAGGCGGCGCGCACCCCGTCGTGCTCGGTGTAGGGCCGGGTGCGGTCGCGCTCCAGCGCCTCGCCGGGCACGGGCAGTCCGCGCCGGGCGAGCAGGCCCAGGGCGGCGTCGTAGAGGCCGGGCTCGGACATCGCGCGCTCCAGCTCGGCGCGGGCGCGCGGGGAGCCCTTGTGCGGGCGCACCATCGGCTCGGAGGTGTTGCCGAGCAGGAACTCCAGCCGGCGGTAGGTGTGCGACTGGAAGCCCGAGGCATCGCCCAGGGCGTCGCGGAAGCGGGAGAACTCGGTGGGGCTCAGGTCCGCGAGCAGGTCCCAGGAGGAGACCAGCACGTCCTGCACGTGCGCGCCCCGGCGCAGCTCGAACAGGGCGGCGGGCACGTCGTCGCCCTCCATGGCGTCGCGGGCCCGCTCCCAGTGCCCGGCGAGCAGGGTGAACAGCAGCTCCATCACCTGGGTGGCGATGATGAAGGAGGTCTCGGACGGCTCGTCGGTGCGCGGGCGCTGCAGGTCGAGCAGTGTGTCGATGGCGCCGTAGCGGGCGTAGGGGGTGTCGCCCGCCACGTCGAGTTCCGGTTCGCCACCGGTGCGTGCGGCCCGCTCCTCGCGTCTGCGCTCCGCCGCGGACGGGATCGGCATCGTCGCCCACCTCTTCGCTGCTCGGGCCCCGGCCCGGCGCCGGGGCGTCCCCGAGCCCTCAGCATGCAACAGATCACACGGAATGAGAATGGACGGCGCCTATCGACCACGGTGTCCGACTTTGTGGTCATAATGGATTTCCGGTGTTCTCCTTATCGGAGGGAAGGCGATGCTGGACGGGGTCGACCGGCGCATCCTCGCCGAGCTCCAGGCCGACGGGCGGCTGTCCTACAACGAGCTGGCGCGGCGGGTGCGGATGTCCTCCCCCGCCGTGGCCGAGCGGGTGCGGCGCCTGACCGACCGCGGGATCATCACCGGCTACCACGCCCGGGTGGACCCCTCGGCGGCCGGACTGGCGGTGACCGCGCTGGTGCGCATGGAGTGCTTCGGGGCGCGCTGCCTGCTGCGCGACGAGGAGGCCATGGCCTGGCCGGAGATCCTGCAGCTGCACCGGGTCACCGGGGACGCCTGCTGCGTGCTGCTGGTGGCGGTGCGCTCGATGGAGCGGTTCGAGGACCTGATCGACCGCCTGGCCGAGCACGGGCGGCCGTCCAGCACGATGGTGCTGTCCACCCCGGTGCCGTGGCGGCCGGTGTCGCCGCCCTGAGGCCGTTCCCGGGCGCGCCCGCCGCCTGCGCCTTGCGATCGCAAAGCCGGGCGGGGGCCGGACACGACGGCGCCCGGCCCCGAACGGGACCGGGCGCCTCGGCGTGTGCGCGGGGCTCAGCCCGCCTGGCGGCGGGCCGTGTCCTCGGCGTCGGGGTGGGCGCGCAGCCACAGCGCCGACGCGGCCAGACCGCCCCAGATGATGACGATGGCCACGACCATCATGACGACGGCTCCGGTCGACATCAGACGTCTCCTTCCCCGGCCGCCCGCCCGGCGGCCGACTCCTGCCGTTCGCGTTCGAGGTCGTCCTCGGCCGTGCCGACGTCACGCTTCCACAGCACGGCGGTGAGCAGGACCGAGACGACGATGACGCCGCCTGCCACGCCCCATCCGGCCGCGTTGAGGAACCACTGCGGGTAGTCCTCGTAGGGCGCGCTGAACTCGGCCTTGAGGCTGTCGTACATCATGAAGCCCAGGACCACCGGGGTGATCACGCCCAGGGCGGCGATCCACCAGCCGCGCAGCGGCACCGAGGAGATGGCGTCGGTGTAGCGCTGCAGGGACGGCAGGGCGCGCAGCGCCCAGGCCACGACCACCACGAGCACCAGGGACGCCAGGGCGATGCCGTACTGGTTGATCCAGTGGTCGATGGTGTCGAGCAGGAACAGGCCCTGCCCGGCGGGGAACAGCACGATGGAGACCACGGCGGTGGCGCCGCCGACGACGGCCACCGCGGGCACCCGCCCGACCCCGAAGCGGTCCTGCACCGCCCCGACGACCACCTGCACGATGCTGATCAGCGACGAGAGCCCGGCGACGACCAGCGAGACGAAGAACAGCACACCGAAAACGTCCCCGGCGGGCATGGTGGAGATGATCTGCGGGAAGGCGACGAAGGCCAGCCCGATGCCGCCCGCGGCCACGTCCTGGACCGCGACGCCGCTCTGCACGGCCATGAAGCCCAGCGCGGAGAACACGCCGATCCCGGCGAGCAGCTCGAAAGAGCTGTTGGCGAACCCGGCGACCAGCGCCGTTCCGGTCAGGTCGGCCTTGCGGCGCAGGTAGGAGGCGTAGGTGATCATGATGCCGAAGCCGATGGACAGCGAGAAGAAGATCTGCCCGTAGGCGGCCACCCAGACCGAGCCGTCGGCCAGGGCCGACCAGTCCGGCGCGAACAGGGCCTCCAGGCCGGTCCCGGCGCCCTCCAGCGTCACCGCGCGCACCACGAGCGCGCCGAAGAGCAGGAGCAGCAGCGGCATGAAGATCTTGTTGGCGACCTCGATGCCGCGGCGCACGCCGAAGCCGAGCAGCAGCAGCACGACGACCCAGACGGCGACCAGCGGGACGGCCACCCCGATGTTGTAGGTGCCGAAGTCGCCCGCCTCGGTGATGCCGACGAACGACTCCTGGAAGAAGGAGCCGGGCTCGGCGCCCCACTGCTGGCCGATGGAGAACCCGGCGTAGCGGACCGCCCAGGCGATGATGACGGCGTAGTAGATGGCGATGAAGAAGCTGATGAGGACCTGCCACCAGCCGATCGCCTCGGCCGGACGGGACAGGCGGCGCAGGGCCACGGGGGGCGAGGCCCGGAAGCGGTGGCCGATCGAGTACGAGAGGATCAGGAGCGGGATCCCCGCCGTGAGCAGGGCGATCAGGTAGGGGACCAGGAACGCCCCGCCGCCGCTCTCGTAGGCCACGTAGGGGAAGCGCCAGATGTTCCCCAGGCCGACCGCGGACCCGATCGCCGCCAGCAGGAACCCGGATCGGGTCGCCCACTGCTCGCGGTGTGCTTTTGGCATGTCGGGAACTCTTTCCAGTGAACCGGAACTGAAGTGGATCTTGGGGCACGACCGTAGCACCACTAATCCCGATTGGGCACTTGTGACCTCCTCTGACACAGGTGGAGGTGTCCCCCGGGACGGCGGCGCCCACCTGCGGCTTCCGCCGTGGACGGCGGCGGACGAGACAGGTGGGGCCGGTCCCGGGTGGGGCCGGTCCCGGGTAGCCGCACCGCGGAGCGGGTCCGTTGAGGGTGGTGGTGGGTGACGGGTGGGCCCGCTTAGGTCAAGCGCGGGCCGCGTTCCAGGAAAAAGAGGACAGAAAGCGATTACTTACTGTAACCACAGTCAATGCATACAGTGACATATCTTCCGCTCCCCGTGCGGCCCGAGCGCAGTACCCGCACGCGGAGCGGTCCCGTACCGCCTGCCAAGGGGTCGACCGAGATGAAGCCACTGACCACCGCCGGACCCGTCACCGCCCTCCTGGCGGCGGGCGCCCTGGCCCTCGCGGCGTCCCCGGCGGCCGCCGCCGGGGAGGAGATCGTCGTCTTCCCGGCATCCGCGGCCCCCGGGGACGGCGTGACCGTCAAATCCTCCTGCGAGGGCCCGGCCGAGCGCCTGGAGTTCACCTCCGGCGCCTTCTCCGAAACGGCGGAGGCCCCGCTGGTCAACACGTTCGGCAGCACCACGGCGAGGGTGAGTGAGGACGCCCGGCCCGGCGCGTACGCGGTGACGGGCACCTGCACCGGCGGGGCGGCCACCGGGAAGGAGACGGTGGAAGGGACGTTCACGGTGACCGGCGGGCCCGCGCCCACCCCGTCCGGGGCACCGCAGACCGGCGGAGGGGGCACCGCGGACCGGGGCATCGGCGCGAGCGCCGCCGACGCGGCACGGGGCCCGACGGGCGCGGCGCTCGGCGTTCTGGCCGCGCTGGCCCTGCTGGGCGCGGTGGGCCACCCCCGCCTGCGCCGCGATGCCGGGTGACCTTCGGACCGCCGGGGCTCTGACGACGGCGGCCGTCGCAGCGGCGACGGCCCTGGCGCTCGCCGGTGCCCAGGAGCCGCCGCCCGACCGGGACCGACCGCCCGCGTCCGGGGCCGCCGGGGCGACCGGTGCCACCGGTCCATCCGGCCACGAAGGGTCCGCCCCCGCGCCCCTCCCCCGTTCCGCGCCGGTGGCCCTGTCCATCGGCGCGATCGGTGTGCGGGCGCGACTGCTGGAGATGGGCCTACGCGACGACGGGTCGCTGGAGGACCCGCCGCTGGATGACGCCGACTCGGCGGGGTGGTACGCCCTGGGCCCGACCCCCGGGGAGGCGGGGCCCGCGGTGATCACGGGCCACCGGGACACCGCCGAGGGCCCGTCGGTGTTCCTGCGCCTGGAGGAGCTGCGCCCGGGCGACCGGTTCACCGTGGGCCGGGAGGACGGCAGCACGCCCGAGTTCGAGGTCGTGCGCACGCGCCGGGCGGACAAGGACGGGTTCCCGACCGAGCGGGTCTACGGCCCGACCCCCCACCCGGAGATCCGCCTGATCACTTGCGCGGGCGCCTTCGACCCCACGACCGGGCACTACGCGGAGAACCTGATCGTCTTCGGCCGGATGGTGGGCTGACGTCACCGCCCGGACGGTGACGCCTCCCCGCCGAGCGGCGACGGGCACGGCCGGTTCCCGATCATGCTCTGCCGCCGGGCGGCGGACCGCCGCAGTTCCGGGGGGGGAGGGAGGGCGGCGACGAGCGGGGGCAGCGGCCCACCGGGCGGCGCCGCCGAGCGATCGGCGCGGGGCTGGTCACCGGAGACGACCACGACGGAAAACGGAGCGGTTCCCCGGATCCGCCTGCCGTCCGGTGGGCTCCTGCGGTCGGGGCGAAGCCCCGTCCGCAAGAGCGGTGTCACCTCCGTTCCCCCCGCGGTGACCTCGACGGGAGAGTGGACGAGCCCACCGGGGCGGCCGCACTCCGTCGAGGTCACCGGGGGACCGGCCTACCCGACGGTGGGCAGGCGGTATTCGCGCTCCTCCAGCGCGACCGTGCGGCCGCCGACGTCGATCAGTCCGTCGGGGGCGGGGCGGACCTCGATTCGGGAACCGACACCCTGGCGGATCGACAGCGGACGGCCGAGTTCGGCGCCCAGGCGCAGAGCGGCCGCGCCGGTGGCCTCGTCCTCGTCGATCCCCATCGCGCGCGGGAAGACACGGACGCGCACCAGGCCGCGCTCTTCGTCCTCCCAGGCCCACACCCGTGTGTTCACCCCTTCCTCGCCGCCGTCCAGCGCCTCCACCTCGGCCACGGTGTCGAAGCGGCGCACCACGAACTCGGGCGCCGTGCCCGGGTCCGCACGGATCCAGGTCGCATCGCCGTCGGCCCAGGTCGGCACGGGCCCGGCGGGCGGCAGCAGCGCGGCCGGACGCACGCCGCGACGGCCCAGCAGCCAGGAGGTACCCACGAGGGGGTGCCCGGCCAGCGGCAGTTCGACGGCGGGGGTGTGGATGTGCAGCCGCCCCGTGGCGACGTCCTCCACGAACACCGTCTCGGAGAAGCCCAGGTCAGCGGCGATCCGCTGACGCAAGGGCGCGGGCAGACCGGGGGTGTCCAGGAACACCCCGAGGGCGTTGCCCCCGGTCGGAGAGGACTCGTCGCCTCCCAGAAAGACGCTGAGCACGTGCAAAGTCGCGGTCTCCGGAACCGTATCCGGAGGGATGGTCTCGCTCATGACCCGTACTCTGCCACCATGCCAATGAAAGCACCACTTATTTCTACTTCAGTTACACCTAAGCAACACTTACACAGCTCTTCCCCTTCCTCCGAGAACCACGACACCCGCATAGGCGAGCCCTCTTGCGTTAGCACTGTCGACCGCCAGGCGTGTACGTGGTCACCGTGCTCGGCGGCGACGGAGGAAGCGGGGCAGTCCCCGGCCCTACCTGCCGGGCAGGCCCCTCGCGGCCCGGGAAGGCGGCGACACAGCAGGGACCCCCTTACGGCCCCCAGCCAGGCGGCGGGCCGGTGGAATGTGAGGTGGAAAGCGGCGACGCAGGTCGGCGGCCGTTAGGGCAGCGCCGTCGGGCGGCGGGCGCGTGCGTGGTCACCGCGTTGAGCGACGACGGGATGAGCAGCGGTTCCCCGGCCCCGCCTGCCAGGGCGACCGGCCCCTTGCAGCCCGGGCAGGGCGGCTCGGCCGGTGCCCCGCTTGTGGGCCCCGGCCGGGCGGTGGGCTGCTTGGATGTGGGGTGTGGAAGGGCGGCGACGACGAAGGTCGGCGGCCCCTCCGCCAGCGTCGTCGGCTGCCGGGCGTGCGGATGGCCACTGTGATGGGCGGCGACGGCGAGAACCGAGCGGTTCCCCGGCCCCGCTTGCCGGGCGGCGGGTCGCTCGCGGTCCGGGAAGGCGGCGCGATCAGGCGGGCGGGTGGTCGCCCGCGCTCGTGGCGGCCGCCGGGCCGGTGCGCAGGCCCGGCGGGGCGCCCCTCCAGGCATAACGGGCGTATAGGCATGGGGTCGGTGATCCCGGGCGGTGGAACCACCACCTGATCGGCGGTTTCGTAGCGGTTCCCCCGCCCGGGATACCCCCCGGGGTCCGTGCGGAGCCCGGGAGGCGGATTCCGGTCCGCCGCTACCGGCCCGGTGTCCGCTTCGCCCGGATTCCCGGGCACCGGCCCCCCTTCCGCGCGCTGTTCGACAACCGGGGCGGCCCGGCGGACGGCACGGGCGTGCGCTCATCGCGATATGCGGGCGGGATTCGGTGCCAGCAGGCCCATAAACGGCACACTGGGACCGTTTGCTGGGCCCAGTGTCACTGCGTGTAGCCGATATCGGCCCCGCGCGGGCCCCTCGGCGCCCGGCGGGGCACCCGGGCGGCCGCGCGCCCGCCTCTGCACCCCGCCAGGACACCCCGGACAGGCACGAACCGGACATTCCATTCCTAGAACCTGTTCTGGTGTCGCGGTGTTCGTCGCCCGGGGGCCTCCCCGGACGTCGCTGGGCGCGCATCCCGCCCCCACCCGCACCTAACACGGAGTATTCACCCAGGTCACGGGCCATCCGGGGTTCGCCGTGCAGGCCCGGCGGCCACCCCGGACGACGAAAACCGCGAACCCCGCCGCTCGCGGCGCCTGCCCGGCCCCCGAGAGGCCCGCCGGACGGCAAGCAGGC
>NZ_ANBH01000220.1 GCF_000341185.1 Nocardiopsis chromatogenes YIM 90109
GGGCCCGGGTTCACGCAGGTGAGCCCGGGCCTTTTTCGTGCGCGGGGAGGCGATGGCGCCGTGCGGTCCATGTTCCGTACGCACGGCGCGGGCGCCTGATCCGCCGTGCCCGGGCGGCCCACCGTCCCGTTCTCGACGCGGCCCGGGACCGATCACCGGGGCGCGGTCGTCGTGTCCCGGGAGGAGAAGCCGCTGGGCTCTGCCGGGGTCGGTCGCCGATGTGCGCTCGTGGCCCGCTCCGGGCGCCGCCGGTGGTGTGAGCGGCGCCGATATCTGAGTGATGTGGGTCATATTCGCTGGCGGCCCTTCTTGTGCGGCGGGGCGCGGAGGCGACGGTGGGCCATGCGTTTCCGAGAAGCCTGGGAACGGCTGTAAACCCTGAGTGGCCGGGGGATTCCCGAAGCGTGACAGGTGTTCGCGCATCCCGGGGGGCGTGGTGGCGCTCCGCCGGGGGGTGGCCTTTTCGGAACGTTCGTCTCACTGGTTGCGGTTGTAACGAAACGGCGGCCTTGGCATGATCCGACGCGCTTTCCCCACCAACGCCCCGCACCCGTCCCCGCTCCGACGGGACGTTGAGAGAGAAGACGATCAGATGATCGAACACGCAGCGCTCGGCTGGTGGACCCCCGCCCTGGCCTACGGCGTCTCCGTCCTCGGCTCCTTCATCGGGCTGATGTTCGCCACCCGGGCCCGCTCCGCAGACGGGGCCTCCCGCTGGGGCTGGCTCGCCTTGGGCGCCGTCTCCCTCGGCGGTGCCGCCGTGTGGTCCATGCACTTCATCGCGATGATGGGGTTCCGCGTCAACGGGATGGTCATCCGCTACGACCCGGTGCTGACCGTGGCCAGCGCCGCCGCCGCGATCGCCATCATGGCCGCCGCCCTGGCCGTCGTCACGCTGTGGCGCACCCTCCCGGCCCTGCTGGCCGGCGGTGCGGCCGCCGGCGCGGGCGTCGTGGCCATGCACTACATGGGCATGGCGTCGATGCGGATGGAAGGCGAGATGCACCATTCCACCGGCTTCGTGGCAGCCGCCTGCGTCATCGCGGTGGTGGCCGCCACGGTCGCCCTGTGGTTCGCCCAGAACCTGAGCAGCAGCGGCTCCATCGTGGCGGCGGCCTTCGTGATGGGGGTGGCGGTGTCGGCCATGCACTACACCGGGATGATGGGGGTCGGCGTCGACGGGGCCACCGGTTCCATGTCGTCCGTCCCGGAGGGGATGTCCGCCCTGGACTTCCTCACCCCGATGATTCTGGGCCCCGGCCTGTTCCTGGCGCTCAGCGCGCTCCTGCTGCTGGCACTGCCGGAGGAGGAGCGCGGGCGGCCGCGCGCCCGGTACGGGGCGGCCCCCGCGGGGCGCGATACTGGTGTGCGGTCCTGACCTGCACCACGCCGAGGGGGCACCGTGAGCGGCGACGTCCGTGAGAACCTGACCTATGAGCTGTTCGGCACCGCCGTGCGCGAACTGGCCCAGACCATCGCCGACGACGGGTTCGAGCCCGACATCGTCCTGTCGATCGCCCGCGGCGGCCTGTTCGTGGCCGGAGGGCTCGGCTATGCCCTGGACGTGAAGAACCTGCACGTGATGAACGTGGAGTTCTACACCGGGGTGGGCGAGACCCTGGACATGCCGGTCATGCTCCCGCCGGTGCCCAACGCCGTCGACCTGGGCCGCAAGAGGGTCCTGGTGGCCGACGACGTCGCCGACACCGGCAAGACGCTCAAGCTGGTGCACGACTTCTGCGCCGAGCACGTGGCCGAGGTGCGCAGCGCGGTGATCTATGAGAAGCCGCAGTCGCTGGTCAAGTGCGAGTACGTGTGGAAGCGCACGGACGCCTGGATCAACTTCCCGTGGTCGGTCGAGCCCCCGGTGGTGCGCCGTCAGGGCCAGGTCCTCGACGCCTGAGGACGCGGCCGGACCCCGGCCCCGTCCGGTCGGCCCGGGGGATCACCCCCGGGCGTAGTGGGCGAGCGCGTCCAGCAGCATGAGCCGCTTGCGGACCAGGTTGCGGGTCACGATCCCCTCATTCCAGGCGAACGCCCAGTGGCCGCGGACCGCCCACTTCATGCCGCCTCCGACCCCCGAGGCGGCGTCCAGCATCCGCGCGGCGAACGCCGGATGGTCGGTGATCACCCCCCGCTCCTTGCGGCCGCGGGGGGTGTAGGGCACATGGTGCGGCTGGTGCGGGAACCACTGGGTGACCGGCGTCAGCTTCGGGTTGCGGTATTCCCACGGGGCCCGCGCGACGACGTCGGGGCAGGGGTGCGGCAGCCGCGCCGCAGTGAACCAGAAGTGGCCGCCGCTTTCGAGGTTGGCCAGCTCGTGGTGCGGATTGTCGAAGGCGAGCACCCACAGCCCGTTGCGTGGGCCGCTCACGATGTCCTTGATCTCCTCGGGGGCGGCGGGCACCCCGAGCGCGGACAGCTCCGCGAGCGCGGAGGCGAGCCGCGTGGCTTCGCGGCCGCGCGCCGTGTAGTGGAGCCCCTCCTCGCGGGCGAGGCCCACGAGCATCTTGGCCCGGGAGCTGAGGATCTTCTGATCGGCGGCGCCGGTGACCGCATCTGCGGTGGCGTCGGCGGCGATCTCCGCCGCGCCGCCGAAGAGGAAGCTCAACAGGCCCACTTTTCTCCTACGCGGTGCACGGTGTCCCTTTGTGGCGCCGACCAATGCTTCCGTTCGGAGGAAGGACACGCAAGGATTTCGAGCTGGATCGAAAGCCCCCGGTGGCAGGGGGCGCGGTGCGGCCGCCGACCGTGTCGGCGGGCCCATCTGGGAGGGGGAGGAGCGGTCCGGCGACGGCGCCGAAGCAGCGGAACCGGGGCGAGACACGAACAAGGCCCCGACCGCGCACCCGGTCGGGGCCTTCGTTCTGCCTCGGAGAGGCTGGCGGAGGATACGAGATTCGAACTCGTGAGGGGTTGCCCCCAACACGCTTTCCAAGCGTGCGCCCTAGGCCTCTAGGCGAATCCTCCGAGAACAACTCTACATGCCGTGGGGGAGTGCTTCGAACGCATCCGCGTGGCGCTCCGGCGCCCCTGGGGGCCGCGAGGAGACGTCGTTGCGGCATGTCGACGAGGCGACACGGAGACATGGCCCCGGCCACGCGGTGACATGCCGGTCGGCCTCCGAGTGGAGGGGCGGGCATCGCCGAGGGCGAACGGAGCCGCACCCGCACGCCCGTGCGGTTCGGTCCCTGCGTCCTATACAGTGGGGGGCAGACCCCTCGTGCGGCGTCATCTTATGAACCTCCCCAGGGCCGGAAGGCAGCAAGGATAAGTAAGCTCTGGCGGGTGCGCGAGGGGTCCTTTGTGTTTCCCCTCCCCCCTCACCGGCCCGCCACCGGGCCGAAGTCCCCGGCAGGCCCGGCCCGGTTCGGCGAACGCGGCGCGTCCCGTCGGCGGGAGGAGGTTGAATGGGGGGCGTGGATGCGACCGAGGGAGCCGTGAACACGCCGTGAGCATCGCGCTGTACCGCAAGTACCGGCCCGCGACGTTCGGGGAAGTGCGCGGGCAGGAGCACGTGACCGACCCGCTGCGCCAAGCGCTGCGCAACGGCCGGATCAACCACGCCTACCTGTTCAGCGGCCCCCGCGGCTGTGGCAAGACCTCCAGCGCGCGGATCCTGGCGCGCTCGCTCAACTGCGACCAGGGGCCCACCCCCGACCCGTGCGGGGAGTGCGAGGCCTGCGTGGCCCTGGCGCCCGACGGGCCCGGCAGCATCGACGTCATCGAGATCGACGCGGCCTCGCACGGCGGCGTGGACGACGCGCGCGACCTGCGCGAACGGGCGTTCTTCGCGCCCGTCAACTCGCGCTACAAGGTCTACATCATCGACGAGGCGCACATGGTGACCCGCGAAGGGTTCAACGCGCTGCTCAAGCTCGTCGAGGAGCCGCCGCCGCACCTGAAGTTCGTCTTCGCGACCACTGAGCCGGACAAGGTCATCGGCACCATCCGCTCGCGCACCCACCACTACCCCTTCCGGCTGATCCCGCCGAGCACGCTGCGCGAGCTGATGGAGGAGATCCTCACCGAGGAGGGGGTCTCCTTCGACCCGGCGGCGCTGCCGCTGGTGGTGCGCGCCGGCGCCGGGTCGGCCCGCGACTCGCTGTCCATCCTCGACCAGCTCCTCGCCGGGTCCGGGGAGGACGGCATCACCCGCGAGGGCGCCGTGGCGCTGCTCGGCTACACCGACTCCTCGCTGCTCGCCGAGATGGTCGACGCCCTGGGCGACCGGGACGGGGCGGCCGCGTTCTCCCTGATCGACCGGGTCGCCGAGGGCGGCCACGACCCGCGCCGGTTCACCGCCGACCTGTTGGAGCGGGTGCGCGACCTCGTGGTGCTGGCGGCCGTGCCCGACGCCCTGGACAAGGGGCTCATCAACGTCTCCCCGGACGCGGTGGAGAAGATGCGCGAGCAGGCCTCCCGGCTGGGACCGGCCGAGCTGACCCGCGCCGCCGAGGCCCTGAACCAGGGGCTGACCGAGATGCGCGGGGCGACCTCGCCCCGGTTGCAGCTGGAGTTGACGTGCGCGCGGGTGCTCCTGCCCGGCGCGGCGCCGCCGGGCGACGCGGGCGCCCTGGCGGCGCGGCTGGAGCAGCTGGAGCGCAGGGTGTCGTCGGCACCGGTGAACCCGCCGCCCGCGCCGCAGGCGCAGGCGCCCCAGGCCCCGCCGCCCGCGGCGTCCCCGGCACCTGCACCCGTATCCGCCGCTCCGGAGCCCGCGCCCGCGCCAGAGCCGCCCCCGGCGCCGGAGCCCGCCGCCGCGCCTCCCTCCCCTCCCGCGGCACCCGAACCTGCATCGGCACCTGAACCGGCACCGCAGGCGGCCGCCGCGGACGACGACTGGCCCGAGGCCGTCCGCCCCGGCGAGGGCGCGACCCGCCAGGAGTCGGCGCCGCAGGCGGCACCCGCCGTCCCGGCGCCGCAGCCCGCTCCGGCCGCGCCCGCCGCACCGTCGGGCGCGTCGGGGAGCGGCCCCGTCGATGTGGGCACGCTCCAGTCGTCCTGGGGACGGATCATGGAGGCCGTCAAGGGGCTGCGCCGTTTCACCTGGATGGTGCTGAGCGGCAGCGACGTCCGCCCGGTCGGCATCGAAGGGAACATGGTCCAGCTCGGGTTCTCCCGGCCGAACGATGCCAAGGGCTTCTCCAACAGCGGCAGCGACGCCGTCGTGTCCAAGGCGATCAAGCAGGTGCTGGGCGCCGAGGTGCGGGTCGTCGCGGTGACCGGCAACGCCCCTCAGGGGTCGGCCGCCCCGGCGCCGCCGGGGCCCACGCCCCAGTCCCCGGCAGGCGGCGGCCCCAACGGGTCCGGCGCCCCCGGAGGGCCCGGCGGATCGGGCGGACCAGGTGGTCCCGGCGGACCACCGGGAGGCGCAGGCGGTACGGGAGCACCGGGCGGGCCCGGGGACCAGAGCACGGGTCCGGGGAACGGCCACAGCGCCGATCCGGGCAATGGCCGGAGCGGGGGAACGGGGCCGGGTTCGAGGCCTGCGGCGCAGCAGGCCCGCCGGATCGCCACCGGCTTGGAGGAGCCGCCCCCGGATCCTTATGAGGACGCGGCCGCGGCCCCGCCCCCTGACATGGGGGGCGCCCCGAGCCGTGCCCCGGCCCCCGCACCGCAGGAACCGGACGAGCCCGACCCCGAGAACGACCTGGACGACGACGGCGGGCCCCCGCCGTCGGCGCTGTCCCTCATCGAGTCCGAACTCGGCGGCAAAGTGATCGACGAGATCGACCACACCGCAGGCTGACCGGCGTCGGCCGGGCGGATGGCCGCTGCCTAGGGCAGCGGGCGCAGGAGGTTCCGGGGCCATCTGGCGTGTCGTCGGCCGCACGGCGTGTACGAGGCCACCGGGGTAGGCGCGGCGGGACGGCAGGTCCCCACTATCGGGCCGCAGCCAGGCGGCGGACCGCCGGGGTTCGAGGGTGGCGCGGCGACCACGCACACGCCCGGCGGCCGACAACGCTGCAGGTGGGGCCGCTGGCCACCTTCGTCGCTACTGCTTCTCCTCGTGCCCCGGCGGCCCGGCTCCCGGCCGGGGACCGCGAGCGGGGCACCGGCTCTTCCCGTCGCCGCCGACCGCGGTGACCGCGTACGCGCCCGACACCCCGTACCCGCCGCCCCGGGCGCCACGGCGGCGGGCCCAACCGCTAATCCTGGTCCCACCCGGGGCCGTCCGGGGTGTCCAGCCATACGCGGTGGTGGCCGTCGGCGGCCACCGTCAGGCCGTACCTCTCCGGCGGGGGCTCGCCCAAGGTGCGCCATTCCTCCTGGGCGTCCTCCACCTCGTCCCACAGGGACCGCGGTCCGGCCTGTTCGACCCGCCAAGCCGTTCCGGCCGGGAGCACCCGCGCCCACGATCCACCGTCCGACGAGGCCAGCCACAACTGCCGCCCCGCGCCTCCCGGTGCCGGGCGCAGACCCATCCGCCACCGATGGACCGCCACCGTCACCGCGAACGCCGTCGAGAACCGGGTCAGCGGCGCGATCGGGTCGAGGCCGTGCAGGAGCCGCGTCTCGTCCGGCTCGGCCTCCGGCGGCGGTGCCGCCGCGGGGGGCGGCCGCTGGGACCGCAGCGGCATGAACCCCAGTCCGCCCAGGAACGGACCGCTCGCCGACCCGTCCCCGTGCACCGTCAGCCGGGCGAGCACCCCCGCCCCCTCCATCGCCGTCCACGGAAGCACCACCAGCCCGCCCTCCACGGTCTGGCGGACCCACGCCCGCGGCACCCTCGTGGCGGCGCAGGTCGCGATCACCCGGTGGTACGGGGCGCCCTCCGGGTACCCGAACTCCCCGTCGCCCCGCACGGTCCGCGGCGTCCGGCCCGCTCGCACCAGCGCCGCCCGCGCCCCCTCCAGCACCTCCGGGTCGATCTCCACGCTCACCACCCGGTCGTCGCCGAGCCGTGCCGCCAGCAGGGCCGCGTTCCACCCGGTGCCGGTCCCCACCTCCAGCACCCGCTGCCCGTCCCGCAGGCGGGCGGCCTCCAGCATCCGGGCCACGATGCCCGGTGCGGAGCAGGACGAGGTGGGCACCCCCTCCGGCCGCTCCGGGTCGCCGTCGTCGATCTGCACCACGACCGGCTCGTCCGCGTAGGCGGCCTCCAGCCACCGCTCGGGCGCCCGGTCGGCGTCCAGCGGGCTCCCGGAGGTGGTGACCGCCCCGTGCAGGGGGATGAAGAAGTGCCGGGGGACCGCGCGGAAGGCCGCGGCCAGACGGCGGTCGGTGAGCGCGCCCGACGCGGTGAGGGAGTCGATGAGCGCCCGGTGGCGCCGTGCGGCGCTGAGCATCGCGTGTCGCCCCCGATGGTGCGTGCCGCAGGGGCGGCCGGCGGGCGCCGGGGTCATGGTNGCGCGCCGGTAAACCCGCGGCGGTTAGTCTCGGCAGAGTCGGCAAGCGATCCGAGGGGAAGTGGCCAAGTGAACCCTGGCGGCGGAATGGACATGCAGGCGCTGCTGCAGCAGGCCCAGCAGATGCAGCAGCAGCTCATGGAGGCCCAGCAGGAGCTGGACGAGGCCCGCGTCGAGGGGACCTCCGGCGGCGGGCTGGTGACGGTGACGGTCAACGGGCGCGGCACCGTCGAGGACGTCACGATCGACCCGAAGGCGGTGGACCCCGAGGAGCCCGCCGAGAGCGCGCAGACCATCGCCGACCTGGTGCTGGCGGCGGTGCGCGACGCCGAGTCGGCGGTCGAGCGGCTGCAGCAGGAGAAGATGGGCCCGCTGAACGACGCCCTGGGCGGCATGCCCGGCGCGGGCGGCGGCATGCCGGGTCTGCCGGGCATGTAGCCCCCGGCCCCGGCCCGAGCCCGGGGACGCAGGGCGGGCGCTCCCGTCGGAGGCGGGGGCGCGCCCGCCGGTGCCGCCGCGCCCGGGGCGAGGGCGGAGATCGGCGCCGGCACCCGCGTTCCGGGGCGCCCGGGACCGATCCGGGCGCGTCCTGGGCTACGGTGGAGGGCGAAAGCTGCGACACCTTGGGTAGGCGATGTACGAAGGCGCGGTCCAGAACCTGATCGACGAGCTCGGGCGGCTGCCCGGCGTCGGTCCGAAAAGCGCGCAGCGCATCGCCTTCCACCTGCTCGCCGCCGAGCAGGCCGACGTCAGGCGCCTGGTCGACGCCCTGGTCGAGGTCAAGGACCGGGTCCGCTTCTGCGAGGAGTGCGGCAACGTCTCCGAGGAGGAGCGCTGCCGCATCTGCCGCGACCCGCGCCGCGACGAGGCGGTCATCTGCGTGGTCGAGGAGTCCAAGGACGTCGTGGCCATCGAGCGCACCCGCGAGTTCCGCGGCCGCTACCACGTGCTGGGCGGCGCGATCAGCCCCATCGAGGGCGTGGGCCCCGACGACCTGCGGGTCAAGGAGCTGATGGCGCGGCTGTCGGACGGCCGGGTCACCGAGCTGATCCTGGCCACCGACCCCAACCTGGAGGGTGAGGCGACCGCGACCTACCTCGCCCGCCTCGTCAAACCCATGGGCCTGAAAGTCACCCGCCTGGCCAGCGGCCTGCCCGTCGGCGGCGACCTCGAGTACGCCGACGAGGTGACGCTCGGCCGGGCCTTCGAGGGCCGCAGAAGCCTGGAGTTCTAGATCACATCCGGGCGCGGAGCCCCGGCATAAGGCCCGGTCCCGCGGTGCGCCGCCCGAGGAGCGGGGGGTCGTCCCCCCGCAAGGGCGAGTAACGTCCCCCAATCCGGGTAAGCCCAGCTCTCGGTGCCTTTCTGCCCAGGTGGGAGGGTATGTCCCTGAAAACCGCTCGCTACACTCCATATTTGATCACCGTGAATCCCAATCCTCAGGAGCGCCGACCGTGGCATTGATCGTGCAGAAGTACGGTGGCTCCTCCGTCGCCGACGCGGAGGCCATCAAGCGGGTAGCCCAGCGGATCGTCGCTCAGAAAAAGGCGGGATACGACGTGGTCGTCGTCGTCTCGGCCATGGGCGACACCACCGACGAGCTCCTCGACCTGGCCGAGCAGGTCTCCCCGCTGCCCCCCGGGCGCGAGATGGACATGCTGCTGACCGCGGGCGAGCGCATGTCGATGGCGCTGGTCGCCATGGCGATCGGGAACCTCGGCTACGAGGCCCGTTCGTTCACCGGATCGCAGGCCGGCGTCATCACCACGTCCCTGCACGGCAACGCCAAGATCATCGACGTCACCCCCGGCCGCATCCGCGAGGCCCTGGACGAGGGCTCGATCTGCATCGTGGCCGGCTTCCAGGGCGTGTCGCAGGACAGCAAGGACATCACCACGCTGGGCCGCGGCGGCTCCGACACCACCGCGGTGGCGCTGGCCGCCGCCCTGGACGCGGACGCCTGCGAGATCTACAGCGACGTGGACGGCGTCTTCACCGCCGACCCGCGCATCGTCCCCTCGGCGCAGCGCATCCCCAAGATCTCCTACGAGGAGATGCTGGAGATGGCCGCCAGCGGCACCAAGATCCTGCACCTGCGGTGCGTGGAGTACGCCCGGCGGTACAACATCCCGCTGCACGTGCGCTCGTCGTTCAGCCAGAAGCCCGGAACCTGGGTCGTCTCCGAAGTCGAGGAAAGCGAAGGCATGGAACAACCGATCATCTCCGGCGTCGCGCACGACCGCAGCGAGGCCAAGATCACCGTGGTGGGGGTGCCCGACCGTGTCGGTGAGGCGGCCGCCATCTTCAACGTGCTGGCCGAGGCCGAGGTCAACATCGACATGATCGTGCAGAACGTGTCGGCGGCCTCCACGTCGCGTACCGACATCTCCTTCACCGTCCCCGAGTCCTCGGGCCAGACCGCCATGGCAGTGCTGAAGAAGATCCAGGACAAGGTCGGCTTCGAGGCGCTGCGCTACGACGACAAGATCGGCAAGGTGTCGCTGATCGGCGCCGGCATGCGCTCCTACCCCGGTGTCACCTCGCGCTTCTTCGACGCGATCGCCGGGTCGGGCACCAACATCGAGATGATCTCCACCTCGGAGATCCGCATCTCCGTCATCGTGACCGAGGACCAGGTCGACTCGGCGGTGGCGGCCGCGCACACCGAGTTCCAGCTCGACGCCGACCAGGTCGAGGCCGTCGTCTATGGAGGTACCGGCCGATGAGCAACCGTCTCCCCACCCTCGCCGTCGTCGGTGCCACCGGCGCCGTCGGCACCGTGATGCTCGACATCCTCTCCACCCGGGAGAACGTCTGGGGCGAGATCCGCCTGGTCGCCTCCCCCCGCTCGGCGGGCAAGCGCCTGACCGTGCGCGGCGAGGAGGTCGAGGTGCAGGCGCTGGCCCCGGAGGTCTTCGACGGGGTGGACGTCGCCATGTTCGACGTGCCCGACGAGGTCTCCAAGGAGTGGGCACCGATCGCCGCCGAGCGCGGCGCGGTGGCCGTGGACAACTCCGGCGCCTTCCGGATGGACCCGGACGTGCCGCTGGTGGTGCCCGAGGTCAACGCCGAGAAGGTGGCCGACCGCCCGCGCGGCATCATCGCCAACCCGAACTGCACCACCCTGTCGATGATCGTGGCCATCGGCGCGCTGCACCGCGCCTACCGCGCCACCGACCTGGTGGTCGCCTCCTACCAGGCCGCCTCCGGCGCCGGGCAGGAGGGCATCGACACCCTGCGCGACCAGATCGCGGCGGCCGCCGCCGACCGCACCCTGGGCGAGCGGGCGGGCGACGTGCGCTCGGCCGTGGGGGACCTGGGCCCGTTCCCGGCCCCGCTGGCGATGAACGTGGTGCCGTGGGCCGGGTCGCTCAAGGAGGACGGGTACTCCTCCGAGGAGCTGAAGGTCCGCAACGAGTCCCGCAAGATCCTGGACCACGCCGACCTGAAGGTCTCGGCGACCTGCGTGCGCGTCCCCGTGGTCACCACGCACGCCCTGTCCGTGCACGCGACCTTCGCCCAGGAGGTGGACGCCGCCAAGGCACGCGAGCTCTTGGCGTCGGCCCCCGGCGTGGTGGTGCAGGACGACCCGGCCGCCGGCGAGTTCCCGACCCCGGCCGACGTGGTGGGGACCGACCCGACGTGGGTGGGGCGTATCCGCCGCTCCATCGACGACCCGCGCTCGCTGGACCTGTTCCTGTGCGGGGACAACCTGCGCAAGGGCGCCGCGCTGAACACGGCGCAGATCGCGGAGGTCGTCGCCGAGGAGTTCATCCGGGGCTGACCCGTCCCCCGGCCGGACCTCCCCGGTCCCGGCCGGGACCGGGCCTCCGTGCGCCCGGCCCGCGCCTCGCGCGGGCCGGGCGCACGCCTTTCCCCCGGTGCGCCCGCGCCCCTCAGGGGCGGCGCCAGCGCGGCCGGGTCAGGCCCAGGCGGTACACCAGGCGGCACTGGTCGACCGACCCGACCAGGTCGGACGTCTCCACCGGCCGCCCCTGGCTGTAGTGGGTGCGTTCGACCACCAGCATCGGCCGCCCCGGCGGCAGCCGCAGCGACGCCGCCTCGGGGGCCCGCAGCGGCCGCACCCCCACCTCCTCGACGACCCGGTCCACCGAGACCCCGACCCCCGCCAGCCGGTCGAGCACCCCGGCCTCCGGGGCGTCGAGCGGGCTGCGCAGCGTGCCCTTGGTCAGCGAGGTGGGCTCCCAGGCGGTGTGCACCGCCACCGGCTCGCCCTCGGCCGTGCCGACGCTGCGGGTGCGGAAGACGGCGGCGCCCTCCTGCAGGACCAGGCGCCGGGCCAGGCTCCCGGCCGCCTTCTCGGTGGCGACGTCGTACTCGGCGGTGTGCAGCGGCCCCACCCCGGCCCCGGAGAAGCGGTCGGTGCGCGGGAAGCGGTGCACGTCCGGCGGGGTCCGCACGAAGTAGCCCGCCCCGGGCCGCGCCTCGACCAGCCCCTCGTCGACCAGCAGGCGCAGGGCGTGCCGGGACACCTGCTCGCTCACGTCGTAGGCGCGGGCGAGGCGGGAGCGGGAGGGCAGCCGGTCGCCGGGGGCCAACTCCCCGGACAGGATCGGCCGCCGCAGCAGCTCGGCCATCCACACGTAGCGCGGTTGCGGCTCCACGGCTACGCGCTTCCCGGTATGGGCCCTCCCGGAACCCCGGCGAGGTTTCTCAGCGCGAAGTCGAGCTCGGCGGCCATGTGGCGGATGCGCTCCTCCACCACGAAGGAGCCGTGCCCGGCGTCGAACCGGTACACTTCGTGCGGCTTGCCCAGCTCGCGCAGGCGGTCCACGTAGTTCTCGATCTGCCGGATGGGGCAGCGCGGGTCGTTCTCCCCGGCGAGGATGAGCACCGGGGCCTTCACGTCCGCGGCGTAGGTGAGCGGCGAGGAGGCCGTGTACAGGTCGGGGACCTCCTCGGGCGAGCCGCCGAACATGGACCGGTCGAAGGCGCGCAGCGCCTCCATCTCGTCGGCGTAGGCGGCCGTGTAGTCGGCGATCGGCACCGCGGCGATGCCCAGCGACCAGTCGTCCGGCCGCGCGCCCAGCCCGAGCAGGGTCAGGTAGCCGCCCCAGGAGGCGCCCTCCAGCACCAGCCGGGACGGATCGGCCAGCCCGGAGGCCACCGCCCAGTCGCGCACGGCGGTGATGTCCTCCAGCTCGGTGAGGCCGACGCGGCGCTCGATGGCGTTGCGCCAGGCGCTGCCGTACCCGGTGGAGCCGCGGTAGTTCACCCGGACGACGGCGAACCCGTGGTCGACCCAGGCGGCGACGTCGGAGAAGAACGCGTCGGTGTCCTGGGCCTCGGGGCCGCCGTGGACCAGGAAGACGGTGGGGTAGGGGGCGGTCCCGGCCTCGGGTTCGGACACCAGGGCGTGCACGGCGCCGCCGGGCCCCTCCACGTCGACGTCGCGCACCGGCACCGACGGCGGCGCGGCGGACCCGGGCGGGGTGAGCACCGTCTCGCCGCGGGTGTTGCGGATCACCGGCGGGAGCCGGGAACTGGACCAGGAGTACTCCACGGTGCCGTCGGGGCGGGCCGCGGCGGCACTGACCAGGCCCGAGGGCGTGTCCAGCGGCTCGGTGCGCCCGCCGTCGGGCGTGTGCAGGTGCAGGCGGGACCGGGCGCGGTGCTCCTGGACGATGAGCAGCTGCTTGCCGTCGGGGGCCCAGTCGGCGGAGAGCTCGCCGGGCAGGTCGTCAAGGCGCACCTCCTGCTCCTCGCCGGTGGCGGGGTCCCACAGCAGCGGCTCGGCGCGGCCGCGCCGCTCGTGCAGGACCAGCAGGCAGTGTCCGCCGGGGGAGAAGTGGCCGGGGTACAGGGCGCGGCCGGGGCCGTCCCACAGGTCGCCGAGGGCCTCGGCCCGCGGTGCGGCGCCCGCCCCGGCGCCGTGCAGGCGGTAGACGCGCACGGCGGTGTGGCGGGAGTCGCCGTGCTCGCTGTGCGCGATGGCGAACAGGGTGCCGTCGTCGGACCAGGAGGCGAGGTAGCCCTCCTGGCGGTGGGAGTACAGCTCGGCCGACGGCTCCCCGGGGCGGCACAGGTGGACGCTGAAGCCGTCGTCGGTGGAGCGCCCGATGAGCGCGCCGCCGTCGGTGCCCAGCGCCAGCCCGGCCGAGTAGGACGGGGCCAGGCCGGGCGCGGCCGCCTCGTCCGGGCCGCCGGTGAAGGGGCGGCGCCGCCAGACGCCGAACTCGTCGCCGTCGGTGTCGTCGAACCACCACACCCAGTCCCCGGAGGGGTCGAGGGCACCGAGCTCGGTGCCCTGGGGGCGCGCGGTGGCCTGGCGGTGATCGCCGGTGGCGCGGTCCCAGGTGTACAGCTCCCACGTCCCGCTGGAGTTGCTGCGGTAGAGGGAACGGTCAGGGGCCTCACGGGCCCAGGAAGGAAGACTGATCCGGCCGGCTCGGAACCGGTCCTGCCAACGCTCGCCCATGATCCCCAGTAAAGCAGTGGACTTGCGCCGATTGGAGGTGAATCCACGAGTCGACTTGGCCACTCTAGGACGAATCGTCACGTCGGCGCGGGGCCGGTAGGAAAAGGGGTGGCCGGAGGGGCGGGTCGGCCACGGGGTGGTCGGGTGGTTCCCGGCCCGCGCGCGGAGCGGGCGGGAGAGGTGGCGACGGAAAGGCCGGCGCCCCGCTCATGGGCCCCGGCCGGGGCCCATGAGCGGGGCACCGGCTCCCCCGGCGACGCCGTGCATATCGACCGGGATGCCTGTCACGCCGGTCTCCTCGTGGGCGCGGGTAGCCTTCTGCGAATGAGAGTAGCCATCATCGGACTCGGCGACATCGCCCGTAAGGCGTACCTGCCGACCCTGGCCGTCCGCCCCGGTGTGGAACCGGTGCTCATGACCCGGTCGCAGGACCGGCTGGCCGAGACCGCGGCCGCCTACCGCGTGCCCGACCGGGACTGCCACACCGACCTGAGCGCCCTGCTGCGCCGCCCGCCGGAGGCGGCGTTCGTGCACGCCGCGACCGAGGCCCACGCCGAACTGCTGGAGGCGCTCATCGACGCGGGCGTCCCCACCTATGTGGACAAGCCGCTCGCCCCCGAGCTGGAGGCCGCCGAGCGGATCGTCGCCCGCGCCGAGCGCGCCGGGGTGGGGCTGATGGTGGGCTTCAACCGCCGCTACGCGCCCGGGTACGCGGCCGCCCGGGAGCGCCCGCGCGACCTGGTCTTCATGCAGAAGAACCAGCAGGACCGCCCGGACGCCCCGCGCCGGGTGGTCTTCGACGACTTCATCCACGTCGTCGACACGCTGCGCTTCCTCGCCCCCGGCGGCGCCGAGGCGCTGGAGGCCGCCGAGGTGTCGGTCGACGCCCGGGTGCGCGGCGGCGCCCTGGAGCACGTCGTGCTGCGCCTGGCCGGGCGCGGCTGGACGGCGATCGGCGCGATGAACCGCGTCTCCGGTGCCAAGGAGGAGCGCCTGGAGGTGTCCGGGGACGGCGGCAAGTTCATCGTCGACGGCCTGGCCGACACCGTCGAGCACGCCGGGGCGCTGCGCACCGAGCGCAGGGGCGACTGGACCCCGGTGGCGCGCCAGCGCGGCATCGAGCAGATCTGCACCGCCTTCCTGGAGGCGGTGGCCGAGGGCGCCCCGCTGGACGCGCGGGACGCCCTGCGCACGCACGAGCTGTGCGAGCGGATCGTCACGCAGGCGGAGGGTCGCCGTCCAGGCGGCGCATGAGCACCCCGTCGGCCAGCATCAGGCGGCGCACCAGCGCCTCGTCGTATTCGGCGAGCCCGGCGTCGTTGAGCACCCGCATGTGGGTGGGGTGCGGCAGCACGTCGCGCGGGTGCACCTGGCCCACGCCGCCCGCCTCGCCCGGGGCGAAGCCCTCGGGCACCGGGTAGGGCTGAAGCGCGCGGAAGACGTGCAGGTGCCGGTGGTGGCCGGTCCCGCCGTCGCCTCCCCGGACCTCGTAGAGCCCGATGGGGGCGAGTGGGCCCGTACGCAGCCCGGCGCCCTCCTCGGTGGCGCGCCGGGCGGCCTGCTCGGCGCTCTCTCCGGGGGCGGGGCGCCCGCCGGGCAGGGTCCAGTGCCCGGCCTGCGGTCCGCTGGCGCACAGGACGAAGGTGAGCGTCCAGTCCGGTCCGGGGACGATGGCGGCGGCCTCCACGGCCGGGGCGTCCGGGCCGGGCGGGGGGAAGACGGTCGGCATGGTCCGGTTTTCTCCTGGTCGGTGCGGTGTGCGGCGGAGGGCGCGGCCACGCGGCCACCCCGCCGCTGACCACCATCGCGCATCCGCGGTCCCCCGCGCCACCTGTTGTGCAGGACCGGGGGCGGGCCGTGGCGGCCCCGCACGCATCGGGCGGGGCCGGGGCGTGCGCGGAGCGGAGACGGATGCGGTGCCCGCGGAGGGGAGCGCCGCCCGGACCTCCCCCGCCCGGACCACCCGGCCGGAGGCCCCGGGCCGGGCGGGGCCCGCATCGGGCGTGTTTCACGTGGAACCGGGTGCCCGCTCCATGCACCAGGTGGTCGGGGCACCGTCGGGGAGGTCGACCTCGGCCGTGACCTCGAAGCCCAACCGGCGGTAGATACGCACGTTGTCGGCGGTGGCGGTCTCCAGGAAGACCGGCGCGCCCGCGGCGTCGGCGGCGCGCAGGCCCGGCTCGACGACGGCGCGGCCCAGCCCTTCGCCCTGGCGGTCGCGGCGCACCCCGACCGTGGCGAGGAACCAGCACGGGCGGCTCGGCCGGTGCGCCTCCAGCACCGCGTCGGCGCGGCCCACCGCGTGCAGCCGGTCGCCGTAGAGCGCGGCCAGCTCGGGGGAGGTGAACAGGTCCGAGGGGATCTCGGCGCCGGGGACGGTCCACACCGAGGCGGCCGCGTTGTCCTCCGCGGTCCACACCCGGCCGTAGGGCAGGCCGATCCGTTCGGCGAAGTAGAGCTGCAGGGCGCGCAGGCGTTCGGTGTACCCGTCGGCGGGGACCGCCCAGCGGGTCCACGGGTAGTCGGTGAACGCATCGGCCAGGGCGTCGGCGATCGCCGGGAGGTCGGCCTCGGTCGCGGGGCGGACCGGGGCGGAGCCCCCGGCCGGGGTGGACGGGTCGGTCATGTCGTGGGGTGCTTCCGGGTCGGGGCCATGGACAGGGGCGGACCGGCGGGGGCGCCCCCCCCCCCCCT
>NZ_ANBH01000221.1 GCF_000341185.1 Nocardiopsis chromatogenes YIM 90109
TCCGTTCCGTCCTCCGGAGGGCGGGCGCGGCCCGAGGTGTCCGCCGGTGCGGTGGGCCTTCGGCGGCCGTGACCGCCTTCCGCCGGTCAGGACGCCCGCGCCCGAACCGGCCCGGAGCGCGGCGTGCGTGCGTCGACCCGGACGGAGGGGACTCCGGCCGCGCGCGGGGGAACGGCCCGGGGCACCCCGGAGACGCGAACGGGGCGCCCCTGCCGGAGGACCGGCCGGGGCGCCCCGCTGCTGTCGCGCGGTGGAGCGTCCGCTACAGGATGATCCGCATCGGGCTCTCCAGGACCTCGGCGAGGTCCTTCAGGAAGGCGGCGCCCACGGCGCCGTCCACCGCCCGGTGGTCCACCGACAGCTCCAGCGCGATGGTGTTGCGCACGGCGACCTCGCCGTCGTGCACCACCGGCGTGGGCTTCATGGCGCCCACCGCCAGGATCGCCGACTCGGGGCCGTTGATCACCGCCGAGAAGCTGTCGATGCCGAACATGCCCAGGTTGCTGACGCTGAACGTGCCGCCGCTCATCTCCTGCGGCTTGAGCTTGCCGTCGCGCGCCTTGCCCGCCAGCTCCCGGGTGCGGGTGGAGATGTCGGAGAGCGTCGCCTTGTCGGTGTCGTGCAGCACCGGGACGACCAGGCCCTCGTCGATCGCCACCGCGACACCGACGTTGACCCGGTGGTGCTGCAGCAGCCGGCCGTCCTCCCAGGAGCGGTTGACCTCCGGGTGGGCGGACAGCGTGGTGGCCGCAGCCTTGACGATCAGGTCGTTGAAGCTGACCTTGACGCCGGTGTCGGCGAGCTGCTCGTTGATCTGGGCGCGGAAGGCCTTCAGGGGCTCGGCGTCGATCGTGCGGCGCAGGTAGAAGTGCGGGGCCTGCTGCTTGCTCTCGACCATGCGGCGCGCGATGGTCTTGCGCATCTGGCTGACCTTGAGCTCCTCGGACCCGCGCAGGTCGTCGGAGCCCGCCTGCGCGGCCGGGGCCGCGGCGGCCGGAGCGGCGGCCGCGGGCGCCGGGGCGCCGGAGGCGGCGCGGTCGCGGGCGGCCTCCACGTCGGCGCGGACGATCCGGCCCTTGGGGCCGGTGCCCTCGATCGCGTCGATGTCCAGGCCGTACTCCTTGGCCAGGCGGCGCGCGAGCGGGGAGGTGCGCGGACGGGCCGGACCCTCCGCACCGGCGGCGGGGGCCTCGGCCGCCGGGGCCTCGGCGGGCTTCTCCCCGGCCGGCTTCTCCTCCGCCGGGGCGGCCGCCGACTCGGCGGCGGGGGCCGCCGGGGCGCCGCCGGGCTCGGGGGCCTCGGCGTCCGGGGTCTCGCCGATGAAGCCGATCACGGCGCCGATCGGCACCGTGTCACCGGCCGACACGAACTGTTTGACGAGGTAGCCGTCCTCGTAGGCCTCGTACTCCATGACGGCCTTGTCGGTCTCGATCTCCACCAGCACATCGCCGGAGGCGACCTTGTCGCCGACGTTCTTGGCCCAGGAGCTGATGACGCCTTCCTCCATGGTGTCGGAGAGGCGCGGCATGTAGATCTCGGACATCAGTGCTTTCCCCTCAACCCACGCGCCGGCCGACGGCGTCCAGGGTCTCCTTGACGGCGGTGGTGATCGACTCGACCGACGGCAGGGCGGCGGTCTCCAGCGGCTTGGCGTAGGGCATGGGGACCTCCGCCATGGCGACGCGGCGCACCGGGGCGTCCAGGTAGTCGAACGCCCCCTCCTGGATGGAGGCCGCGATCTCGGCGCCGATGCCGTAGGTGAGCCAGTCGTCCTCGCAGATGACCGCGCAGTTGGTCTTGCGGACCGACTCGACCACGGTCTCCCGGTCCAGCGGGCGCAGGCTGCGCAGGTCCACGACCTCGACGCTGATGTCCTGCTCGGCCAGCTGCTCGGCGACCTGGCCGGCGACCATGGCCATGCGGGAGTAGCCGATGAGGGTGATGTCGGTGCCTTCGCGGGTCACCTTGGCCCGGCCGATCTCGGCGACGCTCTCGTCGCCGTCGGGCACCTCGCCCTTGGTGTTGTACAGGCCGAGGTTCTCCAGGAACAGCACCGGGTCGTCGTCGCGGACGGCGGCGCGGAACATCGCGGCGGCGTCGGCGGGGCTGCTGGGCGCCACGACCTTCAGGCCGGGGACGAAGGAGTAGTACAGCTCGATGTTCTGCGAGTGGGTCGCGCCGAGCTGCTGGCCGCCGCCGCCGGGGGTGCGGATGACCATGGGCACGCTGGTCTGCCCGCCGAACATGCCGTAGATCTTGGCGGCGTGGTTGACGATCTGGTCGATCGCGATGAGGGAGAAGTTGATCGTCATGAGCTCGACGACCGGGCGCAGCCCCAGCATGGCGGCGCCGACGGCGGCGCCGACGAAGCCCTCCTCGGCGATGGGGGTGTCGCGGACGCGCTTCTCGCCGAACTCCTTGAGCAGCCCCTCGGTGATCTTGTAGGAGCCCTCGAAGACGCCGATCTCCTCGCCCATGACGAAGACGTTCTCGTCGCGGAGCATCTCGGCGCGCAGGGTGTCGCGCAGGGCCTGGCGGTAGGTGATGACGGACATGTCCCGCTCTCCTAACTTCTACTCGGCGAAGACCGGGTCGGCGGGCATGCGGCGCGACTCGTTCGCCACGGGGGTGGCGTAGGTGTAGTCGAACAGCGTCGACACGTCGGGGTGCGGGCTGTTCTCGGCGAAGTCGGCGGCGTCGGCCACCTCCTCCTTGACGGACGCGGCGATCTCCTCGCGCAGCTCGTCGGTGAGCACACCGGCCTCGGTGAGCTGCTTGGCGAAGATGGCGATCGGGTCGTTCTCCTCGTCCTTGGCCTCGGCCCACTGCTCCTCGGTGCGGTACTTGGCCGGGTCGACGACGGAGTGGCCCTTCATCCGGTAGCTGGTGGCCTCCAGCAGGAAGGGGCGCTGCTCGGCGCGGGCGCGCTCGACCAGGTCGGCGGCGGCGTCGCGGACCTCGAGCACGTTGCGGCCGTCGACCTTGACGCCCTCGATGCGGAAGGCGGAGCCGCGCTTGTGCAGCTCGGGCTCGGCCGAGGCCATGTCGACGGTGGTGCCCATGCCGGTGAAGTTGTTGATCACCACGAAGACGATGGGCAGGTTCCACAGGGCGGCGATGTTGAGGGACTCGTGCCAGGCGCCGATGTTGGTGGTGCCGTCGCCCATCTGGCACATGACGACCTCGTCGCCGCCGCGGTAGGACACGGCCAGCGCGGCGCCGGTGGCCAGGGGGAGCTGGCCGCCGACGATGCCGTACCCGCCGAGCATGCGGACCTCGGTGTCGTACATGTGCATGGAGCCGCCCCAGCCCTTGGACACGCCGGTGGAGCGCCCGTAGAGCTCGGCCATGACGCGGCGGGGGCTCATGCCCTTGCCGATCGCATATCCGTGGTCGCGGTAGTTGGTGAAGAGGTAGTCCTCGTCCTTGAGGGCCGTCATCAGGCCCACGACGGTGGCCTCCTCGCCGAGGTTGAGGTGGCAGTATCCGCCGATGCGGGCCTGGGTGTAGGCCTGGGCGGTGCGCTCCTCGAACCGGCGGACCAGCAGCATCTGCCGGTAGTAGTCGAGCAGGACCTTGGGCTGCTCGTCGGCGGTCTTCTGCGCGGCGCCGGACCGGTTGCGCCTGCGGCCGCCCGAGTTCCTGGCGGTGCCGCCGCCCTTCGGCTTGGCCGTGTCAGCCATGGTGGTGCCTTTCTACGTGCGGGATCGGTCCTCCCGGGACCGATGGGCCGCGAGGGACCGGGGCCCATGGCCCGCTGTGCGGCGGGGCCTGGGCGGGGGAGCGCACAGCCGGGCTCAACGGCGCGGCGCTCGGTGGCTGTGGAGTTGTTCGTCCCGAAGAACTCTCTTGTGCTCGTTTCCCCGCGGGTCGGCGGCCATTCCTGCAGAGGCGTTCGCCCTGAAGGGAACCGCCGGGCGGGTGCGAGCCCTGCGCGTGTGACGTGCGTCGCGGACACTCTACGGATTGATCGATGATCGATCAATCCGACTCTAGAGGAAATCCCGGGCGAATCCGGCCCGGCCCCCCGGTGGCGGCCGGCCGTCCCGGGGCCGTCCGAGAGGGTCAGTTCCCCGCGCCTCGGGACTTCATGGCGGCGTCGACGTAATTGTGAACGTGCTCACTCAGCATCCGGCCCACGTCCGGATCCCGCTCCACGAACGCCCGGGTGATGCGCGCGTGGTCGGCGGCCTTGGCGTGCAGCTCCATGTCCAGCCAGCGCACCGACAGCCGGGTCCACACCTCCACGCCCAGCGCCTCCCAGGTGTGCAGCAGCACGTCGTTGCGGGCGGCCAGGACGATGCGGCGGTGGAACTCCACGCTGTGCCGGATCTGCTCCTCCACGTCCCCCTCCTCGGTGGCGCGGCGCAGCCGCTCCACCTCGTCGCGGAGCCCGGAGGGGTCCTCGGCCAGCCGGTCGGCGGCGAGTTCGGCCGCCACGCGTTCGAGACCGGCCCGGACGGGATAGATCTCCGCCATGTCCGCTACACCGAACTCGCGAACCCGCGCCCCCTTGTTCGGGACCGAGTCGATCAGCCGCAGTGTCTCCAGCTCGCGCAGCGCCTCCCGCACGGGGGCCTGGCTGACGTTGAGCTCTGCGGCGATCCGGCGCTCGACGATGCGCTCGCCGGGCTTCCACCTCCCCGAGAGCAGACCCTCCACCAGGACGCGGCGGATCTGTTCGCGGAGAGGGTTGCGGGCCACCCGTGCGGCGTCGTCGGGCGTGGCGGGCATCAACGGCCTTTCTGGTCGGGGGCGCCGCTGCCGCGGCGGTTCCCGGTCGTAGGGGAGCGCTTGCACCTTAACCGCCCGGAGCGGACCGCCTCTGCGGCAAATATCGGACGCCCGATACCTCGGACGTGCTAACGGAACGCTCACGGTCGGGGCGCGTACGGGTGAACATCGCCCCGAACTCCGCTGACCGGGCGGCAAAGTACGAGGTAGGACGATCGTAGCCACCGGGGCGCCGAGCCCCTTGACGGAGCGGAGCGCTATGCTCTCCTGTCGGAAATGTTCGATCAAAACCGGGTAACCTGGAGCGCGGGGCCACTCCCGGTGAACGACCGCCCCCGTACACGAGCGGATCCGCCCCCTTCCCGCTCCGCCCCCGCGGCCCCGGACCGCCGACACCGCGGCGGTTCCGCAGGCCGGAACCGGGCGCTCTGACCTCGCGCCCGAGAGACGTTCCCCATTCCCCGTACGAGTCCCAGCGGCGAGCCCGTCCCCCGAAGCACAGCCGTGCCGCAGGCCAGCCCACGAAACGTGAGACAGCACTGAGCACACATGATGCCTACATCGCGGACAAGGTCGAAGCCGTCGCGACGCGCGGGGCCGACACCGGCGGCACCCCATGGACGGCGTCGCGTCCTGGACGCGGTGCCGCGCCTGACCGATAAGGCGGCGCGCGGCGCCAAGGACGGCCGTGTCACCTGGCCCAGTGTGAGCGAGATCGCATGGGGGATCGCCTCTGACAAGATCGCGATCACGATGGCCGTGCTGCTCATCACGATGACGATGCTCTCGGCCGGCCCGTTGCACCCTATCGACAATCTGATCAACAACGCACCTCGGCCGTACTGGGACGAGATGCGCGAGTTCCTCATCCTGTGGCCCGATACGGTCGCCTCGCGATTCGTCGCGATCCCCGTGCTGGCGGTCACCGCGCTGCAGCTCGCCTACCGGCACCGCTCGTGGCGGCCGATCATCCTCGGCGGCGTCGGCGTGGTCGGCATGATGAGCCTGGTCGCGACGATGAAGCTGCTCTTCTCGCGCAACCACCCGCGCACCCTGGACCCGTCGTTCTTCGGCGACACCGGGGGCGTGTCGTTCCCCTCCGGGCACGGGGCCAACGCCATCCTCATCTACGGCCTGGTGCTGTTCCTGATCATCCGCTACCGGGCGGCGCGCCCGCACATCATCCGCCGCCTGGGGTTCTGCATCGTCGGCATCGCGCTGCTGCAGTCCCTCGTCTCGGCCTACCTGCACTTCCACTGGTTCACCGACCTGGTGACGGGCATGATCGCCGGAGGGCTGTCGCTGCGCATCGTGATGCGCCTGGACGCGATGATCCCGGGCGGGCGGACCACCATGTGGTGGCCCTGGTACGGCGGAAGCTTCTGGAGCGGGGACGAGTCGGACCGGCCGCCGTCCGACGAGCGGGAGCCGCGCGCGGCGTGATCGGGGCGCCCCGGCCCCCGGACGTCGGTAGTCTCCGGCGGGGACCGCATGCACCGGGGGAATGGGGAGAGTGGCACATGGCCGTGGAACTAAGCTTCGAGCGCGATCCGGCGATCCTCGACCGGCTGGCGGAGGAGCTGTGCGCCGCCGCGGGGGTCGAGCCGCCCGAGCCCCGGGAGGACGGGGAGGACGACGACCTCGGGGTGCTCGGAGCGGTGGTCGCCCGCAGCGGGGGGACGCTGGAGGGCTGGGCGGTGCTGCTCGCCCCCGACGACGAGGACGATGAGGGCCCCCACCTGCAGTGGGCGCTGGCCGCCATGGAGGCCGAAGGGCTCAAGGGCGGGGTCGACCCGGTGCGCGACACCACCGACGCCGAGTTCGCGGTGGTGGAGCGGATGGTCAGGGAGGCCGCGGCGCGCGCCGCGGAGCTGGGGCACGACGCGCTGCTGTGGTCGCCGACCCAGCGTGGGACCGACGCCCGCCTGGCCGAGCGGCTCGGCGCCGAGGTGGAGCGCGAGGAGGGCCGCACCTGGGGCGCGGGCGCCGAGTGGCGCCGCCCGCCCGGCCTGCCGCCGGTGCGGGTGCGCACGATGCCGACCGAGCCCGACGACGCGCTGCTGGACACCTATGTGGAGCTGTACCGGGCGTTCGGGGCCGACGGCGACTTCGGTGAGGACTGGGACCGCGAAGAGGTGCGCGAGTGGCTGGACAACAGCCACCTGGGCCCGGACCTGCTGGTCGGCGAGGCCACCTTCGACCTGATGCCCGAGGACGGCGACGGCGTGCCCTCCGCCCAGTTCACGGTGCTGGTGGACGACAAGGGGACGGCGTCGGCGGGCCTGGTGGTGCACCGCGGCCCCGAGCCGGAGGCGCTGGCCGGGGCGTTCGCCGAGGCCGTCGAGGGGCTGCGCGGCGCCGAGGGGGTGCGCGAGTTCCACCTGCAGGAGTTCGACGACGAGATCGTCGCGGAGGCGGCGGACCGCGCCGGGCTGGAGGTCATCGACCGGTGGCCCGTCTACATCCTGGAACTCGACGGGCTCGACTGAGCCGAGGGGCGCCGGGCCGCACGTCCCGGCGCCCCCTTTCGCCGGTCGGCCGGTTCAGCCCCCGTTCTGCGCCGTGTACTCCTCGGCCAGGAGGCCGAGCACGACCTCGTCGAGGAACTCGCCCATCACCCAGGCCGAGGAGCGCGTCCGGCCCTCGCGGACGAAGCCGTTGCGCTCGGCGGCGTGCAGCATGGCGAAGTTGTCCGCCAGCGTCTCGGCCTGCAGCCGCTTGAGGCCGCGCACGGTGAAGCCGTAGTGGCACAGGGCCGCGACCACGTCGGTGCCGTAGCCCTTCCCGCGGTGGGCGGGCCGCAGGCCCAGCCCGATGTGCGCGGACCGGTGGTGGGGGTCGATCCCGGCCAGCACGGCGGTCCCGATCAGCGTCCCGCCCTCCAGCTCGACCACGGAGAACTGCACGGTCTGCTGGTTGGAGTCGTCCACGACGAGCCGCGGGTCCCTGGTGCCGGGCGTGAGCGGCCGCCAGGGCTGCCCGTCGGCGCGGGAGCCGTTGACCACGTCGTCGTAGAGCTCGGCCAGCAGCACGGGAATGTCATCGTCGTGCCGCGCCCGGAGCCCGACCTTGGTTCCTTTGAGCATTGGAGTTTTCTATCGGGTCGGACACTCCACCTACAAGCGGAATAAAGTGAACAAATAGGCCGAATGTGGACAGGGGCAACATATCGGCGGTGTGCGAGGGAGCGGGCGGCGACGGCGGAGCCGGTGCCCCGTCTCGTGCGCCTCCGACGTGCCGCCCGGCCGGGGCCCATGAGCCGAGCACCCGCTCTGCCGTCGCCGCCGCCGCTGCGGCCCGGGGACCCTTCCCGGGCCGCAGCGGTCGCCTCAGGCCGTGCGGTCCACGGCCGAGCCGAAGCCCAGCCACGTGTGCCGGTTGCCCCACCAGCACCAGCCGACCTTGGGGGCGCCGCGCCGCTCCTTGCCGTCCCTTCCGGTTCCGTTGCTGATCCAGATCGCGGGCGTGCGGGAGTCGAACCTCCCGTTCTCCTTGCGCAGCCGGGACCCGATGGTCATGAAGCAGAGGTTGCGGTCCAGGGCTTCCGGCTGCTGCAGCACCCAATGGATGCCCTCGCAGAGCAAGAGCGGGGTCCGCCCTTCCCGTTCGAGTTCGGGCAGGGCCTCCTCGGGGCTCCAGTTGGACATGCGGTCGCCGCGGTCGACGCCGGTGATCAGGTACAGCGGGGAGTCGGGCAGCGCGATGCCGACGGGGGCGAAGCGGTCGACGTCGGTCATGTCGGTGACGACGAACCCGGGCTTGCCGTCCCGCTGGAGCAGAGGGGCGAGGTCCGAGGCCGGGACCCGGTCCGGGTGGACGGCGAGAAGCGCGCCGCTGTCCCCGGCGGCCTTCCCCGCGAACGTGCGCACGTCGTCTGCGGTGATCCCCGCCCGCTCGTGCACCCCCAGTGCGATCAGGCGCTCCGCCTGGTCGAGGGGGGAGGGGAGCGGAGGAAGGGCGGTGGTGGGCGATTCGACGGTCACAGGACTCCTCGTTCTCGCGGTCGGAGGGAGGTGGGCGACGGGGGCCCGCCGCGGTGCGGCGGCGGGGCGTGCATCCTCGGCCGTGGAGGCCCCGATGCGTCCTGCCCGCCCCTGCCGACCCGGTCGCCCCATCCTTAACGAGGCCCGCGCCGCCGGGGTTCCCGGTCCCCGCGCGCGATCCGCCGAAGCGGCACGGCGGGGGCGGACGGTGTCCGCGGTTCCCGGCTACCTGCGGGCCGTCCCGTGCACGACGGTGATCGCGGCGGCGGGGCAGACCTGCGCCGACTCGCGGACGGCGTCGTGGTGCTCCTCACCGGGGGCGGCGTCGAGCAGCACCACGATCCCGTCCTCGTCGCGCTGGTCGAACACCTCGGGCGCGATCAGCGCACACTGGCCCGCACCGCAGCACTTGTCCTCATCGACGGTGATCTTCACGGTCGCTCCTTACTCGCTCGGAGGCTGTGTCCGGCCCGAGTGCCGCGGGCCGGGGCGGCGGGGGATGCGTTCTCGGGTGCGCAGATGGGATGCGTGGAGTGGGGAGCGCCGGGTCAGGGCCCCGCCCCGGCCGCGCCCTCGGGGGAGGCGGGCGCGAGGACGAGCCCGTGCAGGGCGTCGATCATCCCGGTGGCGGCCTCGTCCCAGGTGCGGCGGAGGGTGGGGCGGCCTTCGGCGAGGTTCCGCTCGCGCTCGGCGCACACGTTGAGGATGATGTGGCGGAGCATGTCGCCCCGCTCCCGGCGCACGTCGTTCGGAATTCCTCGGGTGCGCACGTCGAGCGCGTGCATGATCTCCCGGAGCGACGGCGCGGACAGCGCCTCCTCGACGATGATCGGGCGGAACACCGGGTCGGCCATGACCTGCACGCTGAACCGCGCGAACCAGGTGGGCGGGCCCAGACCGGCCAGGTGCTCGGTGACCGGCCGGACCATGCACGCCAGCCACGCGCGCGGGTCGTCCGAGCCGCGCACCCGGGCGACCATGGCGATGCGCCGCTCCTCGACGTCGTCGGTGTGCCGCCGCACGATGGCGCGCACCAGGTCGGCCTTGGTGCCGAAGTGGTAGCCCACCGCGGCGTTGTTGCCCTGCCCGGCGGCCTCGCTGACCTGCCGGTTGGAGACCGCGAACAGGCCCTCCTCGGCGTACAGCCGCTCGGCGGCGTCCATGATGGCGGTGCGGGTGGACTCGGAGCGCTCGTGGCGGGAGGCGGTAGGGGACACGGTCACCACCGCACCGGAACGGTCGCCAGCCCGCCGACCGCGAGGCCGTCGACCCGCCGCAGCTCGGCGGCGGGGACCGCGAGGTCGAGCCCGGGCAGCCGGTCCAGCAGCACCTCCAGCACCACCTGCAGCTCGGTGCGGGCGAGCGCCTGCCCCAGGCAGGAGTGCGCGCCCGAGCCGAAGGCGATGTGCTGGTTGGGGCTGCGGTCGAGCACCATCGTGTCGGCGCCGTCGAAGGCCCCGGAGTCCCGGTTGGCGGCGGCCATCGCGCACATCACGGTCGTCCCGGCGGGCACCGTCTCGCCGCCGATCTCGGTGTCCTCGGTGATGAAGCGGGGCAGGCCGATGCCGGAGTTGGCGTCGAAGCGCAGCGCCTCCTCCACGGCCGTGCGCACCAGCCTGCGGTCCTCCAGCAGCCGTTCCCACCGGCTCCGGTCGGACAGCAGCATCGCGACCATCTTGCCGATCATGTTGGCGGTGGTCTCGTGCCCGGCGACGAGCAGGCCCATCCCGGTGCCGACCAGTTCGGCGTCGGTCAGCCGTCCGCCGTCCTCGGTCGTTCCGGTGATGAGCGCGCTGAGCAGGTCGTCGCCGGGGGCCGCGCGCCGCCGCTCGATGTGCTCGGACATGTAGGCGAAGAACTCCTTCTGGGCGGCGGAGATCTCCTCCTCGGTGTAGCGCGTGAGGTTGAGCAGGGTGTCGGACCAGTAGGAGAACCGGTCCCGGTCGGACTCGGGGACGCCGAGCAGGTCGCAGATGACCCACACCGGGAGCGGGAAGCCCAGGTGCGCCTTGAGGTCGGCGGGCGCCCCGGCCCCGACCATGCCGTCGATCAGCCGCTCGGCCATGTCCCGGATGCCGGGGCGCAGCGCCGTCATGCGCTTGGCGGTGAACCACTTGCCGACCTCGCGGCGCCAGCGCCGGTGGCCCTCGCCGCCGTCGGGGACGGCCGCGGCCATGTCGCTGTTGAACACCCCGCCGGACTCGTTGGCGGCGATACGGGCCGCGCCCTCGCCGGTCAGGCGGCGGGTGAAGCGCGGGTCGGCCAGCACGCTCTTGACGTCCTCGTACCGGGTGACCAGGGCCGCCTCGTCCCCCGAGGGCAGGGTGACCCGTGCGACCGGGCACTCCGAGCGCAGCCGCTCCCATTCGGCCGGCGGCTCCAGCGCCGAAGGGGCGGGGATCGGGTAGTCGAGTACCTGCTCGTCGTCGCGCTCCATGGCCTTCCTCACGTTCCGTGGGGGCGGGTTACGCGCCCAGTCAACAACCGGGGCTACAGTAAGTCAAGCGACTGATTTAAAAGTTCGCCCTACTCCACCCGCAGCCGTCACGGAAGGCACCTCCATGTCCCAGGCCGCGCAGGCCGACGGCGCGACGCACGCCCCTGACCAGGCGCCCGCCGCGCCGAGACCGACCGCCGTCATCGCCGTCCTGGCGTTCGCCGGGATCACGGTCTCGCTGATGCAGACCCTGATCGTGCCGATCGTCCCCCGCCTGCCGGAGTACCTGCACACCACACCGGCCCAGGCGGCCTGGGCCGTCACCGCCACGCTGCTCGCCGCCGCGGTCGCCACCCCGGTGGCCGGGCGTCTGGGCGACATGTTCGGCAAGCGGCGGGTGCTGCTCGTGAGCATCGGCCTGATGGTGGCCGGTTCGGTGCTGGCCGCGCTCAGCGACACGCTCGCGCCGATGGTCGTCGCCCGCACGCTCCAGGGCGCCTCGGCGGGGGTGATCCCGCTGGGCATCAGCATCATGCGGGACACGGTCCCGGCGCACCGGCTGGTCGGGGCGACCGCGGCGATGAGCGCGTCCCTGGGCGTGGGCGGCGCCCTCGGCCTTCCGGCGGCGGCGCTCCTGGTGCAGAACGCCGACTGGCACACGCTGTTCTGGACGGCGGCCGCGATCGGCGTCCTCGGCGCCGTGCTGATCGCCGCCGTGGTCCCGGAGCCGCCGGTACGCAGCGGCGGCCGCTTCGACCCGGTGGGCGCGGCCGGGCTGTCGGCCGGGCTGCTGTGCCTGCTGCTGGGCGTGTCCAAGGGCGCCGACTGGGGATGGACCAGCGGCACGGTGCTCGGGCTGTTCGCCGCCGCCCTCGTGGTGCTGGCGCTGTGGGGCGCTTGGGAGCTGCGCACCGACCACCCGCTGGTCGACCTGCGCACCACGGTGCGCCCGCAGGTGCTGGCGACCAACGCGGCCTCGGTGGTGTTCGGCTTCGCGATGTTCGCGATGTCGCTGGTGCTTCCGCAGGTGCTGCAGCTCCCGGAGGCCACCGGGCACGGGCTCGGGAGCGGCCTGCTGACGGCCGGCCTGGTGATGGCGCCGTCCGGGCTGGTGATGATGGCGATGGCGCCGGTGTCCTCGCGCATCTCGCGGGCGGCCGGGCCCAAGGTGACGCTGATGGCCGGCGCGGTCGTGGTGGCCCTCGGGTACGGGCTGGGGACCGTGCTCATGGGGTCGGCCTGGGAGCTGGTGGCCGTGTCGGGCGTGATCGGCTGCGGTATCGGGCTGGCCTACGGGGCGATGCCCGCCCTGATCATGGCGGCGGTCCCGGTCTCCCAAACGGCGGCGGCGAACAGCCTGAACACCCTGATGCGGTCGGTGGGCACGTCGACGTCGAGCGCGGTGGCCGGGGTGGTGCTGGCGCACATGACGGTCCCGTTCGCGGGCGCGGCGGTGCCGTCGGAGGGGGCGTTCCAGACGGTGATGGGGATGGGCGCGGCTGCGGCGCTGGTGGCGCTGCTGGTGGCCGCCTTCATCCCAGGAGGGCGAGTCGGCCGCAGGAGCGTCCGAGAGGAGGAGGCGGCGCCCGCGCGGACGTGAAAGCGGGGAGGGGCCCACCGGCCCCTCCCCCTCAGGCGGGCGTCACTCGAACAGTTCCTCGGCCGAGGACACGGTGAAGGCGCGTTCCCCCCAGCGCTTGAGGGTCTCAGGGGTCGTGCAGTTCATGATGCGGTCGTGCACCTCGGGTGTGACGGCGATGCGTCGGGAGTCGAGGGCTTTGAGGATGAGCTCCGCCGCAGCCTCGGCCGCCTCGGCGCGTCCTTCCCTCCGACCTTCTGAGCGTCCCTGCTCGACATAGCGTTCGGTGAACGGCGACGTGAAGTCGTAGACCGCAGAAGCCACAATCTCCTCCAGCCGGTGTCGAGGTGCCTCGTCCAGCAGCACCATCACCAGTTCAGTATAGGTTTCCGCCGTGGACGGGTCGATCTTGTCCAGGCCCTCCATCATCGTGTCCACCAGGTCCACATCCTCGTCGGCATGGACCAGGGTGGACAGCACGCCCAGCTCCGGGGAGGCGGCGACCTCCACCGGGTCGTCCACGACCGGGATCTCGTCCGGGCCGAGGACGAGCGGGGTGAGCTCGAACTGCGGATGCCCGGTCCGGATCGGCCTCCGGCACCAGCGGACCATCGAACGGTCCGGGCACAGCACCAACAGCACCACCGGCGCATCGATCCGGTACCGCAGGTTCGTCACGTAGCAGGGCCAGCTCAGCCGCTTGTCCTTGTCCCGCTCACGCTGGATCTCCGCGATGATCCCCGCCACGGCGTCGGTGGGTTTGTCGCGGACACGGCGCACCCTCCAGGGATCGCGGAGGAGGACCACCGAGTCGGCGGTCATCTCCGGGGGGGTCGACCTTGTTGACGCGGTTGCTCTGCAGCGTCACCTTCGTGAAGCGGGGCAGGCGTCCGCCCACTTCCTGTTCGACGAGTTCCACCGCCAGATTCGGGTCGTTCTGGAAGAGCTCGGTGAGGAACTCGTGCTCGATCTTCGGCATGCTGCGAAAACTACTGAGGGGCACCGACGAACAGCGGTGCGTGTCCAATTGGCCGGTCTTCGGTGGTGAAGAGGGGATTGTCGCGAAGGCGGTGTGTGTCCATGGGGGTCCGGTGAACGGGGGAGGATACGACAGCACCCGCACCCCGATGCGCCGTTCCCCGCTGTGAACACCGTCTCAAGACGACCGTGTGACCCCGGGGTCCGGTCCCGGGTAGTGTCTCGCCGCGGGAGTTTCGTGCCGTAGTGCGAAACTCCTTCTCTTTGCACCGGTTCACCGCCGTGCAGGAGCGCCGTCCGTTCGGGGCCCGGCGCCTCCGCAGTGCGGCGGGGACCCCGCGGACACCATCCGCACCTCGCCATACGGGACCGTCCCTTCCCCGAACCCGCGCACCTTCCTCCGGGCCGTCCGGCCCGCGTCCCGTCCCCTTGACCGATGTCCGGCCGACCGCCGCTGGCGGTCACACCGAGCTGCCCGAAAGTGAGCGGCTTATGACCACACTGAGGACGGCGTGGCGGCGGGCCACGCTCCCGCGCCTGTCGGTGCTGCGCACCGAAGCCCTGTCCGGGCTGGTCGTGGCCTTGGCCTTGATCCCGAACGCGATCGCGTTCTCGATCATCGCCGGTGTCGATCCCAGCGTCGGGCTGTACGCGGCGACCATCCTCGCCGTCGCGCTGGCCTTCCTCGGCGGGCGCCCGGCGATGATCTCCACCGCCACCCCCGCGATGGCCCTGGTGGTGGCCCCGCTCGGGCGCGAGTACGGGGTCGACCACCTGCTCGCGGCCACCGTGCTGGCCGGGGTCTTCCAGGTGGTCCTCGGGCTGGCGGGCGCGGCCCGGCTGATGCGGTTCGTCCCCTCCAGCGTGGTCACCGGCTTCGTCAACGCGCTCGGGGTCATGATCTTCACCGCGCAGATCCCCTACTTCGCCGGCGACGGCTGGACCGTCTACGCGATGATCGCCGCCGGGCTCGCCGTCATCGTGCTGCTGCCCCGCCTCACCCGGGCGGTCCCCGCGCCGCTCGTGGCGATCATCGTGCTCACCGCCGCCGCCTGGGCGGGCGGCCTGAACGTTCCGACCGTCGGCGACATGGGGCGCCTGCCGGACAGCCTTCCGGTGCCCTTCCTGCCGGACGTCCCCCTCACCTGGGAGACACTGCGCGTCATCGCCCCCACGGCGCTCACCCTCGCCCTCGTCGGCCTGATCGAGTCGCTGATCACCGCCAAGCTCGTGGACGACTACACCGAGACCGGTTCGGACAAGGCCCGCGAGGCCCGCGGCCAGGGCTGGGCCAACATCCTGTCCGGCTTCTTCGGCGGCATGCCCGGATGCGCCACCGTCGGCCCGACCGTGATGAACGTGCGCTCGGGCGCCCGCACGCGGCTGTCCCTGCTGTTCGCCGGGGTGTTCCTGATCGCCCTGGTGACCGTGTTCGACGGCCTGGTCGCGGGCATCCCGATGGCGGCGCTGGTGGCGGTGATGGCCTATGTGGCCGCCACCACGGTGGACTGGCGCAGCCTGCACCCGCGCACGGTGCGACGGCTCCCGTGGAGCGAGACCCTGGTCATGGCGGTCACTGCCGGGATCATCCTGGCCACCCACAACCTGGCGCTGGGCGTCGGCGCCGGGGTCCTGGCCTCCATGGCGCTCTTCGCCCGGAACGCCGCCGTGGTCGCCGAGGTCACCAGCGTCCTCGACCCCGAGGGCGGCACCCGCGTGTACTCGGTGCACGGCGAACTGTTCTTCGGCTCACGCGAGCAGGTGCTGCACCGGTTCGACTTCGCCGAGCCCGGGGTCGGCGCGGTCACCATCGACCTGTCGGGCGCCCATGTGTGGGACGCCTCCGCCGTCGCCGCGCTGGACCAGGCGGTGGAGCGGTTCCGCAAGAACGGGGTGCAGGCCGCGCTCACCGGCCTCAACGCCCCGAGCGCGGCCCTGCACAGCAGCGTGAGCGGCCTGAAGGCCGAGGCCGGGTAAGGGCGGCACCGGGGCGGGCCCAGGGCGCCGTGTCTCAGGCGAACAGCTCCTCCGGCGACGACACCCGCAGCGCCAGGTCGCCCCAGGCGTCCAGGGTCTCCACGTCGGTGCAGGACACGATGCGCTCGCGGGCCCGCCCCTCCACGGTGATCCCCCGGTGCCGGAGGATCTTCAGCAGCAGCCACGCGGACGCCTCCGCGCGGCCGCTCTCCAGGTCGCGCCCGGCAGGTGCCGGTGCGGCGCCGTCGACGGCGGAACCCACGATCTGCCTCCCATCGGTGTCGGCGCCACGGCCGACTCGGTGCCGGCGCCGCTAGTCGGCGCCGACGAGGTCGATGACCGCCTTGCCCACCAGCCCGTCCTCCACGGCGCGGTGGGCGTCGGCGGTCTCCTCCAAGGGGTAGCGGTGCAGCGGCAGCCCGGTGTCGGCGCCCGCGGTCAGCGCCCCGTCGGCCGTCGCGTCCGATACCGCGCCGACGGCGTCGCGCAGCGCGGCGTCCGGGATCCCGTACAGGAACACCCCGTGCCAGCTCTGGTTGGCCAGCATCGCCGTGCGAACCGGGATGCGCACCTCGTCGGTGTCGGCGGCGGCGTAGAAGGCGACGGCGGCCCCCTCGGCCAGGACCCCCTCCAGGGCCGGGGCGTTGGCGGCCACGGCCACCTCGACCACGGCGTCCACGCCCTCGGGCGCGATCTCCCGCACCCGGGCGGGCACGTCCTCCGCGCGGTAGTCGACCACGTGCCGCGCCCCCGCGGCGGCGGCCAGCGCCGCCTTCTCCGGGGAGCTGACCGTCGCCACCACCGCGGCCCCGGCCCAGGACGCGAGCTGGACCGCCGCGTGCCCCACCGCACCCGCGCCGCCGGTGACCAGGACCGTGCGGCCCTGCAGCGACCCCGGGGCGAGCCGCCTGGGCCCCGTCTCGGCCACCGTCAACGCGCGGTGGGCGGTCAGCGCCGGAATCCCCAGCGCCGCCCCCAGTCCGAAGCCAGCGCCGTCCGGCAGCGGCACGGCCCGCTCCTCCGGAACCACCGTGAACTCCTGCGCCGTGCCCTCACGGCTCTGCCAGGCCGCGCCCCACACCCACACGCGCTGCCCGACGCGGTCGGCGGCCGCTCCGGGCCCGACCGCGTCGACGATCCCGGCGCCGTCGTGGTGCGGAACCGTCTCCCCGTCGGGCTCGCGCCCGGAGCGGTACTTGACGTCGATGGGGTTGATGCCGGAGGCGTGCAGCCGCACGCGGACCTCGCCCGGCCCGGGGGCGGGCACGGGCCGGTCCACGAGGCGCAGCACGCCCGGGTCTCCGGCGGCGGTGTAGGTGATCGCGCGCATCAGGGGGTCCGTTCGGTCGGGGCGGTCCGCGTCGGTTCCTCGTCAGAGGTGCGCCGCCGCGGCCGTCCGCGGCGGACGCGGGCTCAGGCTACTCGGGGACCCCCGCGAGCCTGCCCCAGCCGTTCCCTTCGGCGAGCTCCGCCATCTTCGGGTCGGCGCCGACCGCCACCGGGTGGCCGACGAGCCCCAGCAGCCCGGCGTCGGAGGTGTGGTCGCCGTAGGCGTGGCACTCGGCGGGGTCCGCCCCCGCCTCCTCCATCAGGCGGCGGGCCGCATTCTCCTTGCCGTCCCCGATCATCGACCGCAGCACGCCGCCGGTGTACACGCCGTCCTCGGCCTCCAGCAGGGTGCCGATGGCGGTACCGGCTCCGGCGTGCTCGGCGATCGGGTCGAGGCAGGCCGAGAACGACCCCGACAGCAGGACGGCGGTGCGCCCCGCCGCGACGTGCTCCCGCAGCGTGGCGAGCACGTCCCCGTGGAACAGGCCGCCGCGTTCCATATGGCCGCGGAACCAGTCGCGCCCGATCTCGGCGACCTGCTCCACCTTGTATCCGGCGAACCGCCGGTAGAAGAGCCGGTTGCCCTCCTTGCGCGGCAGTCCGGGCCGGATCAGGCCGCGCGCCTCCGCGCGCAGCCGCTCCTGCTCCTCAGGCGGGTGCCCGACCGCCTCCAGGAAGAAGTCGTAGTAGTCGAACATGCTCTTGATGGAGATCAGCGTTTCGTCGACGTCGTAGAAGGCGAAGGCCGTGCGCTGTGTCGTCATGCGTACTCCGGTCGGATCGGCCGTGATGAGAGGAGGGAGGGGGCGGCCGAGGACGGTTCGGCCGCGGCGGGTCAGCCCAGGACGAGGACGATCTCGGCCACGGTGTCGCCCTGCTGGACGGCCCGCATGCGGAAGCCGTCCGCCCCGTCCCCGCCGTCGGGCCGCGCGGACAGGTGCACCCCGTCGTCGAGCTCGGCGAACTTCTCGAAGGAGCCGTCCAGCCACAGCACCCGACCGGGCCCGGCGGCGTCCGCGCCGCCGGACAGCAGCAGGGCGCACTGCCGGGCCGCCTCGCTGAACACCATGGCGGGCACGTGGTCGTAGGGGTGGTCGTACATGCTGCGGTTGCGGAAGGTGCGCGGGCTCAGCGCGGCCGAGACGCCGTCGCCGTCGTAGGCGACCCCGTCGAGCACCGCGTTGCCCGGGTCGAGCCGCCGCACGTCGGCCGGGTCCACCGGCGTCCCCGCCGGGGCGGCCTCCAGGGTGAAGGCGGTGGGCACCTCGGCGCCGCGCTGCATCCGGCGCAGCCGCAGGTACTGGTCGGTGGGGGTGCAGCCGACGTCCATGGTCAGCCGCCCCAGCGGGCGCCCGTCCAGCTCCAGGTCCATGGCGAAGTCGATCGAGCGCAGCCGCCCGGCGCGGTGCCGCCGCCCGGTCACCTGCCCGTCGATGCGCAGCTTTCCGGGGCGCTCGCCGCAGGCCAGCGCGTCGCCGTCGGTGACCGCCAGCGACCATGCGGTGACCATGAAGGTGGTCTCCCGCGGCACGTCCTCGTGCAGGTGGGCGGCGTAGGTGACGGACTGGCGGCAGGCCTCCAGCACCAGCAGCGCGTCGTGGAAGCCGGACCCGCGGGTGTGGTCGCGGTAATAGGAGTGGGACAGGGGCAGCTGGGCGGCCGCGGCGAAGCGGCCCTCGCCCGCGGCCCGCGAGTCGGTCAGGAACACCTCCGACAGCGACCAGCGGTGGACCAGGCTGCGCGGCACCGTGTGCTCGTCGCTCAGGTCCGCGGTGGCGGGTGCGGCGGTCAGTGTGGGCACGGGTCCTCCTGGTGGGTGGGTTCCGCGGGTGGGTCGGGGCGGCGGGTCAGCCGGGGGTGCGGGCGGTGTCCGGCCGGGGGCCGTCCGGTCCGGGGCGGGCGGCGAGCAGGCACCCCACCGACCCGTCCGGGCCGACGGCGGTGAGCAGGGCCAGACCCCCGGAGGCCGGGTCGGGCCCCTCCTCACGCCACCGGGCCAGGACGGAGGCGAGCGCCAGTGCCGCCCCGGCGGCGTTGGTGTCGCCGAGCCGTTCGGCGACGTCCAGCTGCTGCGGGAGGCGTCCGCCGAAGACGGCACCGAGGGCCTTCCGCTCGACGGGGGCCTGCGCGGCGCGCGCCGTACCGCCGGGGGCGAGCAGCGCCACGTCTGTGGGCTCCGCGCCGACCCGGGCCAGCGCGTCCTCGACGCAGGCGGCCAGGCGGCGGGCGGGCGCGTCCGGCCCCTGCGCGGGGTCGGCGAACCCGATGGAGCAGGCAAGGAGCCGTCCCAGCGGTTCACCGGCCCCGGCGGCCTCCGTGTGCGGGGCACCGGGGGCCTCAAGGGCGAACACCGCCGCCCCCTCGCCGAGCGCGGCCCCCGGCGCCAGCTCCCCGTGGCGCATCCACGCCGCCTGCGGGGACAGTTCCTCCGCCGCGCCCGCGAGCAGCCGGTCGGCGCGCCCGTTCAGCAGCGCGGTGCGCGCGTAGCGCAGGGCGTGCAGGGAGGCCAGTGGGCCGCCGGAGACGGTCGCGTTCAGCCCGGTCAGCCGGTTCCGGATGGCCGCCCGCCCGGCCGCCGAGTTCATCAGCGTCCCGGGGAAGTCCGACGGCGACACCAGGTAGGGCCGCTCCTGGGTGAACGTGTCGTGGAGGAACCCGAGCACGGTCTCGGCGCTGCCGACCGAGGCGCCCAGGACGATGCCGGTGCGGTCGGCCGGGGCGGCCCGCCCCGCATCCTCCAGCGCGAGCGCGCAGGCGGACATGGCCAGCCGGTCCGTGCGGGTGAGCTTGCCGAGCCCCTTTCGGCCGAGGACCTCGGCGGGGTCGTAGTCCGCCGGGTGCACCCGCACCGGCGGGTACTCCACGGCGCCCGCGCCGTCGGCGGCCCCGTTCCCGGAAGCGGAGCCGGGGCCGCCCGGAGCGGCGAGGGGCTGCAGGCCGAGTCCCACGGGCGAGACGGCCCCGCAGGCGACGATGTCCACGGGGCGCTGCGCGGGCCGCGCGGCGGGTGCGTCCGGTCCGTCCTCCAGGTCCCGGACCGGGCTCCCCGATGCCGTCGGATTCATGGGCGCACCTCTCCGAACAGGGTGATCGCGTTGTTGCCGCCGAAGGCGAAGCCGTGGTTCTCCACCACCCGCGGGCGCCCCGGACGGGCCTGCGGCACCGGGTCGGCGCCGGGCCCCAGCTCGGGGTCGACCTCCCGGACCGTGGCGGTGGGCGGCAGGAACCCCTCGTGCAGGGCGGCGCAGGAGGCGACGGCGCCGAACGCGGCGGCCGCGCCCATGGTGTGCCCCAGCATCGACTTGATGGAGCTCATCGGCGGCGGACGGTCGCCGAAGACGGCGCGCACCGCGGCCGTCTCGGTGGAGTCGTTGGCCCGTGTCCCGGTGCCGTGGGCGCAGATGTAGCCCACGTCCTCGGGCCGGACCCCCGCGTCCGCGTGCGCCAGGCGCACGCATGCGGCGATGGAGTCGGCGTCGGGGTTGGTCATGTGCACGGCGTCGCAGGTCATGCCGTACCCGAGGACCTCGGCGTACACCCGGGCCCCGCGGGCGAGCGCGTCCTCCAGCGGCTCCAGCAGCAGCGCCGCCCCGCCCTCGGCGGTCACGATGCCGTCCCTGTGGGTGTCGAAGGGGCGCGGCACCTCCTCGGCCAGCGCTCCCAGCCGGTGGAACCCGGCGTGCGTGGCGCGGTTGGAGGCGTCGGCGCCGCCGCACACCGCCGCGTCGGCCTCGCCGCTGCGGACCAGGTCGTATCCGTGCGCGATGGCGTAGTTCCCGGCGGCGCAGGCGGTGCCGAAGACCACGGCCTCTCCGCCCAGCCCCAGCTCGGCGGCGGCCGCCGCGGCGATGCCGCCCGCGTCGGCGCGGGCGGCGCCCCCGGAGCCCAGGGCGGGGGCGCCGCCCTCCAGGGCGCGCGCCGCCAGGTCCTCCATGATCTGCGATTCGCCGTTGGTGGTCCCGAAGCAGCTCGCCGCGTCGCGCAGCGCGGGCGCCTCGGGCGCCAGGCCGGCGTCGGCCGCCGCCATCGCCGCCGCGGCGGCGGCGAACCGGCCGCTGCGGCCCCACTCTTCGGGCGTGATGCGCTTCAGGTGCTCGTGCGGCCGGAAGCCGGCGACCTCACCGGCGCGTGTGCGCTCGAACCCCTCGGGGTCGAACTGCCGGATCGGGCCGATGCCGGAGCGCCCCTCGCGGAGGGCGGCGGTGAACGCCCGGGCGCCCAGGCCCAGGCTGCTCACCGCCCCCATGCCGGTCACGGCGACCCGGCGGCCGCCCTGCTCACGCACCGGCCGGCTCCGCGGCCGCGTGCCGGGCCACCAGCGCGTAGGCGGCCGGCAGGTCGTCCAGCTCGGTCAGGTCCTCCTGCGGGATCTTGATCCCCAGGTCGCGCTCGAAGCGCGAGAAGATCTCGATGACCAGGATCGAGTCGGCCTCGAAGTCCTCGGCGAAGCTGCTCTCCTCGGTGAGCTCGCCGCTCTCGACCTCCAGGACCTCGGCGATGATCGCGTGAACGCGGCCGCGCATGTCCTCGGAAAGCCCGGTGGCACTCATCTGTCTCCTCCAAAGGGCGGGGAATCTGTGAGAAGGGGGCCGGAACGCCGTACCCCGCACACATGCCATTCCGTACAGGGCGGTTGACACGCTGTTCGTCCCCCCGTTTTCCGCAACGCCTCCATCGAATCCGTGTAGGCGCCCCGCGGCAAGATGAACAAAAGTGGCAGGCGGGTACTCCCCGAGGGGCGGGGCGCAATTCCGGAGTACTACTTAGGGGGATTCCCGTACTCCTTTTCATGTCGCTTTGATCGGGCTTTCATCGGCCGTGCCCAGCATGGTCGCCACGGCCCGCGGACCCCGTGGGCCGCGGCGGCGCCCGCCGGGCGCGCCGCGCCGCGGAACGGGCCGCCAGGGAGAGGAGATGTGCCGATGACGCCGAGCCCCGCCGTCGGGATCGAGGCCGCCGCCGTACTGCTGCCCGAGGACCGGGACCGGGCGGAGGCCGCGGTCGAGGCGGGCCGCCTGACGCCCCGCCAGGCCCACGAGGTGGGCCACCGGGAGCTGCCGGCCTCCCGTGGCCTGAGCGCCCCCGACATGGCCGCCGCCGCAGCGGACGAGGCGCTGCGCGGCGCGCGGGTGGACGGCAAGGAGCTGGACACCGTCTGCCACGCGTGGATGTACTACCAGGGCCACGACCTGTGGTCCCCCGCCCACTACATCGCCCACCGGGTCGGCGCGCACCGCGCGGTGCCGTTCGGGGTGCAGCAGGTGTGCAACGGCGGCGCCGCGGCGATCGACCTGGTGGGCGCGCGCCTGGCCGCGCGCGCCCGGGAGCACGGCGGCGCGCCGGGTGCCCCCGTGTGGGGCCTGTCCACCACCGGGGACCGGTTCTCCGGTCCCGGCTTCGACCGCTGGGCCAGCGACTACGGCGTCGGCTACGGAGACGGCGGCACCGCGCTGGTGCTGCGCAGCCCGGTGGGGCCGCGGACACCGCTGGCCGTGCTGGCGATGGCCACCGTCGCCGCGCCCGAGCTGGAGGCCATGCACCGCGGGTCCGACGCGTTCGCCGAGGCCGCCCGGGACCTGCGCCCCAGGGTGGATATGCGCGCCACCAAGCGGGACTACCTGCGCCGCCACGGCGGCGAGGGGTTCGCCCGGGTCAACGAGGAGAGCATCGTCGGGGTCACCGAGGCGGCCCTGCGGCGGGCGGGGCTGGAGGGCTCGGACGGGCGGATCCGCCGCGCGCTGCTGCCCCGCTTCGGCCGCAAGACCCTGGAAGGGTCCTGGATTCCGCTGCTGCGCGAGCGCCTGCGCGCCGACCTGGTCGACGTCGGGGCCGACACCGGCCACCTGGGCGCCGGGGACACCCCGGCGGGCGTCGCGGACCTGCTGGGCGGGGACCGGCTCGAACCCGGCGGGGTCGCCCTGGTCTACAGCGCGGGCGCCGGGTTCACCTGGTCGTGCCTGGTGGTCCAGGCGCCGCCGCGCTGAGCCCGGCCGCCGGGGCGCCGCCCCGGCCCGCCGCGCGCCGTTCGGCCGCGCGCACCGCCGTGCGGACCGGACCGCGCGGTACCGAGACCGCCGCGCCGGGTCCGAACCGCGCGGCACCGATCCGACCCCGGGGAAGCGGTCCCCGGGAACAGACAGGAGGCAGTGGGATGGCGCGTTCCGTGTTCGTCACCGGCGGGGGCCGGGGGATCGGCCTGGCCGTCGCCCGGGCCATGGCCGCCGACGGGGACCGGGTGGCCGTCGGGGTGCGCAGCGGCGCGGCCCCGGACGGGCTGCTCGGCGTGGCCTGCGAGGTCACCGACCAGGCGTCGGTCGAGGCGGCCTTCGCCGAGGTCGCGGAGCGGCAGGGCCCGGTCGAGGTGCTCGTCGCCAACGCCGGGATCACCAGGGACCGGCTGTTGCCGGCCATGGACGACGCCGCCATGGAGGAGGTGATCCAGACCAACTTGACGGGGGTGATGCGCACCGTCCGGGCGGCCGCGGGCGGCATGCTCGCCGCGCGCCGGGGGCGCGTCGTCCTGCTCTCCTCGGCCCTGGGCTTCCTGGGGTCGCCGGGGCAGACCAACTACGCGGCCACCAAGACGGGACTGCTGGGGTTCGCCCGCTCGCTCGCCTGGGAGCTGGGGTCGCGCGGCGTCACGGTGAACCTGGTCGCCCCCGGGATCATCGACACGGACATGACCCGGGGGCTGAGCGAACGGCGGATGCGCGAGACGATGCGGATGACCCCGCTCGGCCGCACCGGCACCCCCGAGGAGGTGGCGGCGGCCGTGCGCTTCCTCGCCAGCGAGGAGGCCGGCTACATCACCGGGGCGGTGCTGCCGGTCGGCGGCGGGATCGGGATGGGCGTGTGAGCGGACCGGGCGGCCGCCACGGGCGAGCTGATCAGCCCCCGTTCGACGGCCTTGTTGGCGGCCTCCACCCGGGACCGCGCCTCCAGCTTGTCGAAGATGTTGCGCATGTGGCGCTTGACGGTCGCCTCCACGATCTCCAGGCGCCGGGCGATCTGCTGGTTGCTCATGCCGCGCGCGGCCAGCTCGATCACCTGGCGCTCGCGGGTGGACAGCACGTCGTCGCCGCTGTCGGCCGCGTGCGGTGCGGCCAGGCTCTCGGCCGAGAGCGACAGGGTGACGTGGCTTCCGGGGGCGCAGGCGTCCCGGACCGCCGCCGTGAGCGCCTGGTGGGTGACGGTCTTGTGGAGGAAGCCGCGGATGCCCAGGGGCAGCAGCGACTGCACCAGGGCGGGGCTGTCGTGCATCGACAGGATGAGCACGCGCGCGGTGGGGACGCGCTCGCGGAGGCGGCGCACGACGGCGGTCGGATGCCCGTTGCCCGGCATCTCCAGGTCCATGAGGACGATGTGCGGGAGGGTCTCCTCGGCCATGCGGATCATCTCCGAGGCGTCGGCGGCCCCGGCCACGACCTCGAAGTCCTCCTCGGACCGGAGAAGCTCGGCGAGCGCGTTGCGCAGAAGTGTGTGGTCGTCGGCTATGAGGATCCTTATCCGATTCATCTTCCTGCCCCTGACTACTTCGACAGACGATCGGTCGGCCGTGCCGTGGCGGGCACGCCGGAACGGGGGACGCGGGGAGCGGACGGCCCGAGCCGGGCCGGCGAGGGGGATCACGGGGCGCGCCGGGGACGGTCGGCGAGCCCCGTCCGGCCGGACTCAGGGGCCGGAGGGCAGGCGAGGCAGGACCGGCCACCAATGGCGGGCTCCGGAGCGTGACCGGCTTTCCGCATTCGGTGAGGGATGGCCGGGTAACGTTGTTTCGGGTTAAAATAACGGACGGGGTTCGGGCTTTCACGCACGGTGGGTCCGCGCCGCTGAAGTGTGATTCCTCGATCCTTTCCTGCGGGCGCGGTCGATGCATTCACATGATCTGTGCAGGGTGGATGCCCGTTGTCCTGCAATGGCACCGGCGAAAGCCTAGCACGGCGGGTAATCGAGCCGATGTGAACTGCGCCACTGCGCCCGCTCCGGTGCAGGTGTGCAAAGGTGCGACTTAAGTTGCAGGGGCGCTGGTACTTGTGTCGACGGCGCGAAGGGGAATGCGCGCCGCCCCTCTATATTCCATCCGGAGGCCGCGAATGGAAATGCGAAATTCCTTCGCGGTGTAGAATCCGGGTGACCTCTGGGGGAACGGACCATGGACGCACCGCGTTTCCGCACGCTCGGCGGGCTCGCCGTCCGGGAGGGCGGCGCCGAGCACGCGCCGCGCGGCCCCAAGCTCGGGGTGCTCCTCGCGCTGCTGGTGCTGCGCCCCGGCCGAACCGTCGGCATGGACGCCCTCGTCGACGAGCTGTGGGGCGAGCACCCGCCGCGCGGCGCCGTGGGGACCGTGCGCACGCACGTCTACCACCTGCGGCGGGCGCTGCGGGAGGACCTGGGGGAGGGGGCGGACCGCTTCCTGGTCACCCGGCCGCCGGGGTACGCCGCCGACATCGGCCCCGAGGAGGTCGACGCGACCCGGTTCGCGCGGGCGGCCGACCGCGCGCGGCTGCTGCTCGCCGAGGGGCGTGCGGACCGGGCGCACGCCGAGGCCGGGGCCGGGCTGGACCTGTGGCAGGGGCGCCCGCTGGCCGACGTGCGCACCGGGAGGGCGCTGAGCGGCATGGTCCAGCGCCTCGACGAGGTGCGCCTGCAACTGCTCACCGTCCGCATCGAGGCGCGGATGCTGCAGGGCCGCTACACCGAACTGCTCCCCGAACTGCGGGACCTGGTCGCCGCGCACCCGCTGAACGAGCCGTTCCACGCCTTCCTGATCGAGGCGTTGTACCGGAGCGGGCGCAGGGGCGACGCGCTCGGGGCGTTCCGGCGGCTGTCGTCCGTGCTGGAGGAGGAGCTGGGGCTGGAGCCGTCGGAACGCGTCCGGCGGTTGCGGCACACCATCCTCACGGAAGCCGCGCCGACCCCGCTGAGCAGGGCGGAGACCGTGGGGATCGTGGGTTCCGCGGGTGCTGTCGGCGCGTTGGGAACGGTCGGCGCGGTGTGAGGCGGTGCCGCCGGTGGCGGGCGTGCGCGCGGTCACCGTGACCGGCGACGACGGCCGGCCAGGTCCCCCGCTTGTGGACCCCGGCCGGGCGGCGGGTCGGAGGACCGCGGGGTGGGAGGGCGGCGACGGCGGAGGCCGGCGACCCTTCCGGTAGCGCCGCCGGGCGCCGGGTGTTCGGATGGCCGCCGTGTCCGGCGGCGACGGCGGAGCGGGGGACCTGCTCTCGTCGCCGGTGCCGGTCACGGCGGGCGGACACCGNGTGCGGCCGCTCCTGGAATCCACCGGCGGGATCCGGGCGGACCCCCTGGGGCGTCTGGGCCCCCAGCACCCGACCCCCGGGCCCTCCGGGCCCCGAACCCACCGAACCTCAGTACCGTCCGCCCTCAGCCTGCGGTACCCCGTCCAGCAGCTCCAGGTCCTCCCCGCTCAGCCGGACCTCGGCCGCGCCGACGTTCTCCTTCAGGTACTCCAGGCGCTTGGTGCCCGGGATCGGCACGATGTGGTCGCCCTGGGCGAGCACCCAGGCGACGGCCACCTGGGCCGGGGTCGCCCCGTGCCGGTCGGCCACCTGCCGGACGGTGTCCACGATCCGCAGGTTCGCCTCCCGGACGGAGGCCTGGAAACGCGGATTGACCGACCGGAAGTCCCCGGCCTCGAAGGTGGTGTCGGCGGTGACGGCGCCGGTGAGGAACCCCCGGCCCAGCGGCGCGAACGGCACGAACGCCGCCCCGTTGCGGGCGCACCAGGCCACCACGTCCCCGGAGGGCCCGTCCAGGCCTCCTCCGCCCCGGCCCCCGTACCCGCCGGGGGAGGCGGCGGCGTCCCCGCGTGCGGCGGTCCACCACAGGGAGAACTCGGACTGCACGGCGGCCACCGGGTGCACCCGGTGCGCCCGTTCGGCCTCCTCCACCGACACCTCGGACAGCCCGAGGTGCCGGATCCTGCCCTCGCGCACCATCTCGGCCAGCGCGCCCCAGGTCTCCTCCAGCGGGACGGCCGGATCCACCCGGTGCAGGTAGTACAGGTCGATCACGTCGGTGCCGAGCCGCCGCAGGCTCGCCTCCACCGCGCGGCGCATGTGCGCGGGCGAGGCGTCCCGGTGCATGGTCTTGGTGGGCAGGTCGTCGACGACGAGGCCGCCCTTGGTCGCCAGGAACGCCTCGTCGCGGCGCCCGGCCAGGCCCTTGCCGACGAGGGCCTCGTTGTGCCCGTCGCCGTAGACGTCGGCCGTGTCGACCATGCCCACGCCCAGGTCCAGGGCGGTGCGCACCACCTCCGCGGCGCGGTCGTCGTCGCGCTGGGACTCGGAGTAGGCCCAGCTCATGCCCATACAGCCGAGTCCGACGGCCCCCAGGGGGCCGATCGTCGAACCGTGCGCGCGCTGCTCCATCCGGTCTCCTTCGTGGATCGCGTCGGTGTCAGGCGCCGGCCGGGTCCGGCCGGCGCAGTGCGGACCTCAGCAGGTCCTCCAGCTCGGCGGCCCGGTCGGCGCCGAGCACGTCGATGATGTGGCCGTCGGGGCGCACCAGCGCCACGGCGGGGCGCGGGCCCAGCGCCTCGGCGAGCCCGGTCTCGCGGCCCGGGGCGGCCTCGGCGACCGCGTACGCGGGCCCGGCCAGGGCGCGGACGCGCCGGGCGACCCCGGCCCAGCGCGGGTCGGGGCGGCGGCCCGGCCACAGCACGACGGTGTGCCTGCGCGCGTCGACCTGCAGCCACGCGCCCCCGTCCGAGGCGACGGTGCGGGCGCCGCCGCCGTCACCCCCGCCGTCCAGCGGGGCGGGGAGCGCGGGCAGCCGGTCTCCGGGGCGGACGCGCCGGGTCGGGCGGGCGGTGGTGCGCAGCGGGTCGGGCGTGCCCTCCCCGGGGCGGTAGGTCGTCCCGGTCTGGGCGACCAGCGGGGAGAGGGAGCGCTGCAGCAGTCCGGTGGCGTCGGCGGCGCGCAGGGCGGCGTCGCGCACGGCGATCCGGCGCGGGTCGCGCAGCAGGCCCCAGTGCGTCTGCAGCGCCGTGGTGCGGGCCACCGCGTGCGCGGCCCGGCGCCGCTCGGCGTCGTACCCGGCCAGCGCCTCCTCCGGAAGGCGGCCCTCCAGCACGCCGCCCAGGCGCCAGCCGATGTTGACCGCGTCCTGCAGGCCGGTGTTCATCCCCTGGGCGCCCGCCGGGCTCATGATGTGCGCGGCGTCGCCGATGAGCAGGCACCGCCCCAGGCGGAAGGTGCCCGCGGTGCGGGCGTGCACCCGGAACGTCGTGCTGAACCGCAGCTCGCCCAGGCGGTTGCGGCCGGGGCCGCGCTCGTCCATGAGGCGCTGGAAGAACTCGCGCGAGGGCGGGGTGTCGTCCACGGCGTGGGGGACGCTGACCGCCACCCGGGTGACGTCGCGGCCGAGTGGGCCCAGCGCCAGGCTGCCCTCGGGGGTGTAGCAGTAGCTGACCACGTCCATCGGCGCGTCCCCGGCGACCTCGGCGTCGGTCACCGAGAAGCTGACGTCGAACTGCGCCCCCTCGTAGGGCACCCCGAGGAGCTTGCGCAGCGTGCTGTGGGCGCCGTCGGCGCCGATCAGCCAGGAGGCCTCGACCTCCTCGGTACCGCCCCCGGGGCCCTCCAACACGACCCGGACGGCGGGGCCGCCGGGGGCGCCGACCGAGGTGAGGCGGACGCCCCGCTCGATCTTGCCGCCCAGTTCGGCCAGGCGCGCCTCCAGCAGGCGCTCGGTCTCGCTCTGGGCGATGGCGACGGCGAACGGGTAGGGGGTGTCGGGCAGCCGGTCCATCCACGCGGTGGCCTGGCGGCGCCCGCTGGAGAAGTAGGCCACACCGGCGATGCGGTGGCCGTGGTCCACGATGCGGTCGGTCAGCCCGGTGCGGCGCATCAGTTCCAGCAGCCGGGGCCACACGATGGTGGCGCGGGAGTGGGCCGAGTGCTCGCGGGAGGCGTCGATCAGCCGCACGGCGGCGCCCTGCTGCAGCAGCTCGCACGCGGCCAGCATGCCGACCGGGCCGGCGCCGACGATGATCACCTGCTCGTCCATGGCTCGCACCTCTCTTCCGTCGCGCGGACGGGTCGCCTTGGCGGTGGTGGGGCGGAGGCGCGGCCGGGTCGCGGGCGGCTGGGCCTCCCGGCGCCGATCGGCGCCGCTGGCACGCTAACGAGCGGTCGGCCCGCGGGGCGGCCTTCCGCTACGGAAGAGGGGCGGCTCTGCTCCTAAAGCGCCAGTGCCCTTCCGCCGGTGCCCGTCCGGTACCGCCGGGGTCACTCCTCCTGCAGGGCGCGGATGCCGCGGTCGAGCAGGTCGCGCAGGAGGGCCAGCTCGTCCTCGGTGTAGACGTCGGACAGGCGCGCCTCCACGGCCAGCGCGCGGGCGTCGGCCTCGTCGAGGAGTTCCTTGCCCTTGGGGGTGAGCGTGGCGAGCAGGACTTGGGCGTGGACCTCGGCCGGGGCTCGGGTGACGAGTCCTTTGGACTCCATGGTGGACAGCAGCGAGGCCATCGACTGGGGTGTGACGCAGCACACCCGGGCGAGCTGCGAGCCGGACAGCGACGCGAAGGACAGCGCGTGCAGCGCGGCGTACTGCGGCACCGTCAGGCCCAAGGGGCGCAGGGCCTTGTTCTTGGCCGCCATCAGGGTCTGCTCGGCCCTCTTGACGTAGGTGCCGAGCCGCTCCAAGAGGGCGTCGTTGATGCGCTGTTCCGCGTTCATGGGGCCTGCCTCCCGTCGATCCTGCACCGCCAAAGTATCAGGATTGACAGTCACCCCCTAGTCCTGACTTGACACAGAAGCCTGACTGATGTTCCGTACTTGATTGAGCATCAGGGTTCTGATGCTCCCTCGCGTCCGTAACCACAGGAGAGAGTTTCATGTCGGCCGACTCCCCGGCGCCCCCCGACCGGCGCGCCAAGCCCGCACTCACGCTGGTGCTGATCTGTGCGGCCATCGTCCTCGTCCCGGTCACCGCCACCGGGTCGTCCGTGGCCGTGCCCGGCATCAGCCAGGACCTGAGCATCGGCCTGGCGGCCGCGCAGTGGGTCGTGAACGGCTTCTTCCTGACCTTCGGCGGCTTCATGGCCATCACCGGCTCGCTCGCCGACCTCACCGGGCGGCGGCGGATGTTCGCCGGCGGCGTCGCCCTGTTCTGCGCCTCGATGGTGCTCGCCTCCTTCGCCCCGAACATCGGCCTGCTCATCGCCGCGCGCGCGGTGGCCGGGGTGGGCGCGGCCGCCGCCACCACCGGCGGCAGCGCCGTGCTGGCCCAGACCTTCTCCGGGGTCGCCCGGACCAAGGCCTTCGGCGTCTTCGGCACCGCGATCGGCCTGGGGCTGGCCTTCGGCCCGCTGGTGGCCGGGTTCCTCGTCACCTCGCTGGGCGGGTGGCGGACCTTCTACCTCGTGGCGGCGGTGGTGCTGCTGCCGATCCTGCTCATGAGCCCGCTGCTCAAGGAGTCCCGCGAGACCACGACCGGCGGCATCGACTGGGCGGGGGCCGTCACCTTCACCGCGGGCCTCATCCTGTTCGTGTTCGGCCTGGTCGAGGGGCCCGAGCGCGGCTGGACCGACCCGGTGGTCATCGGCGCGCTGGCCGCGTTCGTCGTGCTCATGGTCGTCTTCACCGTCGTGGAGCGGCGCCGGGCCGAGCCGATGTTCGACGTCTCCCTGTTCGCCCGGCCCCGGTTCCTGGCCATCTGCGCCATGCCGGTCCTGCTGGCCTTCGGGTTCGTGGCGCTGCTCATCGTGCTCCCGCCCTACTTCATGGCGGTCGACGGGGTCAGCGCCCAGTACGCGGGCCTGCTCCTGGTGCTGCTGACCGGGCCCACCCTGGTGGTGCCGCCGGTGGTGAACACGCTGGCGGGCAAGGTGTCCCAGCGGCTGCTGCTGGTGGTGACCATGGTGCTGGTGGCCATCGGCAGCGCCTGGCTGACCGTCATCGGCCCGGGGACGAGCGTGTTCGTCCTCGCCGGGCCGCTGATCTGCATCGGTATCGGCTTCGGCATCTCCCTGGCCATCCTGGACGGGGCGGCGGTCAACTCCGTCGAGCCCGGCCGGGCGGGCATGGCCGCGGGCATCTTCAACACCATGCGGCTGGCCGGGGAGACCATCTCGATCGCCGTGCTCAGCGCCATCCTCGCCGGGGTCACCCGCAGCCGCCTCGCCGAGGCGGTCGACGAGGAGACCGCGGCTGCCGCCACCGCCCGCCTGCTCCAGGGCGACATGGACGGGGCGGCCGGCGCCGCCTCGGGGGCCCAGGCCTCCGGCTTCCTGGAGGTCGCCCAGGCCGGGTACACCGACGCCATGCACGCGGCGCTGTGGACCATCGCCGTCCTGTCGGTGCTCGGCGCCCTGGCCGTCGGCCTGATGATGGGCGAGCGCGCGCCCGAGGCCCAGGCCGAAGGGGAGCCGGAGGGCGACGGCGCCGAGACGCCGTCCCCGGTCGGCTGACCCCGCCCCGTACGCACCCCTGCCCACGGGGGCACCGCAGCCCCCGCCGTCCGCTCCGCCGGGCCACCCTGCCCCGGTCCCGGCGGAGCGCCGGGCAGGGGTGCTTCACGGTGCCCCGCACCCGTCCCCGGCCGCGCCCGCGAAGAAATCCCATGGCCGGGTCCGGACTCCCGGAAAATCCTTTCCCGCCGGTCACCGCCGATATCATCGAGGTAATCGAGTCAAACGTGTCTTAAATATCGAGATGCAGGGCGAATTGCGGATCGGGATTCCACTGCGACGAGTCTGACCAGCGGTTTTCTGGCGGCCAGCTCCCCCTTGTCCCAGGGCTGTCGGTGCCCCGCCCGCGTCCGGGGAACACATCGGCCCCGTTCCGGAAACGGGGGATACGGCTCTGTCGGGCCGCACTGGAAAATGTGTGCCCCATGACACAGTGAGAGGGGTTGCGCAATTTCGCGCCGCTGCTTTCCCGCCCTCGGCCGATACAGCGAAGGACGAATCGTGCACCGTGCCACCACAGTCACCGCCGAGCCTGCGACGGCGTGCCCGCCGGAGCCCGCGTCCGCCGCACCGGGGCCGTGCCGGGCGCCCGGGGCCGCCGACGGCACGCCCTCCGCTCCCGGGGAGGAGGCCCCGGGGGCGCCCGCCCCCGCCCATCTGATCGGATCCCGGATGTCCGGGGCCGCGACCAAGGGGGAGGCGTCCGGTCCGGGCGCGAGCGGCCCCGAGTCCCCCGTCGGACTGCACCCCGGCGAGGCCGACGCGGTCCTGCGCCGCTTCGAGCTGGCCCTGCCCCTGTCCCCGGGCACCGACGACCCCGCGGCACCGTCGCGGGACGACCTCATCGACTACGCGCGGCGCATCCTGGCCGGAGCCGGGGCCGCGGACGCGCGCCGGCCCGCACAGGCGCGAGTGCGGGGCGGCGCCGCGGCGCACGCGGTCGCCCTCCTCCAGGAGTGCGCCCTGCAGCAGGTCCTCGGGGAGGGCGCGGCCGGTGACACCGGCCCCGGCCTGCGGCGCGCGGTCGAGGTCGTGCGGCTGATCGGCACCTCGGTCCGAAGGGACGCCGAGGAGGCCGCGGCGGCGGGGCGGGCCCCGGGGCGGCGCAAGGAGCGCACGCTGGCCCGGGAGCTCCACGACGAGCTGGGCAGCTCGCTCACCACGGCGCTGCGGCGCATCGAGGTGAGCGAGCGGACGGCCGACCCCCACCACATCGCCGCGGCGCGGCAGGCGGTGTGCCACGCCCTCGACCACACCCGCTACCTCATCAAGGGGCTGCGGCTGCAGACCCCGTTCTCCTCCCTGGACGAGGCGATGGAGTCGTTCCTGGCCCGCATGGCGCCCGAAGGCGTCGCCGTGGACGTCCGGATCGCGGGCGGGGAGGAGCTGGCGCCGCTGTCCCTGCGTCGCGAGCTGTTCATGGTGGTACGGGAGAGCATGCGCAACGCCTTCGCCCACTCGGGCGCGGGGAGGGTGACGGTGCGCATCCGGACCAACCCGTGGTGGATCTCGGCGAGCGTGGCCGACGACGGGATCGGGTTCGACACCGACGCGACGCACTCCGAGCGCTGTTCCTACGGCCTGGCGTCGATGAAGGAGCGGGTCGAGGAGATGGGCGGATGGCTGACCGTCGACTCCGCCCCGACGATGGGCACCGTGGTCCACGTGCGGCTGCCCGTGGGCACCCCCTGACCACCCGCCGGGGGCGCGGCGCCCCCGGGCGGAGGACCGTGGAACCCCTTCGGGGAGATCCCTCTGAGCGGAGGAACCGAGTGCCGGTCGATGAGACGTTCACGGGGCGGAGCTACCCGCCCACCGCGCCGTACGAGGTCGGGCGGGAGAAGATCCGGGAGTTCGCCCGGGCGATCGGCGACCCCCACCCGGCCTACACCGACCCTGAGGAGGCGAAGAGGCTGGGGCACCCCGACGTGCTCGCCCCGCCGACGTTCGTCTTCACCATCACCTTCGAGGCGGCCGGCGCCGTCATCCACGACCCGGAACTGGGCCTGGACTACTCCCGGGTGGTCCACGGGGACCAGCGGTTCGCCTATACCCGCCCGGTGCGGGCGGGCGACCGCCTGACGGTGGAGTCGACGATCGAGAAGGCGGGCACGGTGCGCGGCAACGACGTCCTGGAGGTGCGCGGAGAGGTCCGCGACGAGTCCGGCGCCCACGTGGTGACCGCCTGGACCACCCTGATCTCCCGCGCCCCGGAGCCCGGGTGAGGCGATGGCCCCGTGGGGGCCGGACGCCTCCGCCTCCCCAAGCCGCCTGCAGGCTTCTTGGGGAGGCGGAGGCGGACAACCGTCGGCCCGAGCCGGGCGTCATGGCTTCGTGCCTACCGAATCCTTGACCCCCTCGCCCTCCCTTCCGCCCTCGCGGGGGAGGGCCGGCGTCCGCCTCGCGGCCCTGGCCGCGTCGTCCGTGCTCCTGCTCGCCGGGTGCGCGACGGGGTCCGGCCCGGACACCGGGCCGGACCCCGGCACCGACGACTGGTGGACGCCCGCCCCCGGCGAGACCGCCTCGTGGGAATGGCAGGCCGCA
>NZ_ANBH01000222.1 GCF_000341185.1 Nocardiopsis chromatogenes YIM 90109
ACGACTGGTGGACGCCCGCCCCCGGCGAGACCGCCTCGTGGGAATGGCAGCTCGAAGAGCCCTACGACCTGACCGTGGACGCGCAGATGTACGACCTCGACCTGTTCGAGGTCGCCCCGGCAGGGTCCGAGCTGCGCTACCCGGACGGCGAGGTCGTCGAGGTCCCCGCCGGGCCGCTCGCCGGGGCGGTCGACGAACTGCACGCGCGCGAGCCGCGCCCCGTCGTCATCTGCTACATCGACACCGGCGCCTACGAGCACTACCGGCCCGACGCCCACATGTTCCCCGGCTACGAGGAGGACCTGGAGGACGTGCCGGACCGCCCGGCCGCCCCGGAGGAGGGATCGGCGCTGGGCTGGAGCTCGGGCTGGGAGGAGGAGCGCTGGATGGACATCCGCGCCTCCGAGCGCGACGCGTGGACCGACGTGGTCTGGGCGCGCTTCGACCTGGCCGAGGAGCTGGGCTGCGACGGCGTCGAACCCGACCAGAACAATCCGCTGGGCAACGACCCCGGGTTCCCGGTCACCCTGGAGGACCAGCACTCCTGGTACGTCGAGCTGGCGGAGCAGGCGCACGCGCGCGGCCTGTCGGTCGGCATGAAGAACGGCCACGACCAGCCCGGCTCGGCCGCCGAGCTGGCCGAGCACTTCGATTGGGCGCTGCCGGAGGAGTGCGTGCAGTTCGACGAGTGCGATGAGCTGAAGCCGTTCATCGACCAGGGCAAGGCGGTGTTCGCGGTCGACTACCAGGGGGCGGTGGACGAGGAGGAGGCCTGCCGCGAACACGGGGCCCTGGGCTTCGACGGCATGATCAAGGACCTCCCGCCGACCGCCGCCTACCGGCGGACCTGCGCCTGACCCCGCCCGCGCCGTCCCCGCCGCCCAGGACGGAGGCGGCGGGGACGCCGTCTAGAGGTCACAGCACTTGCAGCAGTTACAGCATTCGCAGCATTCGCAGAAGTTGCACCAAGCATCGCGCGACTCTCCGGTCCACGGGCCGGGGTGGGGGTCCCGGCAGCAGAGCTGGCACGTGCAGAACATGAAGAGCGCGACCGCGCAGCCGCTGAACGGGCCCCGCCGGTGGGGCTGGTTCAGCGGAGGCGTGTCTCCGCAGGTGACGCACGTCTCGCAGCAGCTCCCCCTGCTCCCGCCCGCGTCGTCGGACGAGCCGGAGGAGCCGCCGGTCGTGGTGTGGTGGCCGCCGGAGGAATGGCCGCCGTCGCCGTGCCGGTGCGGGTGCTGCCGGTTCGGGTTGTGCCGGTACCGGGGATCGTGGTGCGGGTGCCCGTGGCCGTGCCGAGAGGGGTCCTGAGGGTGTCCGGCCTGAGTGAACGTGCGGTCCACCGCACGGCCCAGCTCGTGCACCAGCAGAGCGTGGGCCAGACGGCCGTCGGTGAACTCGGCCTCCTCCAGCGCCAGCCGGACCCCCAGCACGGCGTCGTCGCACAGCTCGCGCGCCCGGGCCGGTTCCGTACCGGTCGCGGTCAGCGGGTTCCACGCCCCCTGCTCGCGGTCCCGCTCCCGGTCCTCGACCGCGTCCAATAGGTGCGCGATCCGCCCGAACAGGCGGCCCGACTCCCGCAGCGGATCGGCGTTGCCGGGGCGCCCGGCCAGCACCGCGGTGTGCGCGAACGCCTCGCCCGTCGCCTCCTCGGTCGGCCAGGTCACCGCCAGGACGTCCGTCCCGGGCCCCGCCGCATCCTCAGCCTGCTTCTGGCGGTCGAGCACGGCGAGCAGCCCCTCGCCGTCGAGGCCGAGGGCGTCTCCCGACTCCCGGGCGCCCCGGCGCCACCGCCCGGCCACCCGCCCCGCGAGGGCGCGCACCCCGCGCCTGGCGTACACCCCGTCGCCGTCGGCGATGTGGTCGGAGATCTTCGCCGAGGCCAGCATGAGCGACACCGACGCCGCCAGCCGCGCCCCGGCCCCGTCGGCCACGTCGGCGCCGCGCATCCCGCGCAGGGGGCACACCCCGGCCCGGCGGGTGCCCGCGCACTCTTCGGCCTGGGCGGCCGCCAGAACCGACACGACCAGCCCGTCGTAGTTGGTCGCGATCCGCGAGGCCTGGCCGTGGTCGTCCCGCAAGGCGAGGCACAGCCCGCACATGTGGGACATCCATTCCTCCGCGAGTCCTCCGGGGAGGGAGTGCCGACAGGGACGCAGGATTCCGAACACGAGACCACGACCTCATCCGTTGACACCACGATCCCGGACCCCATGGGGACCACGGGCTGGGCGACGGTGTTGGACGCGGGGGTCCCGCCCGCGGTTCCGAGCGAAGCGGGTCGTCGCGGGGCAGTCCTCCGGACGTGGGAAACCGCCCTGCCCCGCGATCCCGCCCCAGGTCCCGCATCCTCACCCTTGAGAGTGAGATTCCGAGTGTCCTCTCGTCCGGCGGCCGCTCGCGACCCTACGCTGTCGGCGTGCACGCCCGGTGCCCATGCGGACGCGGGGCCGCGCCGACGGCGCGGGCGCGCCGCGCCCCACCTGTCGGCGGTGGGCCGCGACCGCGTCGAGAACGCCCCACGGGACCGCCGACGCGGCGCCGATCCCGGGAAGGACACGGATGGACCTGCTCGGCCTGATCATGCTCGTCCTGTTCACGGTGGTGATCAGCGCGCTCGCGCGCAGGACGCTCGGTGTCCCGATCGGCTGGCCGCGGACGATCCTGGTCGCCCTCACCGTGCTCACCTTCGCCTACGGGGCGGCGATGGTCGTCGTGCGGGCGTCGGGCCTGCCCTTCGCCGTCGAGGCGATCCAGAGGTCCCCGGCCCCCTACATGCTGTTGGCCGCGCTGGCCGCCGTCTGGGTCTTCCTGTTCGGCCTCATCGTGCTGGTGCTGCTGGAGCTGTTCCTGCCGACCGGCACCCTGCCCCCGGCGCTGTCGCTGGTCACCGGGTGGAAGGCGCGCCGCCGACGGGCCCGGCGCTACGCACGGATCACCGCGATCGCCGTCAAGCACGGCCTCGGCGGGTATCTGCGCGGCCGCCGCCGCACCGCCCCGGCGCAGGGCATGGCCAAGACGGCGCGCTCGCTCACCGCGGCGCTCAACGAGGCGGGCGTGGCGTTCATCAAGTTCGGCCAGATGCTCTCCACGCGCCCCGACCTGGTGCCGGAGGTCTTCACCCGGGAGCTGTCGGCGCTGCAGACCCGCGCCGACCCCGAGCCGTGGCCGCGCATCGAGCGTGCGGTCGCCCAGGCCCTCGGGCGGCCGGTCGGAGAGGTCTTCGCGTCGGTGGACCCCGAACCGCTGGCCGCCGCCTCGGTCGCCCAGGTGCACGCCGCGGAGTTGCGCGACGGCACCCGCGTGGTCCTCAAGGTGCAGCGCCCGGGGGCGCAGCGGCAGGTCGAGGCGGACACGGACATCCTGCTGCGGCTGGGGCGCAGGCTGGAGCGCTCGACGGCCTGGGGAGCGGCGCTGGGGGTGCACCGGCTCACCGAGGGGTTCGCGGCCTCCCTGGAGGAGGAGCTGGACTACCGGGTGGAGCTGGACAACATGCGGTCGGTCGCCGCGGAGGTCGACGGGGACCGCGTGCGCGTGCCCGGCGTGTTCCCCGAGTACTCCTCGCGCACCCTGCTGGTGATGGAGCGGGTCGAAGGCGTCCCGGTGGGGGACGCCGGGCAGGTGCTGGCCGCCTTCACCGGCGCCGAGCGCCGGGAGATCGCCGAGCGCCTGGTCGGCGAGGTGCTGCGGCAGATCTCGGTGAGCGGCGTCTTCCACGCCGACCTGCACATGGGCAACATCCTCCTCGCCCCGGGCGGAGGACTGGCCATGCTCGACTTCGGGTCGGTGGGCCGGCTGGACAGCGGCGCCCGCACCACCCTGGGGCTGCTGCTCGCGGCGGTGGACCGGGACGACGCCATCGGCGCGACCGATGCCCTGGTGGACCTGCTGGGCCGCCCCGGGGGACTGGACGAGCGGCGCCTGGAGCGGGAGGTGGGCCAGCTCATGCTGCGCTACCGGCCGGGGGTAGGCGGCCGGGGGAGCGCGGAGATGTTCGCCGAGCTGTTCCCGGTGGTGCTGGGGCACGGGTTCTCGGTCCCGCCGCAGATCGCCGCGGCCTTCCGGGCGCTGACGGCGCTGCAGGGAACGGCGGCCGCGATCAGCCCCGACCTCGACCTGATCCAGGCGGCCCGCGAGCAGGGCCGCCTGCTCGCCGACGAGGCGATGTCGGGCCCCGCCCTGCGGGAGTCGCTGGAGGCGCGCCTGATGTCGCTGCTGCCGACGCTCCAGCGGCTCCCCCGCCGGGTCGACAGGATCACCGAGGACCTGGAGGAGGGCCGCTTCACCGTGACGGTCCGCCCGTTCGCCGACCCGGAGGGCCAGCGGTTCCTGACCGGTCTGGTCCGCCAGGTGGTCCTGGCGGCGATGGCGGCGACCGCCGTGCTGGGCTCGATCCTGCTGATCACCGGCGACCAGGGCCCGATGATGGCGCCGAACGTGCCGCTGTACACCTTCGTCGGCGGGGTGCTGCTGTTCGTCGGCTGCGTCCTGGCCCTGAGGGCGCTGGTCCTGGTCTTCCGCGACGACCGTCCGTGACGCCCGGCCGGGGCCCCGTGTGCAGAGGGGTGCCCGCCGGACGGGCGGGCACCCCGGTGCCTGGTGGCGGACCTCAGCCCTTGATCTGGGCGCGCGTCCCGCCGTCGCCGACCGCGATCCTGCGCGGCTTGGCCTGTTCGGCGACGGGGATGACCACGGTGAGCACACCGCCGTCGTAGTCGGCCCTGATCCGGTCGGTGTCGAGGGTCTCGCCGAGGAACAGCTGGCGGGAGAACGAACCCGTGGGGCGTTCGCTCACCACGGTCTCGCGCCCCTCGCTCCGCTCGGGCGCGGGCCGCTCGGCCCTGACCGTCAGCACGTCGCGCTCGACCTGGAGGTCGATGCTCTCGGCCGCGACCCCCGGCATGTCGAAGTGGATGACGAACTCGTCGCCCTCGCGGTAGGCGTCCATCGGCATGACCGCCGGACGGGCCTCGTTGAACACCCGCTGCGTGAGGCGGTCGAACTCGCGGAAGGGATCGGTGCGCATCAGCATCCCGCGCCACCTCCTCGTGGAGTCAACAACATTGATGCGCCTTCACTCATGTTATCTACCACAAGGACCGAGGAATAAACACCCCCGTGCGGGGAAGAAAATCTCCACAATGGCGCGGCCGGTGCGGGAGGAGGACTATGCGGCAAGGGCGGCCTCCGAGCGATCAAGGGGTGTACACCATCTCGGTCGCGGCCGGACTCGTCGGGCTGCCCGCCGCGACGCTGCGCCAGTACGAGGACAAGGGCCTGGTCGCCCCGGCGCGGACCGAGGGGCGCACCCGCCTCTACAGCGATGACGACATCGCCCGCCTGCGGCGGATCGCCGAACTCAGCGAGCAGGGGGTGAACCTGGTCGGCATCGCCTGGATCCTGGACCTTCAGGAGGAGAACGCGCGCCTGCGCCGCCACGCCGCCGCCGAGGAGGAGGCGGACCGGTCCTCGTCCGCGACGGGCCCGATGCGCGGCCCCTGAGGCGGAGACGGCCCACCCGTCCTCGGCGGTATCGCAGTGCGGGATCCGGGCGTGCCAGGTGTCGGCGCGTCGGCCGCCCCTCCCCCTGCCGCCTCTTCCCGGACCGCTTTGACGAGGCCGCCATGCCATGGCCGAGGACCGGTCGAGGGCCGTGGCCCAGGAGCGGCCATCTCTCCGGATGTGCATTGAATGCGCAACGAGGGGCCGTGGACCCTGTGGCCGCCCCGGGCAAAGCAGCGGGGCCCTGAACCGTCATCCCGGTTCAGGGCCCCGCTCGGCGTTCCGCCGCTGCGCACTCGGGAGGATTCGAACCCCCAACCTTCTGATCCGTAGTCAGATGCTCTATCCATTGAGCTACGAGTGCCCGTCTTCTTTTGTGTCCGCCCTGGTGGAGGCTGTCCTCCCGGGCGACGTCTAAGACTCTACCACGGGCCGCGGCGCGCTTTGACCGCATTATCCGCGGGGCGGAGGGGCGCCGCCCCGCACGGAGGGGAGCGGGGCGGCGGGGGCGGCGCCCGAGTCCATCGGAGGGGTCTGGGCCCGGGCGCCGCCTGTGGGCGGGCTATCGGGCCTGCGGCCCGGCGCCCTCGGAGACCAGGGACGGGATGTCCTCGGCCGCGTCCAGCGTGTAGTCGTACGGCGGGTCCTCTACGGAGCCCTCGGTCGCGGGGGACCCCGAGTCGTCGTAGACGTTGCCGCGCTCCACCAGCTCACCCGGGCCGGAGCTGCCGTAGCCGACCTCGGTCGGGGTGTCCACGCCCTGGAAGTAGTTGCCCTCCACCAGGACCTGGGCGCCCATCGTGGACGCCACCCCGTACTCCTTGTTGTCCACGTAGTAGTTGTTGAAGACGTGGGCATTGGCCGAGAACCGTACCCGCGGGTGCCGCGTGTCCGTGCCGTCGAAGAAGTTGTGGTGGTAACTCACCCGCAGGTGGCCCCGGTCCTCGGTGTGGCCGTCGCTGTGGCCGAGCAGCATCGTCTTGGAGTGGTCGGTGAAGTGGTTCCACGACACCGTGACGAAGTCCGACTCGCGCTTGATGTCGACCGCGCCGTCGTAGCCGTCGCTGAAGGAGTTGTGGTCGACCCAGACATTGGTCGACCCCTCCTGCACGTTGATCGCGTCGTCGTCCCAGCCCGAGAAGTTCAGGTTGCGGACGACGACGTTCTCGACGCCGCTGAGGTTGAAGCCGCCGCCGGTGATGGTCGCCGACCCGTTCCCGACGACCGTGGTGTTCGACCCGATGCCGTTCATGCCCGACAGGTCGATGTCGCCGGTCACCTCGACGACGGTGGGTTCGTCGCCGGAGACGGCGTCCAGCAGCGCGCCGGCGTCGGAGACCTGCACGGTCCGGCCGCCCTCGCCGCCGGTGGTGCCGCCGTCCTCGGAGGCCCAGCCGACCGGGGCGTCGGCGAGCGGGGAGCCGACGTCCTGAGCGGTGTCCTGGGCGCCGGTCGGCGCCGCCGTGTCGCCGCCGCCCGCGGGCAGGGCCAGGGAGAGGGCCGCGACAGCGCCGACGCCGAGGGCGGCGGCGCCCGCGGTGGCGGCCGTCCTGGTACGGGCTCGCCGGGGGCGGGTGTGCGCGGGCTGTTCGGAATGCATCGAGGAGACTCCTCGTATTCGGGGACAGGGGCCGGGAGGCGTCCGGGCGGTTCCGCCGCAGTGGGGGTGCCGGGCGGCCGGAACGCGGCCGGGTCACCGGCGGATCGTCGGCCGGAGAACCGCCCGAGGAAAGGAAATCGCTTTCCCGATGCAGGGGACGCTACGGCGGCGCGATAACCCTGTCAAGGGAGAGAAAAGTGGTCGATTTCCCCTGGTAGAAGGCGTATCCGAATTGGTTAAGCGCTTTCCAATTCCTGATCGGAAGTCCCGATCCGGGAAAGGCGGGAGATACGGGGCGCGCCATTCGGGAGCCCTTCCGGACCGGTCCGCCGGGCCGGGGCCCAGGCGGCGCGGACGCACGAACGCCCCGCGCCGCCCCGGGCCCCGTCGCCTCGTCTCCGAAGGCGTCCCGCCCGACGGCGGGCCTCAGGCGGAGGCGTCGGCCAGCGCCTCCGACCAGATCGCCAGCGCTTCGTCGATCTGGTCGGCGTCGACCACCAGCGGCGGGATCATCCGCACCACGTTCCCGTGCGGCCCGCAGGTCAGCAGCAGGAGTCCGCGCTCGGTCGCCGCCTTGTGCGCCTTCGTCGCCGTCTCCGTGTCGGGCGACCCGTCCGGCGCCGTGAACTCGCTGGCGGCCATCAGCCCGAGCCCGCGCACGTCGCCCACGCGCGCGTGCCCCTCGGCCGCCTTGCGCAGCCCCGACAGCAGCCGTTCGCCGTTCCGGGCCGCGTTCTCCACCAGCCCTTCCTCGCGGATGACCTCCAGGGTGGCCAGCGCCGCCGCGCACGCCACCGCGTTGCCGCCGTAGGTGCCGCCCTGCGACCCGGGCCACGCGCGCTCCATGACGCTCTCCGGCGCGGCGATGGCCGACAGCGGGAACCCGCTCGCCAGCCCCTTCGCGGTGATGACGACGTCCGGGCGGACCGCCGTGTGCTCGTGCCCCCAGAACCTCCCGGTGCGCCCGAACCCGGTCTGCACCTCGTCGGCGACCAGCAGGATCCCGTGCTCGTCGGCGCGCCGCCGCAGCCCCTCCAGGAAGGCCGGGGGCACCGGCACGTACCCGCCCTCGCCCAGCACCGGCTCGATGAAGAACGCGGCGGGGTCCTTGGGCGAGGTGACCGTCGCGAACAGGTA
>NZ_ANBH01000223.1 GCF_000341185.1 Nocardiopsis chromatogenes YIM 90109
GCCCCTCCAGGAAGGCCGGGGGCACCGGCACGTACCCGCCCTCGCCCAGCACCGGCTCGATGAAGAACGCGGCGGTGTCCTTGGGCGAGGTGACCGTCGCGAACAGGTAGTCCAGCTCGGCCAGGGCGTACTCGACCGCCTGGTCCTCGCTCATTCCCAGCCGGTAGGCGTAGGGGAAGGGCGCGACCGCGACCCCCGGCATGAGCGGCCCGATCCCCGCGCGGATCTTGGTGCCGGAGGTGGTGAGCGACGCGGCGCCCATCGTGCGCCCGTGGAAGGACCCCTCGAACACGACCGCGTTCTGCCGCCCCGTCGCCTGGCGGGCCAGCCGCAGCGCCGCCTCGACCGCCTCGCTCCCGGAGTTGACGTAGAAGAGGCGGTCCAGGCCCTCCGGCAGGACCGTGCCCAGCTCCTCGGTGAGGCGCAGCAGCGGCCGGTGCATGACCGTGGTGTACTGCCCGTGGATGAGGGTGCCGACCTGCTTCTGCGCGGCCTCCACCACCTTGGGGTGGCAGTGGCCCGTGCTCGTGACCCCGATACCGGCGGTGAAGTCCAGGTAGCGGCGGCCGTCCTCGTCGTAGATGTGCACGCCCTCGCCGCGGGCGGCGAGGACGGGTGTGGCCTGCTTCAGGACCGGGGACAGCCGGGCCGACTGCTCGACCATGCGCGCGAACCTCATTCCGTAGGATTGTTGACAATCGACGGCGCTATGGAATCATCCGCCTGGGGCGGTGTCCAGACCGCACTCTCCCGGGTCCCCCTACCCGCGGCCCCGTTAGCGAACCCGGAGCGCTGGGAAGGGGGCGGGCAGCGACGAGGAAGAGGGAGCGGCAGACCGATGGCGCAGCGCAGCGACGAAGTGAAGGTCGTCGAGCAGGTGGACAAGCGGCTCATGGTCGGCGGCCGGTGGCGCGACGCCTCCGGGGGAGCGACGTTCGCCGTGGAGGACCCCTCGACCGGCGAGGCCCTGTGCGAGGTCGCCGACGCCTCGCGCGAGGACGCGTTCGCCGCCCTCGACGCCGCCGCCGGGGCCCAGGCCTCCTGGGCCGCCCGCGCTCCGCGCGAGCGCGGCGAGATCCTGCGGCGCGCGTTCGAGATCCTGATGGGGCGCCAGGACGAGCTCGCACTCCTGATGACCTTGGAGATGGGCAAGCCGCTGGCCGAGGCGCGCGGCGAGATCGCCTACGCCGCCGAGTTCCTGCGCTGGTTCTCCGAGGAGGCGGTGCGCGTCTCCGGCGGATACGCCACCTCGCCCGACGGGAAGTCGCGCTTCCTGATCATGAAGCGCCCGGTGGGACCGTCCATGCTGATCACGCCCTGGAACTTCCCCATGGCGATGGGAACCCGCAAGATCGGCCCGGCGGTGGCGGCCGGGTGCACCATGGTCCTCAAGCCCGCCCAGCAGACCCCGCTGTGCGCGCTGGCCCTGGCCGGGATCCTGGAGGAGGCCGGGCTGCCCGAGGGCGTGCTGAGCGTGCTGCCCACCACCGACCCGGGCGGCGTGACCGAGCCCCTGCTGCGCGACGGCCGCATCCGCAAGGTGTCGTTCACCGGCTCCACCGGGGTGGGGCGCACGCTGCTGGAGCAGAGCGCCGAGCAGGTGCTGCGCACGTCCATGGAGCTCGGTGGGAACGCCCCCTTCCTGGTGTTCGGCGACGCCGACCTGGACGCGGCGGTCGAGGGCGCCATGCAGGCCAAGATGCGCAACATCGGCGAGGCGTGCACCGCCGCCAACCGGTTCTACGTGCACGAGTCGGCGGCCGCCGAGTTCTCCCGCCGCCTGGGTGAGCGCATGGGCGCCCTGTCGGTCGGACGCGGCACCGAGGACGGGGTCCAGGTGGGCCCACTGATCGACTCGCGTGCGCGGGAGAAGGTGCAGCGCCTGGTGGACGACGCGGTGGGCCGCGGCGCGCGCGTGGTCGTCGGCGGCGAGGCGGCCGAGGGGCCCGGGTACTTCTACCGGCCGACCGTCCTGGAGAACGTGTCGCAGGACAGCGAGATGTACGGGACGGAGATCTTCGGCCCCGTGGCGCCGGTGAGCGTGTTCAGCACCGACGACGAGGCCCTGAGCGCGGCGAACGACACCGAGTACGGGCTGGTCAGCTACGTCTACACGAGCGACGTGACGCGCGCGCTGCGCGTCAGCGAGGCGCTGGAGACGGGGATGGTCGGCCTGAACCAGGGCATCGTGTCCAATCCGGCGGCGCCGTTCGGCGGGGTGAAGCACTCGGGCCTGGGCCGCGAGGGCGGGACCGTCGGCATCGAGGAGTTCCTCGACGTCAAGTACGTCGGCATCGGCGGACTCGGGGCGCTGTAGGGCTCCCAGGAGGCTGAGCCGCTCCGAGACGGAGGAGCGGTGGGTCCGCCGGGCGAGCGCGCGCAGAGAGCCGTCCGGCGGCCCGGCCCCGGCCGTTCGGTGCGCGGGCGGCCGGAAGGCCGGACATCGGGGGCGGTGGAGGCATCTCCGCCGACCGGTCGCCCGGCGGCCCTCAGTTCTCCTCGTCCGGGGTGTCGAACACCGCGGCCTCGGGGGCCGGGGGGTCGCTCTCGTCCTCCCCCAGCCCGGTGTCGACGTCCACCCGGAATCGCAGCGAGTCCACCGCGTCCTCGGGGACCAGGAAGCTCGCCACGAAGTTCCCGGTGTCGCCGGGCTTCAAGAGCTCGCCTTCGGGGTCGGTGCACCCGAGGAACCCGGGGAAGACGAAGCCCTCGTCCTCCAGCGCGGACCGGGTGGCGTACTCGCTGCTCGTCTCCCAGATCCGGCCGTCGTCGCCGACGGCCTGGAAACTGCACGTCTTCAGCAGCTCGGCCGATCGCTCGTCCGACGGCGACGCCTTGAACACCGCGTCGACCAGGGTGATGCCCGGCGGGGGCGGCTCGGTGTCGAAGTACTCGTCGACGACGACCGCCCCCAGCCCCCATTCGCTCCCCGAGACGGAGGCGGTGCCGCCCTCGGCGGGGACGGGGTCGGGCGGGATCGCGCCGGTCTCCTTCCACTCCTGGTTCTCCAGAACCCACGGGCCGCCGAGCGAGACGGGCAGCAGCACGACGATGCCCGCGATCCACGGCAGGTGGAGCCGCTTCCACAACGGAGGGCGGGCCGCCGTGGCCGCCGCACCCGTTCCGGCCGCGGCGGCGGCCCCCCCCCCCCCCCCCCNCCGCCCCCCTGCGCCTGTCGGCCGACGGCGGGCGGCTCGGCGAGGTGCGCCCCGCCGTGCCGGGCGTCGGACGGGGCGGGGCCGTCCTCCGGGCGCGCGAAGGTGGGGCGCGGCGCTCGGTCGGCAGGCTCCGTCCCCGGGGAGCCGACGGCGGGCGGCGCCTGCTGCGGGTCGCCGGTCCGGGGGCCGCCGGGCCGTCCGTGGTGCGGTGGCCCCTTCGGTTCGACCAGCGGGGACGGCTGCTGCGGCCCCGTGCCCCACCCCGGGAACGGCGCGCCCTGCGGAGGGCCGCCCTGTGCCGGGCCCTGGGCCGAGTGCTTGGGTTCCACGAAGGGCGGCCCTTGCTGCGGCCCCTGTCGAGGGCCGGTGTGCCGTCCCGAGGACGGCACACCCTGACTCGGCCCCCCGCCCTGTGACGCCCATGCGCCCGAGGACTGCTCGCCCCCGGGCGCGGTCTCCCACGGCTGCCCCTGCTGCTGCGGTCGTGGCCGGGGGTGCTGCGGACCGGTGGGCGTGCCCTGCGGGGGGTCCGACGGCGCGGGGCCCTGCCGATGCCACCCGTCAGGCGTGGCCTGCTGCTGTCCCGGGGGCTGCGCAGGCTGCTGGTACTGGAAAGGCCCTTGTGGCGCCGAGGGCCGCTGTTGCGGCCACTGCGGCTGCGCAGGCTCGGGCGCACTCGGGTGTCCGGGCGGGGGGCCGGGAGGGGGTGCGGGCCGCTGCGCATGCGGAGGGACGGCGCCCGGCCGCATGCCGGTGGGCGGCGTCCCCTGGCCGTGCCCGGGCGGCCCGCTCTGCGGCCCGTGCCGTCCTGTCGGCGGACCGTGCTGCTCGCCCGGCTGCGGCACGGGCGGCGGGGCCTCCTGCCCGCCGGGGGCGTCCGCGGGGCGCTGCGGTCCGTGCGCCCACGGGTCGTGATCGGGGCGGGCGTACTCCGGTGACGCAGGGTCCGGCGACGCGGGGTCCAGCGGATCCCGGTCGTCAGGGTAATGGGGGTCGTGACGGGCGGGCACGGGGCGTCACACCTTCTGCATCCGGGGCGCGGGCACGTCCAGGGTCTCCTCGGCGCCGTCGATCGCCTTCTTCAGCTCGTCCCCGGAGAGCCCGAGCTTCACGTGGGCCTCCCCCGAGAGACGCTGGTCGATACCGGTGGAGACGGTGACCCGCACCACCGGGTCCTTGAGGGCCTTCTCCGGAACCTCGAACGCCGTGGCCCCCTGGACCGGGATGCCCGGCGGGAAGCCGTCGCCGATGGAGCCGAAGGTGTTGTGCAGCCACGACGTGGACGCGTAGACGTTCTTGTCACCGCTGTCGAGTTCGGCCTCCAGCCGGGTGAGCTGCCGCTCCGTGGAGGTCACCTCCAGGAAGACCACGACCCACACCCCCTTGGCCTCGATGTACTCCGGCTCCGGTGCGAAGTCGGACAGCCCGGAATCGTCGGCGCCGTCGCCGACGGCCCTGGCGAAGCGCACCTCCTCCACCTTGACGGTGAAGGACCGCGCGTCCACGGCGGCGGAGGCGTCACCGGAGGCGACCATCGGCTCGGTGACCGCGACATCGGAGGAGAAGCGGAACGACTGCGCGTACATGAGCAGTGCCAGCAGCACCAGCGAGGTGACCACGGTCGGCCAGCGCCGCTCGCGCGCGGGCCGGGGCGCGGCGGCGTGCCCCGCGGGCGGCTGCGGGGACTGCGGGGGCGGGGGAGCGCTGACGGTGATCACTCCTCGATGGGCAGGTAGACGATGCCGCGCGTGTTCGTGTCGTGCCACCAGCGCTTGGTCTGGTCGGTGAAACCGGCCTCGTAGACGGCCCCGGTGACCGTCACCTTGACCCGGTCGACCTGGGCGACCTGCTCGGAGACGTCGGCCGGTTCGAGGAAGTTCTCGTCGTCGAAGATCTCTTCGGCCGACTTGGGCTCGGCGTCCGGGTCGTCGTCCGTGAGCCGCCAGGTCAGGACGGCCTCCTCCTGGACCTCCGGCTGCAGGTCGAAGACGGTCCGGTCCGGTTGGCGGGTGAGGGCCACGCTCAGGCCGGCGGCGGAGAGGTCCTTGCGGCCGAACCGGGGGTCGATCATGCCGGTGAGGTTGGCCACCGGGACCGGCTCGTTGAAGCGCGTCTTGATGTCCGCGCGGATCTGGAGGGTGTGCGCCCCGGTGTCCGGGTCCCGGGTGAACGCCGCCTCGTGCAGCTTCAGCTCCAGCAGCGAGTTGCGGACCGGCTCGCCGGGTGCGACGTCCCGGAAGTCGGTGGACTTCGAGGCCTCCAGGCCGCCGGCCGCCCAGAGGCCGGTCATGGCCAGTGCGACCGCGAGGACACTCACCGTGGCCGCGAGCAGGGTCGCTCGGGACCTCCGGGGCAGTCGGGCCAGCGGAGTCTGTTCTCCCGGGTCGGGCGCATGGTGTGCCACGAGAAGGCAGTTTAGAGCGCAACGGTGACAGACGGGGGAGCAGAGGCCGAAAGAGGACAGGTGACGGGTGTGTGAACGCGGTCCTGCCGGGAAGGACGGATGTCTTCCCGACTGGAGCCCCTGCGTGCGCCGGTCGGTCGGCGGGGCGGCCGGCGAGGCCGCGACGGCGCCCCGGTGGCCGGGTGGCCCCGACGGCGCGCGACCGCAGGCGGGCCGGGTTCCGGAGGGCTGGAACCGGTGCTGAAAGCGGGCTGAAAGCACCGCAGAAGACGGCGTCTCTAGCGTGGGACCCGTTCGGCCAGACCGGGATCCGCGGGAGGACGGCCTGCGGGCTCCGGTCCGGCACGCCCACGGTGCTCGGTGCGGTGGTTCGGCCGCATCCGGGGGGTGCCCGTTCACGGATGAGATGGGATGGGATTCGATGCTGCTGACCGAGCCGACCCGGGTCGACGAGGAGTTCTCCCGGATCGTCGAAGGCCTCGACGCTCCTTTCACCGTCGTCGCGCCGCCGGCCGCCAAGCTGCGGCCCGCGAGCGATGACGACGGCGGCGACTCCCGCCAGGAGGAGATGGAGCCCTGGGAGGACGAGGACGACCTGGTCGGAGTCGACATCGAGCTGCCGTAGGCGCACCTCCAGGAGCGGGGCGCGCGCCTGCGGCCTCGCGGAAAGGGAAGTGTGACATGACGGGGTGCACGACGCTGCAGGAGGAGTTCGACGCCATCACGGCCGGGCTCGGGGGCGTGATCGGGAAGATCAAACCCTACGAGGAGCCCGTGCCGGGCGGCGGACAGGAGAGGGAGCGCGAAGCCGACGGGGGCGACGCTCCGGAGGACGCGGAGGAGCCGCCGGCGAAGTCGGACGGCTGACCCCCCTCTCAGCAGCACAACCGGAGGACCGGCGGAAGGTTTCGGGTCGGTCCCGCAAATCCTCGCTCCGAGGAACGCGCCGGATCCGCAAATGGCCTTGGTACAGTGCCATTTGTGGATTTTGGCGTGCTCGGACCCATTTCGGCGTGGCGGGACGATGGTGAACCCGTGCCCGTCGGTGGGCCCAGGCAGCGGTGCGTACTCGGGGCGCTCCTGGTCGATGCCGGGAAAGAGGTGCCGATCGACCGGTTGATCGAGTATCTCTGGGACGACGATCCGCCCCGAACGGCACGCTCCGTGATCCAGGTACAGGTTTCCCACCTCCGGCGTGCCTTTCCCGGGTTGATCACGACTACTCCGGGTGGATATCTCGCCGATATCGATCAACGGAAAGTGGATCTCCACCGCTTCCGGGACCTCGCCGCGCGCGGCCACGCGGCGGGGAGCACCGAGGAGGCCGTTGCTCTGTGGGAGCGCGCCCTCGAATGCTGGAAGGGGCGCCCGTTCTCCGGTACCGGGAGCGACCGCCTCTGGTACGCGCTGGGCCAGCCCCTCGTCGAAGAGCAGTGGGCGACGGTGACCGCCTGGGCCGACGGGGCCTTCGCCCTCGGCCGCTACGACGACGTGGTCACCCGGCTGACCCCCCTGGTGCGCGAGGACCCGCTGCGCGAGCGCCTGCAGTACCTGCTCATCGCCGCACTCAACCGGAGCGGCCAGCGGGCCGCGGCACTCAGCGCCTACCAGGAGAACCGGCGCTACCTGGCCGAGGAGCTGGGCGTGGACCCCAGCCCGGAGCTGGTCGGCCTGCACGAGCGCATCCTCAACGACACCGAGGGGCGCGAGGCACCCGCCGCCGACGCGGCCCCCGAGCCCGCCGCCGCGGAGTCCCCGCAGGCCCCGTGGCCGACCGCGGTCACCCGCAACGACCTGCCGCGGGACCTGCCCGACTTCACGGGCCGCCAAGAGGACGTGCGCGAACTGCTGGAGGCGGCCGAGCGCGGTGAGGACGCCGCCCCGGTGTACGTGGTCACCGGCCCGGGCGGGGTCGGTAAGACCTCCCTCGTCGTGCACGCGGCACACCTGCTGGAGCACCGCTACCCGGACGGCGCCTTCTTCATCGACCTCAACGGTTTCAGCCCCGAGCAGGCGCCCGCCTCCCCGGAGGCGGCTCTGGGGACGCTGCTGCGCGCCGTGGGCGTGGCGCCCGAGGCCATTCCGGACACGCTCGAAGAGCGGTCCGCCATGTGGAGGGCCCGCCTGGCCGGGCGCCGGGTCCTGGTCGTCCTCGACAACGCCGCCGGGTACGCCCAGGTCCATCCGCTGCTTGCGGCCGCCGGGTCGTTCACCCTCATCACCTCGCGCCACGACCTCCCCGGGCTGAGCGGCGTGGGGCACCTGTCCCTCGACATGCTCGACAGCGACGACTCCCTGCGGCTGCTGGAAATGGTCCTGGGCAAGGACCGCGTCACCGCCGAGCCCGAGGACGCCGCGAAGGTCGTGCAGTTGTGCGGGGGGCTTCCCCTGGCCCTGCGCATCATCGCCGGGCGCATGCTGCACCGGAGGCGCTGGACGTTCGCGCACGTGCGCCAGCGGTTGGGGGAGGAGCGCCGACGCTTTCTCGAACTGCGCGTCGAGGGGCAGAGCGTCGAGGCGGTGTTCGAGCTGTCCTACCGGAGCCTCACCGATGAACAGCGGCGCATCTTCTGCCTGCTCGGAACCATGATCGGCGGCAGCATCGACCTGATGGGCGCCGCGGACCTGCTCGACGCGGACCCGCCCGACGCCGACGACCTCCTCCAAGAGCTGGTCAGCGTCTGCCTGCTGGACGAGCCGAGCGTGGACGTCTACCGCTTCCATGACCTCATCGGCGATTACGCGCGGCATAAGGCCTCCGCGGAGCTGGAGGGCAAGGAGGCCGACGACGCCCGGTGGCGGCTCGCCGAGCACTACCTGCAGCGGGCCAACGAGGCCGCCGGCTACCTGGGGCCCCGGGCCCACGAGTACGAGCTGGTGGTGACCCGGCGCTCCCGCTACGAGAGCAGGATCGGGAGCCGCGAGGAGGCTGTCATCTGGTTCGAGCGGCACCAGGACAACCTGGTGTCCGTGGTCGACTACTTCGCCGATCGGCAGGCGGGGGAGCACACCTGGCAGATCGCCGACGCGGTCTGGCGCTTCTACGCCGTGCACGGGCGCACCGAGCTGATGCTGTCCACCCAGGAGAAGGCGCTTGCGGCCAGCCGTGAACAGGGCAGCGAGCGGGGCAGCGCCGTGACCCTGATCGGGCTCGGCGTCGCCCAGGGGCTGGCGGGGCGCTACGCGCTGGCGCTCGACCTGCTCCAAGAGGCCAAGGAGCTGCTCACCAAGCTGGGGGACGACTTCGGGCTGATGCGGGCCGAGGCCAACCTCGGCCTGGTCTATGAGCGGCTCGGCCGGTTCCGGGAGGCCGCGGCCGCCCTGACCTACGTGCTCAACCACGCCCGCAGGACGGGCGACCGCGCACTCGAACTGCTGCAGACCCTCAACGTCGGCGTCATGAAGCAGATGATCGGTGAGCACGAGGAGGCGATCATCGCGGGCAGGGCCGTGCTCGACGGCCCCGCCGACCTCGTCCCCCCGGATACGCGTGCCGCGGCGTTCCGGGTGATCGGTGACTCCTACACCGGTCTCGGGGACTACGACCAGGCCGTGCGCCACCTAGAGCAGGGGGTCACCGCTGCGCAGGAGTGCGGTGACCATTCCGCCGAGGTCTTCGCCCTGAACGGCATGGCCGTCGCGCTCAGTGCGCAAGGGCACTTCGGCCGGGCGGAAGAGGCCCACTTCCAGGCCTTGGAAGTGAGCAAGAAGACGTCATTGGGAAGCGCCGACTCCGAGATCCTCAATGGCCTCGGCCTGACCTATGCCCGCGCGGGCTGGGTCGGCGAGGCGTCGGAGGCCTACGAGAAGGCCCTGCGCATCGCCCGTGAGCGCAAGGAGCGCTTCGCGGAGGGCAAGGCGCTGCTCGGTCTCGGAACGCTGCGGCAGCCGAAGGACTCCCGGGAGGCCGAGACCGCGCGCGATCGGCTCTCCGCCGCCACGGCGATCTTCACGGAGATGGGCGTTCCCGAGGCCGAAGAGGCGCGCGTCGCCCTGAAGCGCCTGGGAGGGCGTGTGCCCGCGCCGCGGACGGAGAGCGCCCCGGAGGACGGCACCGGCATCGGGGCCGAGGAGGGCGTCGATCAGGCGGAGGAGCCGCCGAACCCCCGCGACCACCGGGATCAGTAGCCCTCCCAGGCCTCCTTCTCCTGCTGGTAGCCGATGACGGCCGGATCGAGGAGCGTCGAGGCCCGAACGTCGCCTCCGCCCCCGGAACCTCCCTCGCCGTCCTCCCCGCTCCCCCCGCTCCCGGCCGCCCCTCGGGCGCGGTCCTTGGGGAACACCTTCGCGGCCTCAAGGATGCGCTCATCGAGGAAGCGCAGCTCAGGCGCGTTCTCCGGCACCGTCAACTCCGGTGCCCCGCCGCCCTCGGGGGCGGCCAGGTAGAACCCCCAGTTGCCGAAGCTCGGCACGTCCACGTTGTACGGGACGGTGCTCCACCCCGCCTCCTTCAGAGACTCGCCCACGCTCCAGTACGCGTCGTTGGCGAAGTAGGGCGACCCCGCCTGCACCGTCATCAGCCCGCCCTCGCGCATCCGCTTCTCCACCAGCGCGTAGAACTCCACCGAGTACAGCTTCGCGGTCCCCACGTCGTCCGCGTCGGGCATGTCCACGATCACGGCGTCGAACCGCCGCTCGTCCCCGCGCAGCCACTTGAACGCGTCGGCGTTGACGACCTCCGCCCGCGGGTCGTCCAGGGCGTCCTCGTTCAGCTCCGACACCACCGGGTCCGTCCGCGCCAGCCGTGTGACGGCCGGGTCCAGGTCGACCAGGGTCAGGTGCTCCACGTCCGGGTAGCGCAGCACCTCCCGCGCCGCCAGCCCGTCGCCGCCGCCGAGCACCAGCACGTCCCCGCGCGGCCCCGACAGCGCCGGGTGCACCAGCGCCTCGTGGTACCGGTACTCGTCCAGGGAGCTGAACTGCAGGTCCCCGTTGAGGTAGAGCCGGGTGTCGTCCCCGTCCCGGGTGACCACGATCTCCTGGTACTCGGAGCGCTCGGCGTGCACGATCGGGTCCCGGTAGAGGGCCTGCCGGGCGGTCACCTCGAACCGGTCGGACTGCAGGTAGGCGGTGGCGAGCACCGCCACCACGACCACCATCCCGACGGCCGCCCCGGCCCGGGCGCGCGGGGCCAGCTCGGACCGGAAGATCCACAGCACCACCCACATCCCGACCAGGGCGTTGAGCGTCCCCACCGCCAGCGTGCCCTCGACCAGCCCCAGCACCGGCAGCAGCAGGAACGGGAAGGCGAGCCCGCCGACGAGCCCGCCCACGTAGTCCGCGGCGAACAGGTCGGCGACCGCGTCGGCGGCGTCCTGCCGCCGGATCCGCTGGATGAGCTTCATCAGTAGCGGGATCTCGGCGCCGATGAGCGCCCCCACCGCGAACGCGCACACCACCAGTGCGGGCTGGTACAGCGACAGGTAGGCGTAGGCGGCGTACAGGGCCAGCACCGACAGCCCGCCGACCAGCGACAGGGCGCCTTCGATCACCACGAACCAGAACGCGGGGCGGCCGGTGAGCCCCTTCGACGCCAGCGAGCCCGCCCCCATGGCGAACACCATGACGCTGAGCACGATCGAGGCCTGGGTGACGGTGTCGCCGAGCAGGTAGCTGCCCAGCGCCACCAGCGCCAGCTCGTACACCAGGCCGCAGGCGGCGCAGACGAAGACGCCGAGCAGCACCAGGAACCGGGCGGCGCGGGGGCCGACGGGAAGGCGGGCGGGGGAGGCGCCCGCGCCGGGCGCCTCCCCCGCCTCAGCGGTCCCGTCGGACCGCTCCGTACCGACGGCCTCGACGGATTCGGCCATCAGGAGATCGCCGCCGCCACGACCAGGGCGACGGACACGTGGGCGGTGGCGTTGACCCAGGCGGCGGGCACCAGCTCGGCGTGGTTGACGGCGTCGCCGAGGCGGCCGGGGGTGAGCAGGTCGATCGCGGCGAACGACACGGCCATCAGCACCAGGCCGATGACGCCGTACACGGCGGTGAGCAGCAGGCCCTCGGCGATGCCGTCACTGTCGGAGGCGTAGATGGCCATGGCCACGACCATGGCGACGCCGAGGGTGTTGGCGGCCAGGACGAGGGTGGCGTTGGGGTTGCGGTCCTGCCAGATGAGGACGTGCAGCTTGCCGGGGGTGAGCAGGTCGACGATGAGGTAGCCGGCCAGCATCAGGACGAGGCCGAGGGCCCCGTAGGCGAATACGGCCAGGGCTTCGTAGAGGATGAACATGGCGTCTCGGGGGTTCCTTGTCTGTCGCGTTCCGTCATGGGCGCCACCGGTGCCGCGTACCGCCGCACCGGGGCAGGGGGCGGGGACGGTACGGGGCAGGCGGTCCGGTCGCGGGCTCGGCGCCCGGTCGCGGGGCCGGTGCCGCTTCCGGCGTCACTTGCCCCAGCCGGGGCCGCCGCCCCGGAACCCGGAGCCGTCGCGGGAGTTGCCGCCCCAGGAGGAGAAGAAGCCGCCCCCGCTCGAACCGCTGTTGTTGTTGTGGCTGCTGGACCCGCGCGAGCCGGAGGAGCACCCGACGTAGATGTACTCGCCGTTCTCCTTCTCGTAGTCGCCGCGGTCGTCCCGGTACACGTACTCGCCGTTGACCAGGTCGTAGTCGCCGCATTCGGGGCGGCTCGACGCGTTGCCCAGGGAGGCGAAGGCCACGACGAGGATGACGCCCACAAGGCCGATGAGCAGCAGGATCTTGCCCGTGGTCCCTTCTATGTTCACGGGGCGGGGCTCCTTTCCTCGGAGGGATGGGCGGTGCGCTTGGCGGGGGCGGTGCGGGTCCGCGTGCGGGTGCGGACCAGCTCGCCCGTCTGCGGGTAGGCGTGCCAGGTGCGCCACTCCAGGCATCCGGGGGCGGGGGACGCGGCGGCGAGGGCGGTCACCGCGGACGGCGACCCGGGGAAGGCGGCGGCGACCGCGGCGGGGTCGCCGTCGAGCCGGTCGACCAGGGCGCGGACGCGCCGGTCCAGCTCGGGGCCGGAGAGCCGCTCGACCGTGCTGGTGAAGGAGTACGAGGCCAGCCCGGGGACGCCGGGGGCGGCCGAACCGGGCAGGTTCCCGTCGGCGCCCGGCAGGCAGGCGACGGTCTCCACGGCCCGGGCGTGGGCCTGGGGGCCGCCCGCCAGCACGACCTGGTGCGAGGCCCCGAGGACACGCAGCTCGACCCGGACCCCGCCCAGCACCGCGGTGCGCGTGGCGAGGGCGGGCAGCGGCGGGTGCTCCAGCGTCCAGACCAGGTCGCGGGCGCGGGTGTCGGCGAAGGGCACGGAGACCGGGACGGCGGTGCCGCGGCCGTCGGCTCCGGCCGCGGGTCTCGGGGGGCCGTCGGCGTCGCCGTCGGAACCGGCGTCGGGACCGGCGCCGGATCCGGGACCGGCGTGGGCCCCGGGAGCGGATGCGGTGCGCATGTCAGGCGCCCGGCCCTTCGGCGCCGGAGTGGTAGACGGTCAGGGCGCCGCGCTGCACGGGCGTGCCGGTCGCCGCCTCCCAGCTCCCGTGGTCGAAGCGCTCGAAGGAGAGCAGCGATCCGTCGTCGGCCTCGTAGTCGGCGTAGTCCATGCCGCCGGAGGCGCGCAGGCCGGTGGTGCCCTCCGAGCGGTAGGAGGCGCTGCCGCGCTCGGAGAGCCGGTAGCGCACCCCGTCCAGCTCCAGGGAGGGCGGGCCGGGGACCAGCTCCAGCTCGGGGCGGGCGGTCCACAGGGCCAGCTGCAGGTCGGGGTCCTCCTCGACGGACAGCCAGCGGCGGGCGGCCTGCCCGCCCCCGGTGTCGGTGCCCTGCGCGTCGACGAAGTGCTCGGCCCACTGCGCGCCGCCCTCGGAGAGCCGCAGGGTGCCGCGCACCCAGGAGCGCTCGGCCCCGAACTCGACCATGTCCCCGGCGCGAAGGGCGCGCGGGTCGCCGTTGATGTCGCCGACGTCGGCGAACGGGTCGCGCGGGGCGGCGGGAGCGGAGGGGGCGGGACGGTCGCGGCGGCGGAGCTGGACGATCAGGATCGCCGCTCCGAGGACGACCAGTGCGCCCAGCAGGATCAGGACCACGGTCGTGGGGGTGTCCAAGGCGCTCCTCCGGAGCTCGGGTGCGAAGTCCGGCCCATTGGGACGCGTGGGCCGGACCCAGGGTTCCACCTGCGCGGTCACGACACCGTCACGGTTTCGGTGCAGGTCCGGCGGAATTCGCGTGAACCCCCGCCGAACCCGCCTCGTCCCCGGGGGACGCGCCTACGGGCACGGTCGCGGGGCCGCCCCTCCCAAGGCCGCCGCGGACGCCCCGTGTCTCACCCCTGCGGGCCCGGTGCCCTCTTCGTGCGGGACGAAGAGACCGCCGGGGAGGCGGCCGGCACGTTCCAGCGGCCGCCCGACGAACGGGCGAAGGCGGCGCGCAGCAGTGCGGCGTCCCCGTGGGCGCGGCACAGGTCGCCGTGGACGTCGCCCCCTTCGCGCGGGTCGGGGCATCCCTCCACGGCGCAGCGCCGGTCGCCGAGGCGGGAGCGGAGGGAGTGGACGGCGTCGGTGTGCGCCGCGCAGTACGGCGCGTCGGGATCGGTCATCCCGATGCAGCCGGGCACGGCGCACACCCGCTCCCCGTTGAGTCGGCGGGACAGGCGGACCCACCAGGGGAAGGGCCGCGCATCATCGGGGTCGGGGATGGTGGTCGCGGCACCCATGCCCCGAAGGTGCGACGGGGGAGGGGACCCGGCAAGGGATCGGGCCGCCCCCGGCCGTTCTTCTCTAGAGAGGTTTGGTCCGCGGCTCTGCGGAAACAGTCCCCCAATGCGCGAGGACCGGGGAGGCCGCGCCCACGGGCGCGGCCTCCCCGCATTGCGTCCGGCAGCGAACCCCCTTTCCAGGACGGCCCGGAAGGCTCCTGCCTCCGGGTTCACGTCCGCCCCCGGGTCATCTCCCTTCCGCGTGTGCGAGCACCCCTGTGCGTCCGCTAGACTGATCAGCGTTGCCACGGGGTGTAGCGCAGCTTGGCAGCGCGCTTCGTTCGGGACGAAGAGGTCGTGGGTTCAAATCCCGCCACCCCGACAGAGGAACGGGTGTCCACGCAGGTGGGCACCCGTTCTTTGTGTCTCATCCCCTCGCCGCTCCGGGGTCCGTTGCACATTCAGTGCACATGCCCAGCGTGCGCGGCCCCGTCCATCAAGCGGCGATCACCTGCAACCGGGCGGCGTCCATGGCTTCGGCGACCTCGTCCAGGGTGTCGAGGTCACGGCACGAGACTCGGGTGTCGTGGAGCTTGTGTACGGCGTTGAACAGCAGGTGTTCGCCGTCGCGCGCTCCAGGTCACCGGCTACTCGGACCCCGACTGCACGGACTTCGAGGACCCCTGCGCGAACTGGGGCGACGACGTCACCTGTGAGGACAAGGGGATCGGCGTCGTGCGCGACACGGACTCCGGCCCCGAACTGATCACCGAACACCAGGGCGTCCCCGTCACCATCGGCGCGCCGACCTGGGAGCCGGAGGCACGCGCCTCCGAGCTGCTGGGCGCCGCGGAGCACCTGCGCCTGACCTCCGGGGACGAGCGGGAGGCGGTGCGAGATGCGAGTGTGCGCGAGCGCGTCTTCAACGACATCCCCGGCGGCCCGCGCCCGCCGCACACGAGCGAAGGGTGACTGGGGAGGACGCGGCGCGCGTCCGAAGCGCCTACCTGTCTCCGGATCCGGTCATACGGGCCGACTGCCTCTCCAGGCGCTTGATGCGGGCCTCCACCGAAGGGTGAGTGGAGCGCAGGGAGTCCCACAGCCGGTCCATCGCCTTGCCGATCGCGTCGTCCGGGTGCCGGTCCTTGCGCTTTCCCGGGCGGGACGTGGGCAGGAACGCCTGCGACGACGCGCTCCCGAGCTTGCGCAGGTCCCCCGAGAGGGGAATGGACCGGGTCAGACGGGCCAGTGTCGCCGCCAGGACCGACGGCGCCCCTGTCAGCTCGGCCGCCGCCCGGTCGGCGGCCATCTCGCGCCGCCGGGTCAGGACGAGGACCGCCAGGCGGCCGGGCACCAGCGCCGCCCCGTACGCCAGGACGCCCGCGATGAGCAGAGGGAACAGCAGGGCCAGGAAGAGGATGAAGGAGGCCGCGCGCGCGAGTCCGGCGAGCGCGATGACCACTCGGGCGACGGGCGGTGAGAACGCCTTCCCGTCTTCCTCCGCCTCCTGCTCCGGCTGCTGGGCCCGGCGCGCCATGGGCGACCCTCCGAACGCGGGCCGCCAGTTCCGGCCGCACCTGCGGGCGAGGCGGCACACCTGTGCCTCGGCGGCCGCAACCAGCATCACCGACATCGCCGGAAGCGTCAGCGCCCACTCCATCGTCCCCATGACGGTGGCGAACGACAGCACGCGCTGGTCCCTGTGCGCCAGGTGCGCCAGCTCATGGGCGAGGACGGCCTCCAGCTCCCGGTTGTCCAACCGGTCGACCAGGCCCATGCTCAGGTAGACGGTGCCGGGCTCGAAGGAGAGGGCGTTGGGCGCGCCGTCGCCGTACAGCCGCACCTCCGGCTTGTCCTGTCGGGTGAGCGCGCACAGCCGGTCGAGGACGGTGTGGATCCGCGCGTCGTCCTCGGGGTGGAGGACCACGTCGTCCGCCGGGGGCTCAGCACCGTTCACCGTGATCAGCATGCTCATCTGGGCGCCGACCACGGCCACGGCCACCGGAAGCAGCCCCCACCACCACGCCAGGCCGACCGCCCAGACGGCGGCGCAGCACGCCGCGGCGTAGAGCGCCGAGACCGCGGCCACGAGCAGCCAGGCGCCCACCATCGGCCAAGCGGCCCCCGCGGTTCTGGACATGCGCGGGAGATTAACAGGGGCTCGACGTCCGGAACAGGGGCACAGCGGGCGAAGAGCGGGCGAAACGGGCCGGGCGGCGGCCACGGGAGCGCCCCTGCCGCCGCCCGCCGTCCCGCACCGCTCAGATGCCGAACGGTTCCGCGTAGCGGATCGTCCCCGGGGGCACCTGGTCCCCGGGTCGCAGCGCCATCACCATCAGCGCCTCGTCGGGGACCTCGACCGTCAGGCGGACCCCGTGCCCAGAGGCGCGGCCGAATCCGAACCTCGGGTAGTACTCGGGGTGCCCCAGCACGGTCACGTACCGCTCGCCCATGGCCGCCGCCGCGTCGAGTGCCGCCCGGACGGCCGCCGAACCGGCGCCCGTCCTCTGGTAGTCGGGCAGCACCGCGCACGGAGCCAGGCACAGCGCCGGAACGGTGCCGATGTGGCACCGGGTCAGCAGCGCGTGCCCGACCGGCCGCCCACCGCGGTCGGCCGCGACGACGGACAGCCCGTCGATCCACGCCGGGTCGTCGCGCAGCGCATCGACCAGGTCGGCCTCGTCGGGCCGGCCGAAGGCGGCGCGCACGATCCGCCGGACCTCGGGCACGTCGGAGGGCGTCTCGGCCCGCACCGCCCAATCGGCGGACACAGGATGCGCAGGGGAGACCGAGGAGTCGTCGTTCATCGGTGAATGGATCCGTTCTCTCGGGCCAATGGATCTCGGCCCGCCGCCTCACGCTCTCGGCGGGCGGAACGGATGACAGGCGATCAGACCGCGCACCGGTGCGTGAGGCAGGTCCGGTCGTGCTGCGCGGTGGTCGCCGCCGTCGCGGTCATCGACCCCACCTCCTTGAACTCGTGGTCGTCGTCCGCCCGACAGGACGGACCCGGCCAGTATAGGTACACCGACCGAACGCCCCTGAGGGATTCCGGACACTTCGCCACCGCGAACGAGCGCCGAGGGGGTCGTGGGGTGCGCGGGGAGAACGGGGTGCGCCCACGGGGGCCTTTATGGGGTTCCGGCACGGGCGTCCGCCTCTTGACGTGCCCTCCCATCGCAGCGCACCGGATGTGGGTTCTCCGGATTCCACCCTAGTGACAGCGTGCGATCCCTACGATGCGAAATGTGAGATGCGCGATGGGGTCGAGGACCGGTCACCGCGCCGCCCCGTGTCCCGCCGCCGCTCACCGTTCCCCACAGGCCCCGGTCCGTGCTCCGGGGCCGCTCGCGTTTCCAGGAGGCACGCATGGTCTCGATCGTCCCGCGCTCCGGATGGGGCGCGCGGGCGCCCCGCTCCCGGTCGACCACCTCGTGGTCGCAGCGGCGCGGGGTCACCGTCCACTACTCGGCAGGGCCGCCGGGCCAGTCGGTCCGCTCCATCCAGGACTTCCACATGGACGGCAACGGGTGGGCCGACATCGGCTACAACTTCCTGGTCGACACCTCCGGCACCGCCTATGAGGGCCGTGGCTGGCTGACCGTCGGCGCGCACGCGGCGCCGTACAACACCTCGCACATCGGCATCTGCTTCATCGGCCAGGACGGCGACGCCACCGGCGCCGCCAAGGCCGCCATCCGCGCCCTGTACGACGAGGCCAACCGCCGCGCCGGGCGCACCCTTTCCAAGACCGGGCACCGGGACCTGAACCAGACCTCGTGCCCCGGCGACGACCTGGCCGCCTGGGTGCGCGCCGGGATGCCCGCCGACGCCGGACAGATCGGAGACGATGACATGGTCGGACTGAGCAAGGGCGACATCGGAGAGCGCGTCAAGTACCTGCAGGTCATTCTCATGAAGGCCGGGTTCGACCTGCCCGAGTTCGGCGCCGACGGCCACTACGGCGCCGAGACCGAGAAGGCGGTGCTGGCCGCCCGCAAGTCCCAGGGGTCCGATCAGGACTTCGGCGACCGCATCACCGGCTGGGCCGCCGCCCAGATCATGGCGGCCTTCACCAAGAACCAGATCTGAGCCCCTACCGGTCCCGGAGTCCTCCGTCCCCCGCCCGCTCCGGGGGACTCAGGGCTCCGCCGGGCACCGGCCCGTGTCGCGGATCCGGCCCCGGCCGCCGGCCCGGTCAGCGCAGCGCGTGGCCGCGGGGCGGGATGAGCTCGCCCGTCGTCGTCTCCCGGCGTACCACGTCCCTGGCCACCTTCGACAGGCGGAGGTTGTTGTCGCGGGAGAACCGGCGCAGCATCTCGAACGCCTGCGCCATGTCCACCCCGTGGTACTCCGCGAGCATCCCCTTGGCCTGCTCGATGGAGATGCGGCTGTTGAGTGCCGCCTGGAGCTGTTCGGCGAGGCGCTCCTGCTCCCCCAGCGCGCGTGAGTTGACGATGCCGATCGTCGCCACGTCGGCGAGCCCTTGGGCGATCGCCGTGTCGGTCTCGTCCAACTCCCCCGGGGCGGTGCGGAACAGGTTCATCGCGCCCAGGGTGCGGCCGCGCAGGCGGAGCGGAAGTGCCTGTACAGAGGCGAAACCGGCCTCCCGCGCCGCCCGGTGGAAGGCGGGCCAGCGGTCGGCGTTCGCGTCCAGCTCGGGGACGGTGATACAGGCGCCGGTGCGGTACGCCTCCAGGGCGGGGCCCTCCTCGTTCTGCAGCTGCAGCAGTTCGAGCATGCGGGCCTGCTCGGTGGAGGCGGCGATGAAGCGCAGCCGCTCGTCCGTGGTGTCGCTCAGCAGCAGCCCGCTGGCCTCGGCGTCCACGAGGGACACCGAGCGCACCAGCAGATCGTGTAGGAAATCCGCGACGTCGAAGCCGGCGACGAGGGAGTCTGCCAGCCCGACGAAGGCGTCGACCAGCGCGAGCTCTCGCGGCACGCGGGGTTCCTCCTTCGGAAGATGGGACGGGCCGGGCATGGTCAGCCGGTCGTCGGATCGGGGGTGAACCTGAGCCGCCGGCGGACCACCTCCTGCGCCACGTCCGCGAGCGTCATGTCGTGCCGGAAGGCGTGGGCCCGGAGTCGTGAGTAGGCCTCGTCCACGGTCACGTCGAGTTGTAGGGACACCATTCCCGCCGCCTGGTGCACCTCCACTTGGTGCGATCCCATGTCGCCGCCGTTGGCCCAGGGCACGGTGGCGCCTCTGGGAGGGCCGTGCAGCATGAGGTCGAGCGCGACCTCGGCCGAGGCGAGCCCGCAGGCGAGTTCGTCCTCCTCCAGCGGGGAAGGGTCCGATCGGTGGACCGTCAGGGCGCCGAGCACCGCCGCCCCCGCGCCGACGGGGAAGGCGAAGACGCCCTTGAGCCCATCGGCCAGAGCCGATTCGGCGAAGACGGGCCAGAGCCGCCGGGCCGAGGCGCGGCTCAGGTCGGGGACCAGGACCGCCTCGCCCCGCGCGGCGGCGGAGATGCTGGGCCCTTGGCCGAGCGCGGTCTGCAGCTCGTCGGAGCGGCGGCTGAAGCGCGTGGTCGCGTAGTAGGAGCCGGTACTGGTCCCCTTGCCGGAAGCCATGATGACGCCGACCCCGCGGCAGGGAACCAGCTCGGCACAGACGTCGCAGACGTCGTTGACGCCCGCTGACGCCTCCCGCGCCCGGGCGCGGGAGGCGACCCTGGCACGGATCGTTCGGAGCGGACTCGGCAGGGTCTCCCCCCGTTCATTTCATTGTCGTTACCCCGCATCCTACGCCCGGGCACCGACGACGCGGGGGGACCTTGGCCGGTGATGCGTCTTGAGGGAAACCGGGGTACGGCGCCCCCCGTCGGCGTACCTTGGGCGGTTCGGGATGCAGATGCCCACTCCGGTTCCGGACCTTGATCGGGGAGGCGAAACGGCGCAGGAGTCGTGAGGGGGCTGTGGTGACCGATATCCGTATCGACGCGTGCCCGGACGGGGGTGCGGTGCGCTTGAGCTTCCAGGGCGACCTGGACCTCGCGGGCGCGGCGGAGGTCAGACGCGCGGCCTGGGAGGCCGAACGCCGGGCGGGGCCGTGGCTGACGGTCGACCTGACACGGCTGGACTTCATCGATTCCAGCGGGCTGGCGCTGCTGGTGGAGCTGGAACGGGAACGGCGCGCCCGGGGCGGCCGGATGGAGGTCCTGGCGGTCGCGTCCGGGAGGGTCGCCAAGGTGTTGGGCTGCTCCGGCCTGGACCAGGTGCTCGATGTCCGCGTCTCCGGTTCCTGAGCGGCCGGGGCCGGGCCTTCCCGTCCGGGTTCGGGCTCCGATAGGCAGGAGGGGTGGACGGAGAGGAGCGTCGGCGATGGCTCCAACGGGCGGTGAGGGTTGGCCGGAGGGCACGTTCATGGCCCGGATCGGGCCGGAGGGGCGGGAGGAGCTGCTGGCCCTGGCGGCGCCGCGGCGCGTCCCCGCCGGGAGGGTGCTGATGAGCCAGGGCGGGCCCGGCGACGGCGTGCTGCTGCTGCGCGCCCCCGGGCGGTCGGCCTCGGCCTGCGTGAAGGTCACCGCGGTGCTGCCGAACGGCACGGAGACGCTGCTGGGCGTGCGGGTCGACGGCGACCTGGTGGGGGAGATGGGCATCGTCCGGGACCGCCCGCGCACCGCCACCGTGGCCACCTGCACCCCGACCCTGGTGCACTCCTTCAGCGCCCGCACCTTCAAGGACTTCCTCGACCGCACCCCGGGGGCCTGGGAGGCGGTGGCGTCGGTACTGGGGGACCGGCTGGAGTGGTCGGACCGGCAGCGCAGCGAGTACACCGCCTACCGGGTCCCGGCGCGCCTGGCGCGGGCGCTGCTGCAGCTCGCCGCCCGGCACGGGGTGGCCAACGGCGACGGTGCGGTGGACATCGGGGTGCGGCTCTCCCAGGCCGAGCTGGGGATGCTCATCGGGGCGCGGGAGGACGCGGTCGGGGAGGCGCTGCGCCGAATGCGCGAGGCCGGCTGTGTCGAGGCCGGGTACCGCAAGGTCGCCGTCCTGGACGGCGAGGGGCTGCAGCGCTTCGCCGACGAGGACTGATCGCCGTCGTGGCCGTCCCCCCCGGGACCGGTGCGCCGGGGGGACGGGCGGGAGTACTGCTATGCGCAGTGTGAATACCCGGGTCGGGTTCCCCCCGGTCGCCACTAGCGTCGCCTCGTGTCGTCCGGTGGGGGCACGGAATGCCGATCAGTCCGGGATTCCGGCACGGCTTGGGCGCCAGACTGGGAAGGTGAACGGGGCGCGGTGCCCCTTCCCGGAGGAGCCGGAGGTCGACCGCCGCACCAGCGGCGGCGGNCGGACGGCGGCGGGGCGGCGCAAGGACGGGGCGACGCCCCGCTCACGGCCCGGAACCTCCGTGGGAGGGGCCGGGCCCGCCCGGACCGCCCTGCCCCCGCGGCCCGGGCCCTCACTCCCCGCGCAGCAGGCGCTCGAAGGGCACCGGCTCCTCGTACGGGTCGGGGCGGCGCCGCCGCGGGCGCCCGGCGACCAGGGCGGCCAGCTCCCCGCCCGCCCGCGTCACGCGTTCGGTGAGGGCCGCGTGGACGTCTCCTCCGCCGCCCCAGTCCTCCGAGGCGGCGTAGACCGCCGTGGGCGCCACCGCGGCGCGCAGGTAGGCGAACATCGGCCGCATCGCGTGCTCCAGCACCAGCGAATGGCGCGGCGAGCCGCCGGTGGCGCCGATCAGCACCGGAGTGCCCTCCAGGTCGTCGGCGTCCACCAGGTCGAAGAAGCTCTTGAACAGTCCGCTGTAGGAGGCGTTGAACACCGGCGTCACCGCGATCAGCGCGTCGGCTCCGGCGACCGCGTCCACGGCGCGCTTGAGCTCCCCGGAGGGGAATCCGGCCGCCATCGCCTCGCCCAGCGCGCGGGCGTGCTCGCGGAGTTCGACGGTCTCCACGGCCGCCGAGTCCCCCGCTTCGCGCAGGGCCGTGCCGACGGCCCCGGACAGCCGGTCGGCCAGCAGCCGCGTCGACGACGGGGTCCCGAGCCCCGCCGCTACGGCGACGATGCGCTGTTCGGTCACTTCACGCCCTCCTTGTCGGCGTCGTGCTCGTCGTGCGCGCCGTCCTGTGCGAGCGCGCGCTTGCGCTCGTCGTGGGTGGGCGGCCCGTCGGGCACGCCCGCCGGGCGCCGGGCGGCGAACTCGCGCCGCAGCACCGGAACGACCTCCTCGCCGAGCAGGTCGAGCTGCTCCAGCACGGTCTTGAGCGGCAGCCCGGCGTGGTCGACGAGGAACAGCTGGCGCTGGTAGTCGCCGAAGGACTCGCGGAACTCCAGGGTGCGCTCGATGACCTGTTCCGGGCTGCCCACGGTGAGCGGGGTCTCGCGGCTGAAGTCCTCCAGCGAGGGCCCGCCGCCGTACACGGGGGCGTTGTCGAAGTAGGGGCGGAACTCGCGCACCGCGTCCTGGGAGTTGCGGCGCATGAACACCTGCCCGCCCAGCCCGACGATGGCCTGGTCGGCGCGGCCGTGGCCGTAGTGCTCGTAGCGCCTGCGGTACAGGCCGATCAGCCGCTGGAAGTGCTCCTTGGGCCAGAAGATGTTGTTGGCGAAGAACCCGTCGCCGTAGTAGGCGGCCTGCTCGGCGATCTCGGGGCTGCGGATGGAGCCGTGCCAGACGAACGGCGGCACGCCGTCCAGCGGGCGCGGGGTGGAGGTGAAGCCCTGCAGCGGGGTGCGGAAGCGCCCCTCCCAGTCGACGACGTCCTCCCTCCACAGCCTGTGGAGGAGGGCGTAGTTCTCCACCGCCAGCGGGATGCCCTGCCGGATGTCCTGGCCGAACCACGGATAGACCGGGCCGGTGTTGCCGCGCCCGAGCATCAGGTCGGCGCGGCCGCCGGCCAGGTGCTGGAGCATGGCGAAGTCCTCGGCGATCTTCACCGGGTCGTTGGTGGTGATCAGCGTGGTGGCGGTGGACATGACCAGGCGCTCGGTGCGTCCGGCCAGGTAGCCGAGCATGGTGGTGGGCGAGGACGGCACGAACGGCGGGTTGTGGTGCTCGCCGGTGGCGAACACGTCCAGGCCGACCTCCTCGGCCTTCTCCGCGATGCGCATGACCGCCCGGATCCGCTCGCCCTCGGTGGGCGTGCGCCCGGTCGTCGGGTCGGGGGTGACGTCCCCGACCGAGAAGATCCCGAACTGCATGGCTCCTCCAGCCCCGGAAAAAATTTGTTCCGCTTTCAACTACTTCCCGGGAACACGATAAGGCGGCCGCGCATTCCCGCGGCCGCCGGCCGCCCCGCGCCGGGCGGGGCCCAGGTCAGGCGTCGGCCGGGACCAGCTCCAGCAGGGCCGCCTCCGGGCGGCAGCAGAAGCGCACCGGCGCGTAGGGGGAGGTGCCCAGCCCGCCCGACACGTGCAGGTGCGCGCGCCCGTAACGGCTCAGCCCCCAGGCCCGCCGCCGGTCGATGCCGCAGTTGGTGACCAGCGTCCCGTACAGCGGCAGGCACACCTGGCCCCCGTGGGTGTGCCCGGCCAGCAGCAGGTCGTACCCGTCGGCCTCGAAGCGGTCCAGGTTGGCGGGCTCGGGGGAGTGCAGCACCCCCAGTCGGAGCGCCGCCTCGGACGGCGCCGGACCGGCCACCGCGTCGTAGCGGTCCAGGCCGATGTGCGAGTCGTGCACCCCGGCGGCCGCCACCCGCCGCCCGCCCGCGCTCAGCGCGCCCGTGCGGTTGTTCAGGTCCAGCCACCCGGCCTTCTCCATCGCCGTGCCCAGCTCCCGCCAGGGCAGGTCCGGCTCACGCCGGTCCCGGTAGTCGGCGGAGCTGTTCCGCCACAGGTAGCGCGCCGGGTTCTTGAACCGCGGCGAGAACATGTCGTTGGAGCCGAACACGAACGCCCCCGGCCGGTCCAGCAGCGGCCCCAGCGCCTCGAGGAACGGCTCCACCGCGTCCGGGTGGGCCAGCGAGTCGCCGGTGTTGACCACCAGGTCCGGCTCGTACCGCTCCAGGCCGCGCACCCAGTCGATGAGCATGCGCCGACCGGGCGTCAGGTGCGCGTCGGACAGGTGCAGCACCCGCATCGGCGCCGCACCGGGGGAGAGGACGGGCAGCTCGTAGCGGCGCAGCCGGAACCAGTTGCGCTCCACCACCGAGGCGTAGGCGAAACCGGCCGCCCCTACCGCCGCGACGGCCGCCGCGGTCCGGCCGAGCCTGCGCAGTCCCGCTCGCTGTCCACTCACGTGTCGCACCTTTCGCCTGTCTCGCCTGTCCGAGCGCGCGCGTGCGCACGCACGCGGCGGAAAAACCCTGGGGAAGCCCTCCGGCACCAGCCTATGATCGTTGGCATGTCCGAACTCAAAGACCGCCTCAAGGCCGACCTCACCACCGCCATGAAGGCGCGCGACAACGTGCGCACCCGCACCCTGCGCATGGTCCTCACCGCCGTGTCCAAGGAGGAGGTGGCGGGCGGCGCTTCCCGCGAGCTCAGCGACGACGACCTGATCGCCCTGCTCACCCGGGAGGCCAAGAAGCGCCGCGAGGCGGCCGAGGCCTTCGAGTCGGGCGGCCGCGCGGACAAGGCCGCCGACGAGCGCGCCGAGGGCGAGGTCCTCGCCGACTACCTGCCCGCCCAGCTCACCGACGAGGAGCTGGGGGCACTGGTCGAGGCGGCGATCGCCGAGACCGGGGCGAGCGGCCCCAAGCAGATGGGCGCCGTCATGAAGATCGTGAACCCGAAGGTGGCCGGGCGGGCCGAGGGCTCCCGGGTGGCCGCCGAGGTCAAGCGCCGCCTCGCGGGCTGACCTCCGGCCGAACGCCCGCCGACCGGGCGCCGAATGCACCGCGGCCCGCACCCCTGCAGGGGTGCGGGCCCCGGTGCTTCTCCTGCCGTCCCCGGCCGCCCGGCGTCCCGGGACGGCGGGGCCGGTCACTCCTCGCGTCGGGGCACCTCGGAGGCGGGCACCACCCGGTGCGTCCCGGCGTCGTCGTCTGGGCCCCGGTCTCCGGACCCGCCCCGGTCTCCGCCGCCGCCGTCGCCGCCTTCGCCCGAGTCCGCGGAGGGGGAGGTCCGGCTCGACCCGGTGCTGAGGAACACGTTCACCGTCGCCCCCGCGGGCAGCACCGTGCCGGGGTCGGGGTTGACCGCGGCCACCGTGCCCTCGGCCTCGCCGGAGCGGACGCGGGTGCCCGAGACGCTGACCTCGTACCCGGCCTCCTCAAGGGCGGACACGGCCTGGCCCTCGCTCTGCCCGACCACGTCGGGCACCCCGCCCTCGACCGATGCGCCGCTGGCGGTCTGCTCGGCGTCGGGGCCGCCGGACCCGCCGCCCCTGTACTTGGACGGCGCCGACGGGAAGCCCTCCTCCGGCAGCTCCTCGGTGGCCCCGCGCATGGTCTCCTGCCAGATCGGCCCGGGGATCGTGGCCCCGTACACCGTCCCGTAGTAGCGGCCGCCGAGGGTGACGCCGCGCAGCGGGTGGTTGTTCGGGCCGCGCGGGTCGCCGACGAACACCGAGCCGGCCAGGTTCGGTGTGTACCCGGCGAACCAGGCGGCCGCCGAGCCGTCGGTGGTACCGGTCTTGGCCGCCGCCGGGCGGCCGATCCCCAGCCCGGTCGTGGTGCCGCCCTTGAAGGTCTGCTGCAGCAGGTAGCTCACCCCGGCGGCGACGTCCTCGCTGAGCCGTCGCTCGCACTCGGACTCGATCTCGATGGTCTTGCCGGCCTGCTTGTCCTCGATGGAGGTGATCGCCTGCGGCTCGCAGTAGGTGCCGCCGGAGGCGAAGGTGGCGTAGGCGTTGGCCATCCGCAGCGGGGAGACCTCCTCGCTGCCGAGCACGAAGGAGTTGTTGGCCTGGGTCTGCGGGTTGTCGAAGGACTGGCCGTCGGCGCGCTTGACGCCCAGGTTCTCGGCCATCTCGATGACGTTGCACAGCCCGACGTCGCGCTGCAGGTGCGCGAAGTAGGTGTTCACCGACCCCTTGGTCCCGGCGACCATGCTGCTGCCGCCGCCCTTGGTGTCGCCCGCGTTGCTCACCGTCCACGGCGCCAGGGTCCCGCCGTCGCAGTTCCGGTTCCCGGTGATGGTGGTGCTGCTGCCGTTGGCGCCCGAGTAGGAGGTGCCGAAGCCCTTGCCCTGCTCCAGCGCCGCCGCCAGGGCGAACGGCTTGAAGGTGGACCCGGCCTGGAAGCCGGTGCTGCCGCCGCGGTCGGAGTCGGTGGCGAAGTTGATCGAGGTCTCGCCCAGTTTGGACTCGTCGGGGCCGTAGTCCCGGCTCTGCGCCATGCCCCGGATCTCGCCGGTGCCCGGCTCGATCAGGATCTCCGCGGCCACCTTCTTCGACTCGTTCTTTCGGGGGACGTACTTGTCGACCGCGTCCTGGGCCGCCTCCTGCATGTCGGCGTCCAGGGTGGTGTGGATCTCCAGCCCGGCGGTGCGCAGCCAGCGGGCGCGCTCGGTCTCGTTCTCGCCGAACCGCTCGCTCTTCTCGATTTCCTGGACCACGTAGTCGCAGAAGAACGGCTGGTCGCTGGGGACGCACCCGTTGGAGGGGTTGGACACGTCCAGCTGGTCCTCCAGGTCGACCGCCTTGGCCTCGGCGGCCTCCTCCTCGGAGATCCTGTCGGTCTGGACCATCCGGTCGAGCACCACGTCCCGCCGCTCCTGGGCGTCCTCGGTGTTCAGCCGCATGTTGTACAGGTACGGGTAGCGCACCGCCCCGGCCAGGGTGGCCGCCTCGGACAGCTCCAGGTCCGCGGCCTTCTTGCCGAAGAAGTGCTGGGCGGCCGACTCCACGCCGTAGGCCCCGTCGCCGAAGTAGGCGATGTTCAGGTAGCCCTGCAGGATCTCGTCCTTGGTCATGCGCTTTTCCAGCGTCAGGGCGTACCGCAGCTCGCGCAGCTTGCGCGCGATGCTGGTCTCGGTGGCCTCCTCCTGCTCGTCCTGGTTGTCGGCGCTCTCCACCAGCACGTTCTTCACGTACTGCTGGGTGAGGGAGGAGCCGCCCTGGGTGCTTCCGGCCAGCGTGCGCAGCGCGGCCCGGAAGGTGCCGCCGATGTCGATGCCGCCGTGCTCGTAGAAGCCCGAGTCCTCGATGGAGATGATGGCGTCCTGCATCACCGGGGACATGTCGTCGAGGTCGACGAGTTCCCGGTTCTTGTCATAGATCTCCGCGATCACGCCGCCTTCGCGGTCGTAGATGGTCGACCGCTGAGGAGGGGGCGGCGTCTCCAGGTCGCTCGGCATGTTCATGAAGCCGGTGGCGACGTTGCGCGCGGTGATGCCGATGCCGCCGACGGCCGGCAGCGCCAGGGCCGCGACCAGGATTCCGGCGATGACACCGACACCGAAGAGCTGAGCGATTCTCTGAACCATTGTCCCCTGACCCACCCCAACAGAGTACGTGCGGACACCACCGGCCCGAGTGGCCGGTTGAGGCGGGGGATGACCGGTGCGGCCGGAGTGGCGGGCGAGATACGGACCGGCCGTAATCGGCGTACCAGATGTCCGCCCGCCATCCTGTCACACGGCCGGAGGACCCCCGCCCAGGGCCTCCCCCACCTCCCGCAGCGCCGCGAGATCGTGCACGTCCCGTGTCCGGGCCGGGACCTCGGCCACGGGCACGTCCGGGTGCGCGGCCGCCAGCCGCCCCCGCAGCCCGGCCTCCCGATCGCGCAGGTCCGCGGCGCGCGCGTGCAGCCGCAGCGCCGCGGCGGCCAGGGGGTGGCCGCCCTGGCGCTCCAGTTCGGCGCAGGCGGCCATGCTCTCCTCGGCGGACAGGTCCCCGGCCTCGGTGCCGTGTGTGCGGTTCATCACCAGGCCCGCCAAGGGCATCCGGTCGGCGGCCAGGCGCTCCACGAAGTAGGCGGCCTCGCGGACCGCGTCGCTCTCGGGCACCGCCACCACCAGGAAGGCCGTGCCCGGGTCCTGCAGCCGCCGGTAGGTGCGCTCGGCCCGCTCCTGGAACCCGCCGAAGACGGCGTCGAAGGAGGACACGAACGACTGCACGTCCGCGAGCACCTGCGCGCCCACGATCTTCGACAGCACCGCGGTGAGCATCCCGACCCCGGCCCCCAGCAGCCGGAAGGCGCCGGTGCGCGCGGGGGCGGCCAGCACCCGGATGAGTTTGCCGTCCAGGAACCGGCCCAGGCGCTCGGGGGCGTCCAGGAAGTCCAGCGCCGACCGGCTGGGAGGGGTGTCCACGATGATCAGGTCCCAGTCGCCGTCCTCGCGGAGCTGGCCCAGCTTCTCCATGGCCATGTACTCCTGTGTGCCGGTGAAGCTGGCCGAGAGCGACTGGTAGAAGGGGTTGGCCAGGATCTGCCGCGCCCGCTCGGGGTCGGCGTGCGCCTCGACGATCTCGTCGAAGGTGCGCTTCATGTCGAGCATCATCGCGTGCAGCGACCCGCCCGGGGCGGTGAAGGACACGGGCAGCTCCACCGGGCGCGGGGTGTTGTCGAGCTCGGACAGGCCCATCGACTGGGCGAGGCGGCGCGCGGGGTCCACCGTGATCACCACCGCCCGGCGCCCCAAGGCGGCGGCCCTCAGGCCCAGCGCGGCGGCGGTGGTCGTCTTGCCGACACCTCCGGAACCGCAGCACACCACCGTGCGCACGGCCGTGTCGGACAGCAGGGCGTCCACGTCGAGGCGCGGGGCCCCCGGCCCGTCGGGCCCGCCGGGTGGGCCCGGTTCGTCGTGCGCGTCGCCGTGCGCGCTCGTCGGGTCTGCGCTCACCGTGCCACCCCCTGGGCCGTCAACCGGTCGGCGAGGCGGAAGAGCGCGCCGGTGTCGATCCCCCCGCCGAGAAAGGGCAGCTCCAGCAGCGGTTGCCCCAGCGCGCGCAGCCGCTGCCGCACCGCCGACTCGCCACCCACACGCTGCGCGTGCGCGGTGACCTCCCGGGCCAGTGCCGACGCCCTGTCCCTCGGGGCGTCGAGCCGCGCGGCCTTGAGGCCCTGCGCCAGCGCGTCGGTGTCCACCTCGCCGCGCTCGGCCGCCTCCAGCACGTCCGGCGGCAGCAGCGGCTCGTGCACCATGTTGAGCAGGACGAAGCCCGGGTTCAGCCCGGCCTCGCGCACCTCGGCCAGCCCGTCGGCCGCCTCCTGGGCGGGCATGTCCTCCGGCAGCGCGACGAAGTGCACCGCCGTGGCCGACGAGCGGATCGTCGCCATCGCCTTGTCCGCGTGGTTGCGGATCGGGCCCATCCGCGCCAGCCCGGCCACCTCGGCGTTGACGCACAGGAACTGGGTGATGCGCCCGGTCGGCGGGGCGTCCAGCACCACCGCGTCGTAGGCGTACGGACCCTCCTCGCGGCGGGACCGGCGGCCGCCTTCGCGGCGCCGCACCGCCTCGGTGGCCTTCCCGGTCAGCAGAACGTCGCGCACCCCGGGGGCGATGGTGGTGGCGAAGTCCACGGCGCCGAAGCGGGTGAGGGCCTGCCCGGCGCGGCGGATCCCGTAGAACATCTCCAGGTACTCCATCAGCGCCGCCTCGGCGTCCACCGCCAGCGCGGCGACCTCCCCGCCGCCGCGGGCCTCGGCGACCTTGCGCTCCTCGTAGGGGAGCGGGTCCCGGCCGAACAGCTCGGCCAGCCCCTGGCGGCCCTCCACCTCGACCAGCAGCACCCGGCGCCCGTCCGCGGCCAGGGACAGCGCGAGCGCGGCGGCCGCGGTCGTCTTTCCGGTGCCCCCTTTGCCGGAGACCACGTGCAGTCGGACCCCGGTGGAGCCCTGATCAGGTGCGCTCACCCCTCGGAGTCTATGTCCGTGCGCCCGGCCGGGCCGGATCGGGCCCGCGCGGGCGGTTAGGGTTGCGCCCATGACGAAGTGGGAATACGCGACGGTGCCGCTGCTGTCGCACGCGACCAAGCAGATTCTGGACAACTGGGGCGAGGACGGCTGGGAGCTGGTCTCGGTCATCCCCGGCCCCTCCGTGGACGGTGACCCGCGCAACCAGCAGCTGGTCGCCTACATGAAGCGGGAGAAGCAGTAGGCATGGGCGCCCCCGAGGAGAGGCTCGAAGAGCTGGGGCTGTCCCTGCCCGAGGTGGTCGCCCCGCTGGCGTCCTACGTCCCCGCGGTCCGCACCGGCGACCACGTCTACATCTCCGGCCAGGTGCCGATGGTCGACGGGGCGCCCGCCGGGACCGGCAAGGTCGGGGCCGAGGTCACCCAGGAGCGGGCGGCGGAGCTGGCGCGCATCTGCGCGCTCAACGCCATCGCGGCGCTCAAGTCCGAGGTGGGCGAGCTGTCGTCGGTCCGGCGGATCGTCAAGATCACCGGGTTCGTCGCCAGCGACCCGTCGTTCACCGCCCAGCCGAAGGTGGTCAACGGCGCGAGCGACCTGATCGGCGAGGTCTTCGGCGAGGCGGGCGTGCACGCGCGCAGCGCCGTCGGCGTGGCCGCGCTGCCGTTGGACGTCCCGGTCGAGGTGGAGATGATCGCGGAGGTCGGCTAGCCGTCCCGGCGGGGGGGGGCCCNCCGGGCCGCTCCGCCCGGCGTCCGCACCCGGCCGCCCCGGTGGGGGCGGCCCGGGGCCGTGCGGGGTACCGTTCCGCCGAGGAGGACGAACATGACGACACGGCCGGTGCGTCCCCGCGACGCCGCCACGGTGATGCTGGTCCGCGACGCGCCCGGCGGCGTCGAGGTCTACATGCTGCGCCGGGCCCCCTCCATGCCGTTCGCCCCCGGCGCCTACGCCTTCCCCGGCGGCCGCGTCGACGAGCGCGACGCCGACCGGGACGTGCGCTGGGCCGGTCCGGCCCCGGGCGCGTGGGCGCGGACCCTGGGCACGGACGAGCGCAAGGCCCGCGCGCTGGTGTGCGCGGCGGTCCGGGAGACCTTCGAGGAGTCCGGGGTGCTGCTGGCGGGGCCCTCCGAGGACGCGGTGGTGGACGACACCCGCGGCGAGGACTGGGAGGCCGACCGCGCCGCCCTGGTCGACCGCACCCTGTCCTTCGCCGGGATGCTCGGCCGGCGCGGGCTGGTGCTCCGCACGGACCTGCTCAACGCCTGGTCGCAGTGGATCACCCCGGCGCCCGAGCCGCGCCGGTTCGACACCCGGTTCTTCGCCGCGGAGCTGCCTGCCGGGCAGCAGGCCCGCGACGTCGGCGGGGAGGCCGACCGGAGGGCGTGGATGCCGCCCGGCGAGGCGGTGCGGCTGTGGCGGCGCGGCGCGATCGCGATGCTGCCGCCCACCGTGTCCACCTGCATGGACCTGGAGGCGGCGGGCTCGGTGGCGGCGGCCATGGCGGCCGAGCGCGAGATCGCGCCGATCGAACCGGTGCTGGAGGAGGTCGGCGGCCGGACGCGCATTGTCGTCCCCGAGGGCGTCGTCTACCCGCGAGGCGAGGTGCGATGAGGATCGACGGTTCCGGAACCCTGCGTGCGGGCTGCGTGCTGTGCCCCAACCCGGGTCCGATGACGCTGGACGGCACCAACACCTGGATGCTGCGCGAGCCGGGCTCGCGCGACGTCGTCGTGGTCGACCCCGGGCCGCACGACGAGCGCCACCTGGAGCGGGTGGCGCGCACCGTCCAGGAGCAGGGGGCGCGGGTGGTGTGCGCGGTGGTCACCCACCACCACGACGACCACACGGGCGGGGCGCGCTACTTCGCCGAGCTGACCGGGGCGCCGGTGCACGCGGTCACCCCCGGATTCCGGGTCGGCGGGCACGGGCTGGACGACGGCGCCGTGATCGAGGCCGGAGGGCTGGAGGTGCGGGTCGTGGCGGCCCCGGGGCACACCGCCGACTCGGTGTGCCTGTACCTGCCCGCCGACGGGGTGCTGCTGACCGGCGACACGGTGCTGGGCCGCGGCACCCCGGTGATCATCGACGGCGACGGCGGGCTCTCGGCGTACATGGACACCCTGTACCGCCTGCGCGCCCTGGTCGAGCGGGAGGGAGTGCGGACCCTGCTGCCGGGGCACGGGCCGATCCTGACCGACGCGGGTGCGGCGGTGGCCGAGTACATCGCCCACCGGGAGCAGCGGATGGAACAGGTCACCGAGGCGGTACGCAAGGGCGACCGCACACCGGACGAGATCGTGGACCGCGTCTACGCCGACACCGACCCATCGGTCCGCGACGCGGCCCTGTCGTCGGTCCGGTCCCAGCTCCGCTACCTGGCCGAACGCGGCGACATCCCCGCGGACCTCGGCGAGGTCTGAGCCGGACCCGCCGCCCCGGCCCCTTCCCACCCGCCCGGTCGCGCTCGATCGGCCCTACCCGCGGTCCCCGGCCGGGCAAAGGGCCGCCGGGGTGTGGGGTGGGAGCAGGGCACCTGCTGTGCCGCTCTTCCTCCCGGACCGCGAGAGATCCGCCCGGCGGGCTGGGCCGGGGACCGCCCCGCTCACCCCGTCGCCGCCCGTCCTTCGGGGCGGCCCGAAGCCATGGGTGAGCCCTGACCTGGGGTGGACCGTCCGAGGGCGGCGTGGCCCCGGGGGGCGACATGAAGAAGGGCCCGGCGTCTGCCGGGCCCGTCCTCGGTTTGGCGTGCGCGCCGGGTGTTCCGTCCGGCCCCTTCGGCCGGTCAGCGTGCGCGGCGGCGCATCCGCTCGACGTCGAGGAGCACGACGGCCTTGGCCTCGATCCGCAGCCAGCCGCGGAGCGCGAACTCGGCCAGCGCCTTGTTCACGGTCTCGCGCGAGGCGCCGACCAGCTGGGCCAGCTCCTCCTGGGTGAGGTCGTGGTGCACGTGGAGCCCGTCCTCGCCCTCCTTGCCGAACTTGTCGGCCAGCTCCAGGAGCTGCTTGGCGACCCGGCCCGGCACGTCGGTGAAGACCAGGTCGCTCATCACGTCGTTGGTCCGGCGCAGCCGCGCGGCCAGCGCCTTGAGGAGCTGGAGCGACACGTGCGGCTGGCTCACGATGAAGGGGCGGAGGTCGTCGTGGCCCAGCCCGGCCAGCACGGTGTCGGTCACCGCCACCGCGCTCGCGGTGCGCGGCCGCGGGTCGAACAGCGACAGCTCGCCGAACATCTCCCCCGGGCCGAGGACCGCCAGCAGGTTCTCCCGGCCGTCGACCGCCGAGCGGGTCAGCTTCACCTTGCCGCTCAGCACGACGTACAGCCGGTCGCCCTCGTCGCCCTCGGAGAAGAGGGTCTGGCCCCGGCCGAGGCGCACCTCGCTCACCGAGGCACGCAGTGCGGCGGCGCCCTCCTCGTCGAGTGCCTCGAAAAGAGGCGCCTTGCGCAGCACCTCGTTGGTCTCGTCCACCACTTCCTCCTTGCAACCTGACCGTCAACAGTGTGACGTATATCGCACCCGTGTGTGAAACCAGGTCGTTATCTCGGCTTGTCGTCCGGGTGATGCGACCAGCCCGTCACAGCCGACGTCAGCCCTCCCCGATCTTAGTCGCCGCGACCGCCCGGATCGTGCCGACACCGCCGTTCCCGTCGCATTGCGGACATAATCTGCGCCACCATGACGTGGGCGAACGGGTCCGGTCGGCCCCGGACCCCGGCGGAGCGCGGCCCGGGTACGTACCCTTTGGGTGTGCCAGGTGATGCTTCCACGACCGCCCAGCCCGGGGCGTCGGCGCCCCCCGGGGCCCCGACGCCCACCGGGGAGACGCGCCTCGCCCTGGTCCGCCGGGCCCGCCGGATGTACCGCGAACTCGTCCGCCTCTACCCCGACGCCCACTGCGAGCTGGACTTCCAGAACCCCTTGCAGCTGCTGGTCGCCACCGTGCTCTCCGCGCAGACCACGGACAAGCGGGTGAACGCGGTCACGCCGGGCCTGTTCGCGCGCTACCCCACCGCCGCCGACCTCGCCGGTGCCGACTGCGCGGAGGTGGAGGGCATCCTGCGCCCCACCGGCTTCTACCGCGCCAAGGCCGACAACGTGATCCGCCTCGCCCAGGCGCTGTGCGAGCGGCACGGCGGCGAGGTCCCCGGGGACCAGGACGACCTGGTGAAGCTGCCCGGCGTCGGCCGCAAGACCGCGAACGTGGTGCTCGGCAACGCCTTCGGGGTGCCCGGGATCACCGTCGACACCCACTTCGGACGGCTCGCCCGCCGCTTCGGCTGGACCCCCCAGAGGGACCCGGNCAGAGGGACCCGGTCCGCGCCGAGCGCGAGGTGGGGTCGCTGTTCGAGCCCAAGGACTGGACCATGCTCTCGCACCGCGTCATCTGGCACGGGCGCCGGGTGTGCCACGCCCGCAAGCCCGCCTGCGGGGCGTGCGGGCTGGCCCGGATGTGCCCCTCCTTCGGAGAGGGCCCCACCGACCCGGACGCGGCCCGGTCCCTGCTGCGGGACGGACCGCGCGCATGACCGACGTCAGGACCGAGCAGGTCGGAGCCCCGGCCCCCGACTGGCTCACCGCACTGGCCGAGGCCGGTGCCCGGATGCCGGTCCCGCCGCTGCTGCGCCCGCCCGCCTCGGGCGGCCGCCGCGCCGCCGTGCTCATCCTCTTCGGCGCCGGGGCCGCCGGGCCCGAGGTGCTGCTCATCCAGCGCAACGACGGGCTGCGCCGCCACTCCGGCCAGCCCGCCTTCCCCGGCGGCTCCTTCGAGGACGGCGACCGCACCCCCGAGGAGTGCGCCGTGCGCGAGGCCGTGGAGGAGACCGGGGTCGATCCCGCCGGGATCGACCCGGTGGGGCGCCTGCCCGAGCTGTACATCCGGCACAGCGGCTTCCGGGTGGCCCCGGTGCTGGCCTGGTGGCGCTCCCCGTCGCCGGTGCGCGCCGCCGACGCCGGGGAGGTGGCCTCGGCCGCCGCGGTTCCGGTGGCCGAGCTGGCCGACCCGGCCAACCGGGTGCGGGTGGAGGTGGCCGGGCGCGGCGCGGCCGGTCCGGGCTTCCGCGCCGGGGGGATGCTGGTGTGGGGGTTCACCGCCGGGGTGGTGGACGGGCTGCTGCGGCTCGGCGGCTGGGAACGGCCCTGGCGGAGCGCGGCCACCGAGGTGGTCACGATCGTGCCGCCGGGTTCGGCGATACCGTAACGGGATGGAAGGCATCGTGCTGGACGCGCTCCTGGTCGTCCTGGTGCTGCTCTTCGCGGGGTCCGGATACCGGCAGGGGTTCATCGTCGGAGTGATGAGCTTCGCCGGGTTCATCGGCGGCGGGGTGCTGGCGGCGCTGGGCGCGCCGCCGCTGATCCAGTCGATGGTCTCCGACCCCGGGCGGCAGGCGCTGCTGGCGATCGCGGTGGTGTTCCTGTCCGCGGCGATGGGCCAGTTCGTCGCCTCCTACCTCGGGGCGCTGGTGCGCAACCGGGTCACCTGGGACTCGGCGCGGGTGCTGGACGCCATGGGCGGGGCGGTGGTCAGCGGCGCCGCGGTGCTGCTGGTGGCCTGGCTGGTGGGCAGCGCGGTCGCCAACTCCTCGCTGCCGGTGGTCACCGGGCAGGTGCAGAACTCGCGGGTGCTGCACCAGGTCGACCGGGTGATGCCGCCGGCCGCCGACACCTGGTTCTCCACCTTCCGCAAGATCGTCGACCAGAGCGCGTTCCCGCAGGTGTTCAGCGGGCTGGGCACCGGCGAGCCCGCCGAGGTGGAGCCGCCCGACCCGGCGGTGCTCACCACCGAGGAGCTGCGCGAGTCCAGCCAGAGCATCGTGAAGGTGCTCGGCACCGCGCCCTCGTGCCGCCGCCGGGTGGAGGGCACCGGGTTCGCCTACTCGGGCGACCGCATCATGACCAACGCGCACGTGGTCGCCGGGGTCACCGAGGACCTGCGGGTGGTCACCCGCAACGGCCGCCAGCTCCCGGCGACCGTGGTGCTGTACGACCCGCAGCAGGACATCGCGGTGCTCGACGTGCCCGGCCTGGACCTGGAGCCGCTGGACTTCGAGCACGAGGCCGCCAAGGGCGACGACGCGGTGGTGGCGGGCTTCCCCAAGAACAACGGGTTCACTGCGGTCCCGGCCCGGATCCGCGCCGAGCAGACCGCCCAGGGGCCCGACTTCTACCACTCCACGCAGGTGAGCCGGGAGATCTACCAGGTGCGGGCGCTGGTGCGGCCGGGCAACTCCGGCGGCCCGCTGCTGTCGGCGGACGGGACCGTGTACGGCGTCGTGTTCGCGGCCGCGACCAACGACGACGAGACGGGGTACGTGCTCACCGCCGACGAGGTCGCCGAGAACGCGCAGGCGGGGCTGGACGCGGACGAGCCGGTGTCCACCCAGCACTGCGACTGAAGCGCGGAGGTCATAGTTCGAGGTAGTGCGCGACGGCCCGCTCTACTTCGGCGAGCTCGTCGTGGCCGAGGACGTCGACGGGGTCCCCGAGGATGGAGGCGGTGTCGATGCTCCTGATCTGGTCCGCCAAGAAGCGGGTCGTCCGACCGGCCACTTCGAGTTCCGGCCGGAACTTCGCGGGCTGAGCGCTCGTGGAGGTCGGGACGACTGGCACGACGGTCGCCATGGTCCGGTTCATCCTGCTCGGGCTGAGGACCACTCCGTACCGTCGCCCGCGCTGTTCGTGCCCGCGCTTGGTATCGCCGAGGTCGATCGTGTAGACGGCTCCGCGGATCACCAGGCGTCCTCTTCGTCGGAGAGGTCCTCGTCCCTGAGGCGCTCGGCGTCCGCGCGCGCCTGAGCAAGCCAATCCTCTCGTTCGAGCACACGAAGTGTCCGCCGGATGGCGTCGCTCGTACACTCACCCTCGCGCATGACTTCTCGGATGATCTTCCGGTCTTCTTCTGTGGGGCGGAAGCCGATGGTCTCTGCCATGCCTCAAGCCTGGGAGCGGGGGCACGTCCTGTCCGTCAAAAGTGCGATCAGGGCTGCCTGCAGGGCCGGGACCGGACACGAAAGGCGGGAACAGCGATGGAGCTGACGGTTCTGGGGAGCGCATCCCCCTATGCACGGCCCGGCAACCCGTGCTCGGGGTACCTCGTGCGGCACGGCGGGACGGCCCTGTGGATGGACGCCGGGCCGGGCACCCTCGCCGAGCTTCAGCGCCATGTGCGGCCCGACCGGCTCGACGGGATCTGGATCTCCCACCTGCACGCCGACCACGTGTCGGACCTGCTCACCGCCTACTACGCGCTGCTCTACGCCGACCTGGAGCCGTCCGGGCCGATTCCGCTGTACGGCCCGCCGGGCACGGCGGACCGGTTGCGGCACTTCCTCTCCAACCAGGGCCCCAGCCCCGTGGAGGACGCCTTCGACATGCGGGAGCTGTACGACGGGCGCACCGACCGTGTCGGGGAGCTCACCGTGGAGTCACGGGCCGTCGAGCACGGGTTCCCGGCGTTCGGCGCCCGCATCGGCACAGGGGGCCGGGCGGAGGCGGGACCCGGGGTCCTGGCCTACTCCGGCGACACAGGCCCCTGCCCGGCCCTGGAAGAGCTTGCCGAGGGGGCGTCGCTGCTGCTGTGCGAGGCCGACCTGGATGCCCCCGCCGACGGCGAAGCGGTGCACCTGACGCCGGAGCAGGCGGGCGAGAGCGCCAGGAAGGCGGGCGTCGGCAGGCTGGTCCTGACCCACGTGGGCCCCTCTCTGCGGCCTGAGGACGCGGTCGTGAGGGCCCAGGCGGCCTTCGGTGGGCCCACGTCCTACGCGGCGCCGGGAGAGGCGTTCAGCGCCTCCTGAGGCGCTTGGGGAGCTTCGAGTCGGAGTGGCGGGGAGGTCGGGCCGGCGGATGCCGGGGACCGTGCGGCGTCAGCCGTCCGTGTCAGCCGTCCGCGCGGTGGATCTCCACCGACTCCAGCACCACGTCCTCCACCGGATTGTCGGCGGCGTCGGTCTCCGCCTGGGAGATGGCCTCGACCACCTCCTGCCCCTCGGTCACCTCGCCGAAGACGGTGTGCAGGCCGTTGAGGTGCTCGGCCGGGGCCGTGGTGATGAAGAACTGGGAGCCGTTGGTGTCCGGCCCCGAGTTGGCCATGGCGAGCAGCCCCGGCCGGTCGAACTCCAGGCCGGGGTCGATCTCGTCATCGAAGGAGTACCCGGGGCCGCCGCCGCCGGTGCCCGTCGGGTCGCCCCCTTGGACCATGAACCCGGGGATCACCCGGTGGAACACCGTGCCGTCGTAGAACGCGCGCTCACCCGTCTCCGGGTTCTCCGCGATCTCCCCCTCGGCGAGCCCGGCGAAGTTGAGCACCGTCTCCGGGGCGCTCTCGGGGAAGAACGCGACCTGGACGACCCCTTCGGAGGTGTGCAGGGTCGCGCCCTCGACGTCCTCGGCGCCGTCGGCGGAGGAGGCCCCGGCGGAGCAGCCCGCGGCGGTGAGCACGGCGGCCGCGGCCGACACGGCCCGGGCCGCGGCGCGGTGCCTCACGCCGCGGCCTCCAGGGGCCAGCTCATCCGGACGGCGGTCCCCTCGTCGCCGGGCTCGATGCGGACCTCGTCGGCCAGGCCGACGATGACCGCGAGCCCCACGTCGGGGGACAGGCCCGACACCCCGCCCGGCGGGGTCGTCTCCCCCGGGTACAGGCCGGTGCCGGTGAACTCGTGGTCGGTGCCGGCCGCGTCCGGCTCCTTGGCCGGGGCGCGGTCGGTGACGACCACCTCGAAGCGGCGGGCGGCGCCGGCGTGCCCGTTGGACGGGGCGGCGGTGTCGGCGGCCCGCTGGGCGGGGGCGCCGCCTGCGGCGCCGTCGGCGGTGCCGTCGATGAGCTCGACGGTGATCGGTCGCCCGGGGCAGTGCGCGCGGTGCGCCTCGACGGCGCGGGAGCACGCCTCCCCGACGGCGAGCCTGATCTCGTCGAGGGCGGATTCGGCGATGCCCGCCCGGCGCGCGACGGCCGTGGCCATCAGGCGGGCCGTGCGCACATGGGCGGGCAGCGCGCTGATCGTGAGCTGGACGAGAGCCATCTTCTCGCTCGTTTACGCAGCCGGTTACTTGGAGGCGCGTTTGTCGATGGCCTCCTGCACCGACTCATAGATGCCGAAGACCTTGGTCAGACCCGTGATGCGGAAGATCTTGAGGATCCGCTCCTGGGTGCAGACCAGGTCGAGGGTGCCGTCGTGCGCCCGGACGCGCTTGAGGCCGCCCACGAGCACCCCGAGACCCGTCGAGTCGAGGAACTCCACCTTCTCCATGTTCACCACGAGGTGGAAGTTGCCCTTGTTGACCAGGTCGATCAGGAGCTCACGCAGCCGAGGCGCGGTATAGACGTCGATCTCACCTTCGACGACGACGATCTCCGTGTCGTCCTGGGTGTGGTGATCCAGCTTCAAGTCCACTAGTCCTCCAGCGCCGAACCGCGAAACCGCGAGTGATCTGTGCCGGGCGTTACCCCGCAGGGCGGCATTCAACCACGCTTTTCCCCCGGGCCTTCCGGCTTCCGCCCGGAAAACTCGGACACCGCGCGTCTGTTCCCCCGGATGCCACACTGAAACCGGCGGCCGACGGCCGCCCACGTGGTGCGAGGGCCGCCGAGGGAGGGTGTCGGGCGTGGGACCGTGGGAAGCGACACTCCGGCGATCGTGGCGTGACCATACCCGGAACCCGCAGGTGACACATGTGGAGCGGCTGGCACGTGGCGACGGGGTAAGTGAAGACTGGCCGACATGGACACCGCCCTCCGTTCGGCGCGGGCTCGCCGAGTCGGGGATCACGGCGCCGTGGTCGCACCAGGTCGACGCCGCGGGCCGGGCGCGCTCCGGTAGCAACGTGATCATAGCGACCGGTACGGCGTCGGGGAAGTCGCTGGCGTTCCTGCTGCCGGCCGCCGAGGCGGTGGCCGGGGGCGGCTCCGTGCTCTATATCGCCCCCACCAAGGCGCTCGCCGCCGACCAGCTCCGCGGTGTGCGCGAGGTCGCCCCGGACGTGCGCGCGGCCGTCTACGACGGCGACACCCCGGGCCAGGAACGGGCCTGGATCCGCGCACACGCCGACTACGTGCTCACCAACCCGGACATGCTGCACCACGCGGTGCTGCCCCGGCACGCGTCCTGGACCTCGTTCCTGCGCCGCCTGCGCTACGTCGTCGTGGACGAGGCCCACCACTACCGGGGCGTGTTCGGCTCGCACGTGGCACAGATCATCCGCAGGCTGCGGCGGGTGTGCGCGCGTTACAAGGCCGAGCCCGTGTTCATTCTCGCGTCGGCCACCACCGGCACCCCCGCCGAGAGCGCCTCCCGGCTGGTGGGGCTGGACGTCGAGGCGGTGGTGCGGGACGGCTCCCCGCGACCGGCCGTCGACTTCGCCCTGGTCGAGCCCGAACTGACCGAGCTGCGCGGCGAGCGCGGCGCCCCGGTGCGGCGCACCGCCACCGCCGAGGCCGCCGACACCCTGGCCGCGCTGGCCGCCCAGGGTGTGCGCACGCTCGCCTTCGTGCGGTCCCGGCAGGGGGCGGAGGCGGTGGCGCTGGCCGCCCAGCGCACGCTGCGCGACGCGGGCCGCCCCGACCTCGCCGAGCGGATCGCCGCCTACCGCGCCGGGTACCTGGCCACCGACCGCCGCTCGCTGGAGGAGCGGCTGCGCACCGGGGAGCTGCTGGGGCTGGCCACCACCAACGCGCTGGAGCTGGGGGTGGACATCACCGGGGTGGACGCGGTGCTGGTGGCGGGGTGGCCGGGCACCCGGGCCTCGCTGTGGCAGCAGGCGGGGCGGGCCGGGCGGCGCGGCGCCGACGCGCTCGCGGTGTTCATCGCGCGCGACGACCCGCTCGACACCTACCTGGTGCACCACCCGGCGTCGATCTTCGGGGCGTCGGTGGAGGCGACCGTCATCGACCCGGACAACCCGTACGTGCTGGGGCCGCACCTGTGCGCGGCCGCCGCCGAGGTGCCGCTCACCCGCGCGGACCTGGAGGTGTTCGGGCCGCGGGCCGCAGAGGCGGTGGAGGACCTGGTGCGCCGGGGGCTGCTCCGCGCGCGCCCGCGCGGGTGGTTCTGGACGCGGCGCGAGCGCGCGAGCGACCTGGCCGACATCCGCGGGTCGGGCGGGCCGCCGGTGCAGATCGTCGACTCGGGCAGCGGGCAGCTGCTGGGGACCATCGACGAGGGGGCGGCGCTGAACACCGTGCACGAGGGCGCCGTCTACCTCCACCAGGGGCGCAGCCACCTGGTGGAGGAGCTGGACCTGGACGGCGGGGTGGCGCTCGTGCACGAGGAGGACCCCGGCTACTCCACCTGGTCGCGGGAGGTCACCGAGATCGAGGTGCGGAGCACCCTGCGCAGCGCCGACTGGGGGCCGCACACGGTGGACTTCGGCGACGTGCGGGTGGGGCGGCAGGTCGTCGGCTACCTCAAGCGCGATGTGCGCACGGGGACGGTGCTGGGGGAGCAGGCCCTGGACCTGCCGGAGCGGCCGCTGGACTCGCGGGCGGTGTGGTGGACCCTCGCGCCGGAGGCGGCCGAGCGGCTGCGCAAGGAGGACGTGGAGCTGCGCGGGGCGGCGCACGCGGCCGAGCACGCCGCGATCGGGCTGCTGCCGCTGTTCGCCACCTGCGACCGGTGGGACATCGGCGGGGTGTCCACGGCCGAGCACGCCGACACCGGGCGGCTGACGGTGTTCGTGTACGACGGGCACGAGGGCGGCGCGGGGTTCGCCGAGCGCGGCTTCGCGGCGGCGCGGGAGTGGCTGGCGGCGACGCGGGCGGCGATCGCGGACTGCGAGTGCGCGCAGGGGTGCCCGTCGTGCATCCAGTCACCCAAGTGCGGGAACGGCAACGAGCCGTTGAGCAAGCCGGGGGCGCTGCGGCTGCTGGACGAACTGCTCGCCTCCTCTCCACAGGGCGGTGCGCCGAGGCCGGAAGAGGCGGGGGAGACGGCCGAGATCGGTCCGTGATGGGGAGCGGTGAAACCCGTGGGCACACGCCTGCGGGGGCGGCTCCGGGGGAGTTTTCCACACCGTAATTCACAGCCTGTGGGTAATTCGTGGTGGTTATCCACAGGCGGGGGATTTCCCATTCCGTGGCGGGGCGCGGGCGCCCACGATGGCCTCCACAGGCGCGGTCCCGGCAGGTGGCCGCGCGACGCCCGCGCATTGGAGGTCCACCGTGACCGCAATCCGCGGCGGCCCCGCCGGGGCCGCCTTCCGGTGTTCGCCCCCCGTTCCCCCGCCGTCCCTCCCGCGTGGGGCGCGCCTTCTTCCCATGGGGAGGACGGGGCGCCGCGGCGGCCCCGCGGCGGCCCCGGGTATCCGCGGCGACGGGGGAATGTCCACGGCCGAGTACGCGATCGGAACCGTTTCGGCCATCGCGTTCGCCGCCGTTCTCTACGCAATTCTGACCAGTTCCGAAGTCCGCGAGACCCTGACCCGGATCGTCGTCGATGCGCTGCAGTCCGTGGGATGAGGCCCGCCGGAACCCCCGCCCGGAGCGGGCTCCGGGCGGGGGCGCGCGCTCCGTCCGCGCCGCCGAGCGCGGCATCGCCACCGCCGAGACCGCCGTCGCCCTGCCCGCACTCGCCCTGGTCCTGGCGGTGTCCATCGCCGCGGTGAACGCGGTGGCCACCCACCTGGCGTGCGTGGACGCGGCCCGGGCCGGGGCGCGGGCGCTGGCCCGCGGGGAGAGCGAGGCGGTGGTGCTCCAGGAGGCGTCCCGGGCGGCCCCGGAAGAGGCGCGGGTCCGGGCGAGCCGGACCGGAACCGAGGCGCGGGTGGAGGTTTCGGCCCCGGTCCGAATCATGCCCGGAATGCCCGCCCCCGCCCGGGCCGTGGCCACCGCGGCGACCGTCATGGAACCCGGGGCCGAGCGGTGAGCCGCCCGTCGCCCTCCGCGCGGCCCGCGCGCCGCCGCGCCGTGCCGGGGCCTGTGGACACCGGGTCGGGGACGGTCTGGGTGCTCGTCGTGTGCGCCCTGGTGTGGACGGTGGCGGCCGCGGCGGTGGTCGTCGGCGGCGCCCGCGTCGACCGGCACCACGCCGGGACGGCCGCCGACCTGGCGGCCCTGGCCGGTGCACGCCGGGCGGCGGAGGGCGGGGACCGGTCGTGCGCCGCCGCGTCCCGGACGGCCGCCGCGAACGGGGCGCGGGTGGAGGCGTGCACGGCGGAAGGGCTGGAGGTGGTGGTGGAGGTGTCCGTCCCCGTGCGGACCTGGCCGACCCGCGCCCACGCCGAGGCGAGAGCGGGCCCGGTGGAGGCGGAGGCCTTCGGCTGAGGCCCCGCCCACGCCGGTCTCGGGGAGGTCGTCCGTATGAGGGCCCGATCGGGGCCGTCCTCCCCGGCCTCTCCGAGACCGGCGCCCGGGGAGCCCGCCTGCAGGGGCCCTGGCCGGTGCTCGGCGATCGTCCGTCCACAGGGCTTCGGCGTCCCTGTGGGCGGCGCCCCCGCCCGGGACCGGCGTCCGCCGTCCCGGCGACGGCCGATGCGCCGAACCGGCACGGCCGTGCGACCGAACGCCCTCGCAGCATCGCTGCGCCGAAGGGCGTCGCCCAAGCGCCGCGTGCCGTCCGGGGGGGCGTCCCCCGGGCCTTCAACGACCCGTTCCTCTCATCGATCACGAAGGATCGCCATGGGTGCCCACTCCCGACCCCCGGAACGCCGCCCCGCTTCTTCCCCGTCCCGCCGGGTCCGGCGGGTCGCCCTCCTGTCGGCCGGTGTCCTCCTCTTCGGCGGAGGGGCTTCCGCGGCCGAGGCGCCGCCCAGTCCGGCTCCCCCGTCGAGCTCCTCGCCCGACGAGGTCACGGAGACGAGGGCCCCGGGAATCCTCCCCTCCGGCCCGCCGCCCGACGGGACGCCCGTCCCGCTCCCGGGGACCGGCCCCGTGCCGCCGGGCCTCCCAGTGCCCCCGCCGCCGCCCATGAGGCCGGACCCGCCGGACGGTCCCGCGCCTCCTGAGGCCCCGGAGACCGACTCGGCGGGCGACGCCGAGGAGCCGACCGCGCCTCCCCGGCCGCGCCCCTCCGCGGCCCGGTCGCCGTCCCCGGCGCCCACCCCTTCCGCGTCCCCGAGCCCGTCCCCCGCACCGTCGGTGAGCGCGGACCCGACGGCCCCCGATCCCGGACCGCCCGATCCGGTGTCCGAGCCCGAGGTCGCCTTCGGGTACGCCCTTCCCGAACCCGCCTCCGACGCGCGCCCGCTGAGCACGGCCGCGGCCTGGCTGCTGCCGCTCTTGGCGGCGGCGGCCCTGGCGCTGCGCCTGAGCGTGGGCTGGCCCCGCTTCCCGCCCCGCTACCGGGGGCGGCGCCGGGTCGCCCGCGATGCCCCTACGGACCCGTGAGGTCGCCGACGAGGGCGGCCACCAGCGGCACCACCCCGATCAGCACGAACGCGGGGAGGAAGCACAGTCCCAGCGGCGCGACCACCAGCACCGCCGTGCGCTGGGTGCGGGCGAGCGCGCGCCCGTGGGCCGCGCGGCGCGCCTCGGCGGCGTGGTGGGCGACGAGGTCGCCGACGGGGGCGCCGGTCTCCGCCGCGCGGGTGAGCGTGCGCCCGAGCGCCGCCAGCTCGGGCGGGCCGCCGACCGCCCGCCACGCCCGGTCCGGGGCGGCGCCGAGGCGCTGCTGCTCGGCCACCTCGGCCAGGGCCTCGCCCAGCGGCCCGCCGATGGAGCGGGACAGGGCGGACAGGACATGGCCGGTCTCCCCTCCGGCACGGACCCCGGCGACCAGGAGATCGAGCGCGAGCGGGAGACCGGCGGCGATCCTGGCCTCCCGCTCCCGTTCCCGGGCCCCCGCGACCCGGCGCAGGCCCAGCCACAGGACGGCTCCCACCGGCGGGCCGAAGAGGAGGGCGGTCCCGGGACCGGCGACGAGGGCGAGCGCGAGCACCGGGGCGAGGACGACCCCGGCCGTGCCCAGGCGGCCGACGCCCCGCTCCGGGGCCCGGCCCGCCGGTCCGCGCGGGGGAAGGAGGGCCTCCAACCGCAGCCGCGCGACGGAGGGGCCGGGGAACAGCAGAAGACGGACGGCACAGGTCCCGAAGACGACGACGATCGCGCCGAGGACGGCGGTCATTCCCCCTCCAGGGCGGCGACGGCCTTGCGGACCATGCTGTTCGTCCACCACAGGCCCACGGCGTCCAGGAGCACCCCTCCGGCCAGGCACGCCAGCCCGACGGGTGTGGTGAACAGGAACGCGATCGGCCCGGCGCCCATCGCCTCGGACAGGCCGAGCCCGGCCGCGGGGAGGATGGCGAGCAGGACCGCGGTCGTGCGCGGGCCCGCCAAGTGGGCGGAGAGCTCGCGGCGCCGCTCCTCCTCCTGGGACAGGGAGGCGGCCAGCCGCTCGGACACCTCGGCCAGTCCGGCCCCGGAGCGGGAGGCCACCGTCCAGCAGGCGGCCAGGTGGGCCAGCCCGGCCATGCCGGGGGCGGCCCCGGCGTCGCGGAGGGCCTCGGCCGGGTCGGCCCCGCTCCGCGCGGCGGCGACGACGGGGGCCAGGGCGTCGGCGCCCGCCGCGACGGCTTCGGCGGCCGAGCGCTCCAGCGCGGCGGTCGGGGGCCGCCCGGCCTGGAGCTCGGAGGCGAACGCCCGGCAGAGGGCGGTGGCCGTCTCCCGCCCGTGGGCGCGAGTCCGCCCGAGGAGCCGGTCGGCGAGCGCCCGAAGAGGCCGGAGCGTCCTCTTCAATGCGGCGTTGTACGTACGCGAGGTATCCCCGGGCCGGTGGAGGGCCCACAGTAGGCGAACGTGCGCAGGCGAGGGCACCAGGGCGGCGGCCACTGCGCCGACACCCCCGAGGGCCATGAGCCCCACCCCGACGGGGAAGAGGGAAAGGCCGTCCATCGAGCCTCCTTCGAGCGTCCTTCACCGACCCCCCGGACCCGGGGCAAGAACCGAATCCGCGCACAGCGGGGCGGACGACGGCGCCGTGTCCACAGGTCCGCCTGAGGCGGCAGTGTGCCCACCGGAGCACGTCCGCGGAACCTCCGTCCGGCCGGATCGGCCCGTCGGCCACGGCTCCGGGGCAGCCGGGGGCCGCGCGTCGGAAGCGGTCGCAGTGGGCAGAAGCTCCTCCGCTCCAGCGGACGCCATCCCTGCCCGTGGCGGCCATGGCCGCCGAAGTCTCCCTGGACGCCATCGCCCACCGGGCCGTGTCCGCCCGGTGGAGGCTGGTGATCGGGGCCGAGCGTCGATCCGGGACCCCGTCGACGCCCGCCCGGACAGAGCGAACCGGCTTTCGGGGGCGCCACCCGAGTGCCGCCCGGCGCCCCTGCCCGCCGGAGCCCGGCTCACCCCTGGCTCCACTCGGTGCCGATGCGGTCGGCCAGGTCCGCGTGCGCCCCGCCCTCCTGCGGTGGGCCCTCCGGCGGGAACAGCACCGCGGGGAGGGCCCGTACCAGGCCGTCCCGGCTCCTGCTCAGTACGCACACCTGCGCGGGCCTGCGCACCCCGTCCTCCCCGCGCACCATGTGGACGGCCACCGCCCCGGTCGCCGCGAGCTGGCTGTGCGCCGCCTCCCTCGTCAGCCCCGCCGCGCAGGCCAAAGCCTCGATCCGGGCGGGCAGCTCCTCCGCCGCGTTGGCGTGCACCGTCCCCGAACCCCCGTCGTGGCCCGTGTTCAGCGCCGCCAGGAGGCCTACCACCTCGGCCCCGCGCACCTCGCCCACCACCAGGCGGTCCGGGCGCATCCGCAGCGCCTGGCGCACCAGCTGCGGCAGGTCCACCTCCCCGGTGCCCTCGATGTTCGGCGGCCGGGCCTGCAACCGCACCACGTGCGGGTGGCGCGGCCGCAGCTCCGCCGAGTCCTCCACCAGCACCAGCCGCTCGCCCGGCCCCGCCAGGGACAGCAGCGCCGACAGCAGCGTCGTCTTGCCCGTCCCGGTCCCGCCGGTCAGCAGCAGCGGCACCCGCGCCCGCACCAGCGCCTCCAGCAGCCGTACCGCCCGTGCCGACAGCGACCCCCGCCGCTCCAGCTCGGCCAGGTCCAGCCCGCCGCGCGGCGGCAGCCGCAGCGACAGGCACGCCCCCTCCGGCGCCACCGGCGGCAGCACCGCGTGCAGCCGCGCCCCCGACGGCAGCCGGGCGTCGCACCACGGCGCCGCAGCGTCCAGCCTGCGCCCCGCCTGGGCGGCCAGCCGCCGGGCCAGCGCCCGCACCTCCTCCTCGCCCGCGAACCGCACCCGGGAGGCCCGGCGCAGCCCCTCCGGCCCGTCCACCCACACCTCGTCGGGCCCGTTCACGAGGATGTCGGTCACGTCCGGATCGGCCATCAGCGGCTCCAGCGGCCCCGTCCCGGACAGTTCCGCGCTGAGCACCCGCACCACCGCCAGCAGCTCGGCGTCGCCCAGCACCGCCCCCTCGGCGCGCACCGCCGCCGCGACCCGGGAGGGGGTCGGCGCGTCCCCGTCCCGCACCAGGCGCGCCCGCACCGCCTCCAGCAGCGCGGTGCCGGGGCGGGTCACGACGGCTCCACGGCGGGTGCGGGCCCCGGGGTGCGCACGGACTCCAGAAGCCGGTCGGCGGCCCTGGCGAGAGGGGAGGCGCGGTCGGCGCCGGGCAGCTCGCCCCGGTCCAGCGCCCGCTTCAGGCGCGGGTCCTCGGGCACGTTCCCCGCCGACTCCAGGCCGAGGGTCGTCGCCACCGTCTCCCCGGAGAGGCCGGGGCCCGCGCCCCTGGTCACCAGGCGCAGCGCCGAGCTGTGCGCCCGCAGCCGGGGCACCAGCCGGTGGGCCGCCATCACCGAGCAGAAGTCGGCGGGCACCACCACCAGCACCGAGGTGCACCGGCGCAGCGCCTCCACCGCGCCCGGGCCGGGGGCGCGCGGGGCGTCGACCACCACCAGGTCGCCGCCGAGCGCCGCCGCGCCCAGGACCGCGCGCAGCGCCGGTGCGGGCACTTCCTCGGCCGGGCCGCTGTCCCAGGTCACCACCGGGCACCCGCGCACCCGCGGCAGCACCCCGCTCAGCGCGGGCCAGCTCATCCGCCCCTCGCGGGCGAGCAGGTCGCCCCACCGGGTGCCGCCCAGCCCGTCGGCGCCGCAGACCAGGTCCAGCCCGGGGCCGAGCGGATCGGCGTCGACGAGGGCGGTGCGCAGGCCCGCCCGCACCCCCGCCATGGCCAGCGCCGCCGCGAGCACACTGGCCCCGGCCCCGCCGCGGCCGCCGACCGCGGCCACCACCGGGCACGGGCCCGGCCGCTCCCGTCCGGCGTCGGCCAGCAGGTCGGTCAGCCGCGCCTCGTCGCCGGGCAGCCGCAGCAGCGCCCGGACCCCGGCGCGCAGCGCGTCCGGCTCGGGCGCGGGGCCGTCCGGGGCCGGGGGGCCCACGGCGGCCAGGGCGTGCGGGTGCGGCGGCGGCTCCAGCTCGGCGACGGCCGCGAGCAGGTCGCCGCCGACGACGACCAGCGGCGCCCGCGCCCAGTCGCGCAGCGCCGCACCGGCCGAGGCGGCGACGTCGACCTCGACGGACGCGGCGGCCGCCAGCCGCAGCAGGTCGTCCAGCAGCTCAGGGTCGTCGGTGGCCAGCAGGGGGCGGGGGCGTTCCATGCGGCCGAGGGTGGCCCGCCGGGGACCGCGGCGGTAGGGGGTTCGCCGTGCCTGTGGACGAAGGCCGGGACGCGTCCGCCGGAGCGGCGCGGACTCCCCTCCGGCCAGGGCGGCGCCGCAACGGGGCGCCCGGACGGAGGTCCCCCGGCCGCGGCGGACCCCACCGGTGCGGGGAGGGGTGCGGGAAAGGCGACGGCCCCCGCCGGGGGGATGGCGGGGGCCGTCTCTCGGTCCGGCTCCGGGGGGGTAGAGCCGGTTCCGTTCCTGGAGAGGTTCGCGAATACGTATGCCTCCGGCACCGTTCGGGTCCAGGGGGGCGAGTGGTACCGGACCGGCGAGCCCGAAGCGCCGCCGGACCGCGCGCGCCGGGACAGGGAGGGGAGGTCCGCGATCGCTGCGCGCGCGTCGAGGTAACAAATCTGATACGCAACGTTACCATGCACGCGCTGGGCGGAGCCGCCCGCACCCCTTTTCAAAACGCCTGATCAGGCGTACAACAGAAACAGGAGGTGGGCAGTGGCCCACAGGGTGCGGCGCCCGGGTACCCACGCGTCACCAAGCCGCGAGAGGCCCGTCCGTACCTGGATTCGTCCAGGTCGGAGCGTAAACAGCACGCTTGATAGCCCGGAGTGGCTCACCCGCGGCGGCGTCTCGGCCGCTCCTCCGCGGAGGAGGCCGGGGCGCCGTTCGCACGCGCGGGGGTTGTGACCGAACCGAGACGTCCGCGCCCGCGTCCGCCCCCCGTCAGCCCCGCTTCAGCGCCTCGCAGGTGGCCAGGGAGTCCCGTGCGCCGTCGGCCACCGCCGCGCAGCAGTGCAGCACCCACGTGCGCACCCCCTCCGGCGTCCCGGTGAGGTAGCCGCGCAGCCCCTCGGCGTAGCCCTCGCGCCGCTGCCCGTGCCCCAGCTCCGGCGCCGCCAGCGACTTGGGGTCCAGGCCGCGCTCGATCAGCACCAGCCGCTCGGCCGCGCGCGCCACCAGGCCGTCGCCCCAGCCGAAGGGCCGCAGCGCCATCAGCTCGCCGTGCACGACCGCCGCCACCACCAGCGCGGGCGCCGACGAGCGCCGCTCCAGCAGCGCGCCGAGCGCCTCCAGCCGCGCCTCGACCTCGATCGGCGAGGGCGGCGCGCCCAGTCCCAGCGGGTCCTGCGCCGTCTCGCCGCCCGCCCGCGGTCGGCCGAGCCGGTCGGCGCCGTCCCCCGTGAGGGCGTCGGCGGCGGCGAGCGTGTGCAGCCGTGCCAGCACCTGCCGGGGCGCCTTCGGCCACGTCTCCACGAGCCGGCCGAGCTCACCGGAGACCCGCAGCGCCCCCTTCACGCGCGCGTCGTCGGCCTCGCCCGCACGCACCTGTTCCAGGGACACGTCCGCCCCGTCGAGCACGGCCGAGGCGTGCGCCCCGCGCAGCGCCGACTCCAGGGACACGTCGGCGCTGCGCCGCCGCAGCACCCGGTGGCCCAGCAGCCGGTCCACCACGGTGCGCGCCTCGTCGACCGCCTCGCCGACGCCGCTGAGTTCCGCGATCCGCGCCAGCGGATCGGTCGTTGCCGCATTCACGCCGACCACACTACGCCGAACGCTACGCGCGGGTAATCGACCGTTCGCCGTTCCGCCGCGACCGCTCGCCGTTTTCGCACCTGCGCTCCCTTGTCGCGGCGGCACCCGCTTGATGGAGTGGTCCGCGCCACGTGATTCAGTACATAGGGCAAGCAGGCCTACGACACGCGAAGGAGCTGTAACGGTGGCTGAGACTCCCCAGGGGCAAGAGACCCTGTCCAACCTGCTTCACGAGTCACGTCGGTTCCCGCCGCCGGAGGACCTCGCCGCCGCGGCCAATGTGAAGGCCGACGCCTACGCCGAAGCGGACGCCGACCGCCCCGCGTTCTGGGCGAAGCAGGCCGAGCGCCTGAAGTGGGAGCAGCCCTGGGACCGCGTCCTGGAGTGGGACCCCCCGTTCGCCAAGTGGTTCACCGGCGGCACCATCAACGCCGCCGTGAACTGTCTCGACCGCCACGTCGACGCCGGCCGCGGGGACAAGGTCGCCTACCACTGGGAGGGCGAGCCCGGCGACACCCGCACCATCACCTACGCCGAGCTCAAGGACATGGTCTGCCAGGCCTCCAACGCCCTGCTCGAACTGGGGGTGGAGAAGGGCGACCGGGTGGCCGTGTACATGCCGATGATCCCCGAGACCGTGGTGGCGATGCTGGCCTGCGCCCGCATCGGCGCGGTGCACATGGTCGTCTTCGGCGGCTTCTCGGTGGACGCCCTGGGCACCCGCCTCGACGACAGCGCCGCCAAGGTCGTCGTCACCGCCGACGGCGGCTACCGCCGCGGCAAGCCCAGCTCGCTCAAGCCCGCGGTGGACGAGGCCGTCAAGGACCGCCCGGCGGTCCAGCACGTGCTGGTGGTGCGCCGCACCGGCCAGGACGTCGACTGGAACGACGGCCGCGACGTGTGGTGGCACGACATCGTGGACCGCCAGTCCACCGAGCACACCGCCGAGGGCCACGACGCCGAGCACCCGCTGTACATCATGTACACCAGCGGCACCACGGCCAAGCCCAAGGGCATCCTGCACACCACCGGCGGCTACCTGACCCAGGTCTCCTACACCCACTGGGCGGTGTTCGACCTCAAGCCCGAGACGGACGTGTTCTGGACCGCGGCCGACATCGGGTGGGTCACCGGCCACTCCTACATCGTCTACGGCCCGCTCTCCAACGGCGCCACCTCGGTGATGTACGAGGGCACCCCGGACACCCCGCACAAGGGCCGCTTCTGGGAGATCGTGGAGAAGTACGGGGTGACCATCGCCTACATGGCCCCCACCGCCATCCGCACCTTCATGAAGTGGGGCGAGGACATCCCGGCGGGCTTCGACCTGTCGAGCCTGCGCGTCCTGGGGTCGGTGGGCGAGCCCATCAACCCCGAGGCCTACACCTGGTACCGCAAGAACATCGGCGGCGACCGCACCCCGGTCGTCGACACCTGGTGGCAGACCGAGACCGGCGCGATCATGGTCAGCCCGCTGCCCGGCGTGCACTCGGGCAAGCCGGGCGCCGCCATGCGACCGCTGCCCGGCATCGCCGCCGACGTCGTCGACGAGAAGGGCGAGCCGGTGCCCCCGGGCGGCGGCGGGTTCATCGTGGTGCGCGAGCCCTGGCCGTCGATGCTCCGCGGGATCTGGGGCGACCCGGAGCGCTACAAGGACACCTACTGGTCCCGCTTCGACGGCCTGTACTTCCCGGGCGACGGCGCCAAGCGCGACGAGGACGGCGACATCTGGCTGCTGGGGCGCGTGGACGACGTCATGCTCGTCTCCGGCCACAACATCTCCACCACCGAGGTGGAGTCGGCCCTGGTGGCCCACCCCAAGGTCGCCGAGTCCGCGGTGACCGGCGCCACCGACCCCACCACCGGGCAGGCCATCGTCGCCTTCGTCATCCTGCGCGGCGAGGCCGGTGACGGCGGCGAGGACCTGGTCAAGGAGCTGCGCGAGCACGTGGCCGCCTCCCTGGGGCCGATCGCCAAGCCGCGCCAGATCATGGTCGTGCCCGAGCTGCCCAAGACCCGCTCCGGCAAGATCATGCGCCGCCTGCTGCGCGACGTGGCCGAGAACCGGGAACTGGGCGACGTGTCCACGCTCACCGACGCCGGCGCCATGGACAAGATCCGCACCGCGTTCGGGTCGGCCTCCGGCGACGACGACTAGCCGGCCGACCGGTCGGCCGACGCCCTCCGGCGCGCCCGCGGAACCCTCCGCGGGCGCGCCGAACCGCGCGCCGGGGCCGACGCCCCACGTGGCAAATGTGCAAGGATGCGGGGAGCGTTCGACGGAAGGAAGGGAGACACCGCGATGCCCGAGAACCCGTCGAGTGGCCAGGGGGCCGAGGAGTTCGACGCCGCCGACCGGTCGCTCGGGGAGCTCGTCTCCGAGGCCGGCGGGAACATCTCCAAGCTGGTCCGCCTCGAACTGGAGCTGGCCAAGCTCGAACTGGCGCGGGACGCCAAGCAGGTCGGCAAGGGCTCGGCGATGTTCGTCGCCGCCGCCGTGCTGCTGCACCTGTTCCTCATCCTGTTCTCGGTGACGGCGGGCCTGTTCCTGTACGACGTGGCGGGCCTGTCCGCCTGGATCTCCTTCCTGATCGTCACGCTGTTCTACCTGCTGGTCGCGGCGATCATGGTCGGCATCGGGGTGCTGCACCTGCGCAGGATCAAGGGCTTGGAGCGGTTCGGCACCACCATGGCCACCACCGTGTCGGTGCTCCGCGGCGAGCACACGGCCGAGCGCTGACCCGCGCCCGCGCGGACGCAGGCGCCCATGGCCCCCGACGCGCCCATCCCTGACGACAGCGCGGCCCTGGTCGAGGGGCCCTGGAAGCACCGGACGGTCAGCGCGGCGGGCACCCGGTTCCACGTCGCCGAGGCGGGCGACGGCCCGCTGGTGCTGCTGCTGCACGGCTTCCCCTGGTTCTGGTGGTCCTGGCACGCCCAGATCGGCGCCCTGGCCGAGGCCGGATACCGCGCCGTCGCCGTGGACCTGCGCGGCTTCGGCGCCAGCGACAAGCCCCCGCGCGGATACGACCTGGTGACCGCCGCCTCCGACGCGGCCGGTCTGGTTCGCGCCCTGGGCGAGCCGGACGCCGCGGTCGCAGGCCACGGCACCGGCGGCCTGGTCGCCTGGACGATGGCGGCCTACTACCCGTGGTCGGTGCGGCGCCTGGCGGCGGTCTCCGCCCCGCATCCCCTGATGCTCCGCAACGGGCTGCTGGGGCGGCCCGAGCAGACGTGGGCGGGGCGTCGGCTCTTCGGCAACCAGGTGCCCATGGTCCCCGAGCGCGCGCTGGTGGCCGACGGCGCCGCCCGCGTGGGGGAGATGCTGCGCGACTGGTCGGCCGCGCCCGGCTGGCCCGACCGGGAGACCGAGCGGCGGTGCCGGGAGGCCTTCCGCATCCCCGGGGTGGCGCACTGCTCGCTGGAGTACCAGCGCTGGCTGTTCCGCTCCCAGGTGCGCCCCGACGGCTACCGGTACCGGCGCAGGATGCGGCGCCCCGCCGGGGTGCCGACCCTCCAGCTGCACGGCGAACGCGACACCTTCCTCCTGCCCTCCACCGCGCGCGGCTCGGGCCGCTACGTCGACGCGCCGTACCGGTGGCGGCTGGTGGAGGGGACCGGGCACTTCCCGCACCAGGAGCGGCCGGAGGCGGTCAACCGCGCGTTCCTGGGGTGGCTTCGGGACACCGAGCCGGACGCCTGACGGAGGGCACGGCACAATCGGGGGAGACGGACGGGCGCGGGAGGCCGCACCGGACGGGCACCGCACGCGCAGGAGAGGGGCGAGGCCATATGGCGGGCAACGCCGGGAGCACGGACAACGGGCAGCGCACCGACCGGGACCGCAACCCCGAGGGGCGCGCCCAGAACCAGCGCCCCCGGGACCGGTACGGCCGGCCCCTGCCCTACGGGTCCCCGGGCGTCCCCCGAGTGCCCGACGACGCCGTCTTCGCGCCGGAGGAGGGGCTGGACGAGGCGCAGGCGCTGCTCGACGACGGGTACGCGTTCCACGCGCACGAGGTGCTGGAGGCGGTGTGGAAGGGCGTCGAGGGGCCGGAGCGCGAGCTGTGGCGGGGAATGGCGCAGATCGCGGTGGGCCTGACGCATGCGCAGCGGGGGAACCGGGTCGGAGCGGCCAGACTGCTCAGGCGCGGGGCGGACCGGGTGGAGGGGTTCGGCCCTGAGGCCCCGTCGGGCGTGGATGCGCTGGGGGCCGCGGCCTACGCGCGCTCAGTGGCGGACGCCGTAGAGGCGGGGGACGGCGGGGAGATCGACACGTCCCGCCTGCGGCTGCGCCGCTGATACGGATGAGGCCCCCGGCGACCACCGGGGGCCGGGTGTCCCGGCGCCGGACCCGGGTCCGCCCTATCGGACCCCACGGGGCGGCCTGAGGGGCGCCGAGGGGGGAGTTTTCACCACGCCGGATGCCCGAACGGCCGACCTCGTGCCGGTAGGCCTGGAATGTGCCCCTGGTGAGTGCCTCCCGGGGCCCGGGAGGCGCCCCGCTCTCGCCGTCGCTGCCGGGCGCACCGAGCCCGCACACGCCGCACGGCCGACAACGCCGCCGGGAGGACCTCCGCCCCCGTCGTCGGTGCCTCATCACCCGGCACCTGCCGGACGGCGGGGCCGTGAGCGGGGCACCGGCGCCTCCTCCGTCGCCCGCACGCACCCTGTGACGCGTGGGGCGCATGCCGCCTATCGGCCCGGCCGAGTATTTCCTCCATATTTCCGACGGCGAATCCGCTATTACCGATAATAGTGGGCAACGTCGACCAAAGAAGGAAATACTCAACCGTCGAGATCACCGCGCGATCACATATCCGGGCCCAATGCAACAAGGGCCGGTCCGGCCCTCACTTTTCGCCGTTGCGGTGCGTAGAATCCCCGAACATCGTGCCCGCTGGCACCAGCGGCACCGATGAACGATGACCGATAACCGAAGAATACGTGCAGTACGTGGTGGTGGCACCCACATGACCCTGCTCTGCGCGCCGTGTGTGCACGGCGCCTGCGGGGCCGGTACGTGCCCGTCTCTAGGAGGACGGATTGTCTGGGCTCAGCAGCCTCGCCGTGGACAGCGGCCCGGCGCTCGCCCTGGACGGCATGAATTTCACGCTCGTCGTCGTGGTCCTGGTGGTGGCGCTGCTCGCGCTCGCCGTCGCCGGGGCCCTGGTGCGTGAGGTTCTCAACGCCGAACAGGGAACCGAGCGGATGCAGAACATCGCGGTAGCGGTGCAAGAGGGTGCGGCGGCGTATCTCAAACGCCAGTTCCGCACCCTCGCCGTTTTCGTCGTCATCATTCCCTTGCTCCTTCTCCTCCTGCCCGCCGACAGCGAGGCGGTCAGGTACGGGCGCTCGGTCTTCTTCGCGATAGGCGCGGTCTTCTCCGCGCTGACCGGCTTCATCGGGATGTGGCTCGCGGTCCGCGGGAACGTGCGCGTGGCCGCCGCCGCCCGGGAAGGCGGCCAGGCCGGTGAACACCGGGCGATGCGCATCGCCTTCCGCACCGGCGGCGTCGCGGGCATGTTCACCGTCGGGCTGGGGCTGCTCGGCGCGGCCATCGTGGTCCTCGCCTACCGCGGCGACGCGCCCATCGTCCTGGAGGGCTTCGGGTTCGGCGCCGCCCTGCTCGCCATGTTCATGCGTGTGGGCGGCGGCATCTTCACCAAGGCCGCCGACGTCGGCGCCGACCTCGTCGGCAAGGTCGAACAGGGCATCCCCGAGGACGACCCCCGCAACGCCGCCACCATCGCCGACAACGTGGGCGACAACGTCGGCGACTGCGCGGGTATGGCCGCCGACCTCTTCGAGTCCTACGCGGTGGTCCTGGTGGCCTCGCTGATCCTGGGCCGCGTCGCCTTCGGCGTCGAGGGCCTGGTCTTCCCGCTGCTGGTGCCCATGATCGGCGTCATCACCGCGGTGATCGGCATCTTCGTGACCGCCCCGCGCACGCGGGACAAGAACGCCATGTCGGCCATCAACCGCGGGTTCTTCATCTCGGCCGTCATCTCGGCCGTGCTGGTCGCCATCACCTCCTACGCCTACCTGCCCTCCAGCTTCGCGGAGCTGCAGGGGGTGGACGAGGCCACCGCCGCCCTCGACGGCGACCCGCGGCTGATCGCGTTCGGCTCCGTGCTGGTCGGCCTCCTGCTGGCGGCCGCCATCCAGCTCCTCACCGGCTACTTCACCGAGACCACCATGCGGCCGGTCCGGGAGATCGGCGAGAGCTCGGAGACCGGCGCCGCCACGGTCATCCTGTCCGGCATCTCGGTCGGGCTGGAGTCGGCGGTCTACTCGGCGCTGCTCATCGCCGGGGCCGTGTACGCGGCCTTCCTCATCGGCGGCGTCTCGGTCACCGTCAGCCTCTTCGCCGTCGCCCTGGCCGGGACCGGGCTGCTCACCACGGTCGGCGTCATCGTCGCCATGGACACCTTCGGCCCGGTCTCCGACAACGCCCAGGGCATCGCGGAGATGTCCGGCGACGTCGAGGGGCGCGGCGCCGAAGCCCTCACCAGCCTGGACGCGGTGGGCAACACCACCAAGGCGATCACCAAGGGCATCGCGATCGCGACCGCGGTCCTCGCCGCCACGGCGCTGTTCGGGGCGTTCCGCACCTCGGTCGAAGGGGCGCTCGGCGACGCGGCCGACACCTTCAGCCTCTCCATCGACCAGCCCAACGTCCTGGTCGGCGTCATCATCGGTGCCGCGGTGGTCTTCCTCTTCTCCGGCCTGGCCATCATGGCGGTGGGCCGTGCCGCCGGGCGGGTGGTGCTGGAGGTCCGCGAGCAGTTCCGCAGCCGCCCGGGGATCATGGACGGCACCGAGAAGCCCGAGTACGCGCGGGTGGTCGACATCTGCACCCGGGACTCGCTCCGGGAGCTGGTCACCCCCGGCCTGCTGGCGGTGCTCACCCCGATCGCGGTCGGCTTCGCCCTGGGCTATGCCTCGCTGGGCGCCTTCCTCGGCGGCGCGATCGCGGCCGGTGCGCTGATGGCGGTGTTCCTCGCCAACTCCGGCGGCGCCTGGGACAACGCCAAGAAGCTGGTCGAGGACGGCCACCACGGCGGCAAGGGCTCGGAGGCGCACGAGGCGACCGTCATCGGCGACACGGTCGGCGACCCGTTCAAGGACACCGCCGGCCCGGCGATCAACCCGCTGCTGAAGGTGATGAACCTGGTGGCGCTGATCATCGCGCCGAGCGTGGTCCTCTACGCCGACAACGTGGCGCTTCGGGCGGGCGCGACCGTGGTGGCCGTGGGCGTGATCGCCGGGGCCATCGTCTGGTCCAAGCGGCGCGGGACCACCGAGGCCCCCGCGCAGCAGATCCCGGCCGCCCGGGAGGAGGAGCCGGTCGCCGACGAGCCGGGCTCCGAGCGCGGGGTCGGGGCCGCCTCCAAGGGCGACGCGGCGGACGCGTCGAAGGCGCGTGACGAAGGCGACGAGGGCGAGGGCGACGGCGACAAGGAGCCGGTCACCGACGGGACCGCTAAGGACTGATCCCGCAGGCCCTTCTTAGATCGCGGACGAGGCCGCCCGGACACGGTCCGGGCGGCCTTCGCCGTCATCGCCTCCGCGGCCGGACCGGGGCCGCCGACGGCACCGCTTTCGGGGTCCCCGTTGACTCCGGTGTGTGTTTGGATCACCGTCATGACGGACGATTCCGCCTTCCCCGCGTCCTCGGTGCCCGCCTCCTGGGCCCGGATCGATGCCTGGCTGCGAACGCACGCCCCGGCCGACCACGCGATGCTCAGACCACCGGCGGACCCCGCGGCGGTCGAGGCCGCGGAGGCCGAAATGGGGCTGCGCTTCCCACCCGACCTGTCGGCGTCGCTCGCCTGCCACGACGGAATGGACGAGGGGCGCTCCGTCCTTCCGGGGAGGCCTCCGGCTCCGGTGGACAAGATCGTCGCGCATTGGAGCCTGTGCATCGATATCAACGAGGACCTGGGGTTGTTCGATGACGACCTGGAGGAGGATGAGGAGCCCTGGTGGCACCCTTCGTGGATCCCCTGGGCGGTACTCGACGGAGACTCTCAGGTGATCGACATGAGGCCGGGGCCCGATCAGGGAAGGCTGGGCAACGCCGAACACGACGACCGCGCCAGCTTCGACCGCGGATGGCCCTCCCTGGGGGCCTACCTGGCGGAGGTTGCGGACGTCCTGGAGAACGGCGGCCGGGTCGGTGCGTTCCTGTCCCCACGCATCGACTCCGACGGAAGGCTGCGCTGGGAACGCGCGTTGTAGGCGGCGGGACCGGACGGGCACGCGCCCTCCAGGGCGCGATCGGCCCGGTGGCCGCCGCTCCGGCCGCGTTCCCGCCCGTCTGACACGCCCCCGCCGAACATCGCGGCCGAACGCCGGGACCCCGGTACGCTCCCGGCGCGCAGACCGCCCGCGCACCGCCTCGACCAAGGAGTGACATGTCCGTCCTCGACATCCCGATCGACGCCCTGACCGGCGGCCCCGCCGACCTCGACCGCTACCGGGGCAAGGCCGTACTGCTCGTGAACGTGGCCTCCAAGTGCGGCCTCACACCGCAGTACACCGCCCTGGAGGAACTCCAGCGGCGCTATGCCCCGCGCGGCTTCACCGTCGTGGGGGTGCCCTGCAACCAGTTCATGGGCCAGGAGCCCGGCAGCGCGGACGAGATCGCGGCCTTCTGCTCGGCCACCTACGGCGTCACCTTCCCCATGACCGAGAAGGTCGACGTGAACGGCGAGGACCGGCACCCGCTGTACGCCGCGCTCGTCGACACCGCCGACGCCGAGGGGTACAGCGGCGACATCCGGTGGAACTTCGAGAAGTTCCTCGTGGCCCCGGACGGCACGGTCGCCGCGCGCTTCGCGCCGCAGACCGAGCCGGACGACGGCCGGGTGACCGATGCGATCGAGGCGGTCCTCCCCGGCTGACCGGGCGGCGGCGAACGATCGGACAGGAGAGGGTCCCCGGCGTCGGCCGGGGACCCTCTCCATTCTTCTCCATCTCCGCTCAGGGCCGTCAGGCGGCACGGTCCCGTGCCGCGTCTCCGCGGCGGGCCGCCCCGACCGTCAGGCGGTCGAGGATGGCCGCGCCCGCGAGGACGAGGAGGGCGTAGTTGGTCTGCTCGAAGTAGTGCATGAGGACGGCCGCGACGAGCACGGTGGCGGCGCCGACGACGATGCGGGGCGCGCTGCCCTGGGACGCGTAGAGGACCAGGAAGGAGAGGAGCGCCAGGACCGCGAGGTCCGGTCGGCCGGACAGGGCGGCGAAGAGCATGCCGCCCGCCAGGACACCGACACCTGCGAGGGCACAGGCGTTGGAGGTCGGAAGGGAAGCGCGGGCGATGGGGGCCATGGGGGAGTCCTTCTCTCTCGGTCCCGGTGTCTCGGGGGTGCCGTTGTGCCGAGTCGGCCGGTGGCTCCGGTGGGGCTCGCCCTGGTGCTCCCTGCCGACTGATGACCATGGTTCCGCGAGGGGCCCAGGCGGCGGCAGACGGAGAAGTCACCGGCGCGACCTGACCCGGGCCACGGGGCGGGGGGTGACAAACGTCAGCACAAGGCTTCATAGGCTGGGAGAAGACGACCCGGCCGCAAGGGACCGTCCGGCGCGAACCGGCCGGTGACGTCCGGTCGGCGGGTTCGGGCCGAGGCAGAGGAGGGGCACGTGACCGGGATGAAGGGCCTCGTCGCCGTGGTGGGCATCATGCTCGCCCTCATGGCGGTGATGGCGGTCGTGGCCACGGTGGCGGCGCCATGACGGGCACGCTGGTGATCGTCCGCCACGCGAAGGCGGAACACGGGATGGGCGACGACCACGCGCGTCGGCTGACCGGCAAGGGGCGCGCGCAGGCGCAGGCGGCGGGGGGCCTGCTCGCCGATGCGGGGATCGTGCCGGATCGGGTGATCTGCTCGACGTCGGCCCGGACGCGGGAGACGTTGGAGCTGGCACTGGAGCAGATGCCGGGCCGACCGCAGGTCGATTACGAGGACGCGGCGTACGGGGCGGACGACCACGGGCTCTACGAGCTGGTGAACCTCGTTCCCCAGGACGTCGGGACCGTGATGCTGGTCGGGCACAACCCGGCGGTCGCGCAGATGGCGTCGTCCTTCCTGGACCCGGAGGCCTACGGCGGGTACGTGGCGTTCCCGCCCGGGAGCGTCGCCGTGGTGCGGATGGAGGTCGAGTGGCTCTACGCGGCGCCGGGGACGGGGACGGGACACCTCCTCACCGTGTAGCCGGTGACGGGAACGCCTGCACACCAGGGGTTCGCGAACGTGACGGGCCTGGTTCAGCAGGGCGTTTGCCTTCCGGTGGATCGGTCCCTATAGTGGATCGGGTCGCCTTGAGCCGGGTCGAAGACTCCGGGCTCGGGCGGCGGGTCTTTCTCGGTCGAAGCGAACACCGGTCTCGACACCGGTGGGCGTGACCGCCTCCTTCCGGAATCCGGAACACCTCTGGTCCGAGCACCGGCGAAACCATGGCATACTTGCCGAGGTCTTCACGCCGCCTCGTGCCCGGGGGAAAACCCGGACCGAAAGGGCGGAATCAGGAAAGAACCGGAACAACCCGCCGATTTGGCGGGCCGGGGAACACCTGATAAAG
>NZ_ANBH01000224.1 GCF_000341185.1 Nocardiopsis chromatogenes YIM 90109
TACGAAAAGTTGCACTGAACAGTAGAAACCACCCGCCGTGACCCTCGACGGGCACGCGACGAGCAGCGTCACGCCGCATCCGAACTTCTCGTACAGGTAGGAGACGTAGTAGGGCCAGCTCCCCCGCTTGTCCCCGTCCTTGTCGGACTGCGACTCGATGATCAGGATGTGGTTCTCGGCACCGTAATCCAGCCACAGGACGGAGTCCGCGCGTCGCTCGATGACCTTGATCTCGGAGAGATCGGCGTTGAGCACCGACACCGACTCAGGCGCGGGCGGTCCGTTGCCGAAGAGGTGCTCGAACGTGCGCCCCAGAAGATGCGGATCCTCGCAGAAGATCCGGTGCAGGGCCTCATGCGGTGGTTTGACCATGGCGGAGAAGCTAGCGGGCGGTCATGGCAGGCCGCAGGCGCTTATCCGAACATGTGTATTAACGTTCCAGCCGGAACCCCTTGCGGTCGTGCCGTGCCCGGCGGCGTGTGCGGGCCGCTCCTACGCCGCCGTCGGGGCCGATGCCGGGGCGCCTTCGACGTCGCCCGACTCGCCCTCCCTGTGGGCCCTCCGGCCCAGCGTGAACACGTACAGCAGGAACAGCGCCTCGGCCGCCACGCCGATGCCGATCCGCAGCCAGGTGATGTGCACCCACCCGGTCACCAGGCCCTCGATCAGGCCGGAGACGAACAGCACCAGCACCAGGCCCAGCGCCACCGCCATCGCCGCGCGCACCTCCTCGGCCAGGGCGCGGCCCCTGGGGCGGCCGCCCGGGTCGATGAGGGTCCAGCCCAGCTTCAGGCCCACCCCGGCGGCCACGAACACCGCCGTCAGCTCCAGCAGTCCGTGCGGGAGGATCAGGCCGAGGAACACGTCCCCCTTGCCGTTGGCGAACATGATGCCCGCGGCCGCCCCCAGGTTGGCGCCGTTGATCGCCAGCACGTACACCGTGGGCACGCACAGGAACACCCCGAGGGTGAGCGCCTGCGCCGCCGCCCAGGCGTTGTTGGTCCACACCCGGGCGGCGAACGAGGCGCCCGGGTGCTCCACGTAGTAGTTCGCGAAGTCGTGCTCGACGTAGGCCCGGATCTCCTCCGGGGTACCGACCGCCGCCATCGCCGAGGGGTCGGTGGCCAGCCACCAGGCGATCGCCGCGGCGAAGCCCACCGTGCCCGCGCTCGCCCAGATCCACCACCAGCGCAGCCGGTAGACCACGGCCGGGAAGGTGCGGGTGAAGAACCGCGCCAGGTCCTTCCAGGCCGGGGTGTGCGCCCCCACCACGGCGGCGCGCGCCCGCGCGACCAGGCCGGACAGCCGCCCCACCAGCGCCGGGTCGGCTCCGGCCGAGCGCACCGCGGACAGCTGGGTGGACACGCGCTGGTACAGGTCGACCAGCTCGTCCACCTCGGGGCCGGTCAGCCGGCGGCGCCGGCGGACCAGGGCCTCCAGCCGCTTCCAGTCCTCACGGTGCGCGGCGGCGAATACGTCGATCTCCACGCCAAGCGACCCTACCGGTGATGCCAGACTGGGGAGGAGGCACACAGGCGAGGACGAAGGGGGCGGACGTGGCCCTGGACGCGCACGGATCGCCGGAGGAGCAGGCTCAGCTGGTCACCGGGGACGCCGTGGTGCTCGACCTGCGCCCGGCGGGCTTCGCCACCCGGGCGCTGGCGCTGGCCCTGGACGTCGCGGTGCAGGTCCTGCTGCTGCTCGGGCTCATCCTCACCGTCGCCGCGATCGCCGACGGGGTGGACCAGGCCGCGACCGCTGCGGTCTCCCTCCTGCTCATGGTGCTGATCCTGGTCGGCTACCCGGTCGCCTTCGAGACCGCCACCCGCGGCCGCTCCCTGGGCAAGATGGCGCTGGGCCTGCGGGTGGTCGGCTCGGACGGATCCCCCGAGCGGTTCCGGCAGGCACTGGTGCGCGGACTGACCGGCGCCGTCGAGATCTGGACGCTGTCCGGGACGATCGCGCTGGTCACCTCGCTCGTAGACCGCAACGGCCGCCGGGTGGGCGACTTCGCCGCCGGGACGCTGGTCGTCTCCGAGCGCACCCGCCGCACCGGGCGGGACCAGGTCCCGATGCCCCCGCACCTGGCCGAGTGGGCGGCCGCCGCCGAGCTGAGCGGCCTGGCCCCGGACACCGCCGCCATGGCCCGCCAGTACGTGCTGCGCTTCGCCGAGCTCACCCCGCACGCCCGGCACGAGATGGGGGTGCGCATCGCCGACCTGGTCGCCTCCCAGGTCGGGCCGCCCCCGCCGCCCGGCACCACGCCGCCCGACTACCTGGCGGCGGTGCTCGCCGAGCGGCGCCGCCGCGAGACCGAGCGCCTCATGCGCGCCAGGAGCGCAGGTACTCCTCCTGTTCAGGGGTGAGCGCGTCGGTGCGCACGCCCAGGGCCTCCAGCTCCAGGCGGGCCACCTCGGTGTCGATGCCGCCGGGCACCTCGTGCACCCCGGGCTCCAGTGACGCCCCCGCGGCCGCGATCCAGGCGGCGGTCAGCGCCTGGCCGGAGAAGGACATGTCCATCACCGCCGCCGGGTGCCCCTCGGCGGCGCCCAGGTTGACCAGGCGCCCCTCGGCCAGCAGCACCACCCGGCGCCCGTCGGCCAGCACGTACTCGTCGGCCTCCGGGCGCACGTCCCGGCGCACCTCGACCGCCATGGCCTCCAGGGCCTCCAGGTCGATCTCCACGTCGAAGTGGCCGGAATTGGCCAGCACGGCGCCGTCCTTGAGGGCGGCCAGGTGCTCGGCGCGGACCACGTCCCGGTTTCCGGTGACGGTGACGATGACGTCGCCGACGGGGGCGGCCTCGTCCATCGGCAGCACCGTGTAGCCCTGCATGGCCGCGTCCAGCGCCTTGACCGGGTCGACCTCGGTGACCACCACGCGGGCGCCCATGCCGCGGGCGCGCTCGGCCAGGCCCCGCCCGCAGTAGCCGAACCCGGCGACCACGAAGGTGCGCCCGGCGAGCATGGCGTTGGTGGCGCGCAGGATGCCGTCGATCGTGGACTGCCCGGTGCCGTAGCGGTTGTCGAACATCCGCTTGGTGGCGGTGTCGTTGACCGCGACCATGGGCAGCTTCAGCACCCCTTCGGCGCTCATGCCGCGCAGGCGGATCACGCCGGTGGTGGTCTGCTCGCAGCCCCCGGCGGCCTCCTCGATCAGGTCGGGGCGCTCGGTGTGGGCGATGTTGACCAGGTCGCAGCCGTCGTCGAAGAGCAGGTGCGGGCGGTGCTCCAGGACGGTGAGCAGGTTGCGGTCGTAGGCGTCCTCGTCCATGCCCGCGCGCGCGTGCACGGAGACGCCGTACTCGGCCACGAGCGCGGCCGCGGTGTCGTCCTGTGTGGACAGCGGGTTGGACGCCGCCAGGGCGATGTCGGCGCCGCCGGCGCGCAGCGCCCGCAGCAGGTTGGCCGTCTCGGCCGTGACGTGCATGCACGCCGACACGCGCATGCCCTCCAGGGGCCGCTCCGCGGCGAAGCGCTCCCGGATGCGCCCCAGGACGGGCATGGCGCGTTCGGCCCATTCCACGCGGCGGACCCCGGCCTGCGCCAGGCCGAGGTCCGCCACGTCGTGCTCAGGCAGTGCCATCGCGAATGTGTGCCGTGCGAGGAGTCGCTGCGAGGGCTCTCCTAGTAGCGGTAGTGCTCCGGCTTGTACGGGCCGGCCACGTCCACGCCGATGTAGGCGGCCTGCTCCTTGGTCAGCTCGGTGAGCTTGACGCCCAGGGCGTCCAGGTGCAGGCGGGCGACCTTCTCGTCCAGGATCTTGGGCAGGGTGTACACCCCGACCGGGTACTCCTCGGTCTTGGCGTACAGCTCGATCTGGGCCAGCACCTGGTTGGTGAAGCTGTTGGACATCACGAAGCTCGGGTGCCCGGTGGCGTTGCCCAGGTTGAGCAGGCGGCCCTCGCTCAGGACGATGATCGAGTGGCCGTCGGCGAAGGTGTACTCGTGCACCTGCGGCTTGATCTCGTCCTTCTTGATGCCCGGGATCTTCTCCAGGCCGGCCATGTCGATCTCGTTGTCGAAGTGCCCGACGTTGCCGACGATGGCCTGGTGCTTCATCCGCTCCATGTGGTCGGCGCGGATGATGTCGAAGTTGCCGGTGGTGGTGATGAAGATGTCGGCGGTGTCCACCACGTCCTCGATGCGGACGACCTCGTAGCCGTCCATCGCCGCCTGGAGGGCGTTGATCGGGTCGATCTCGGTGACGACGACCCGGGCGCCCTGGCCGCGCAGGGACTCGGCCGAGCCCTTGCCGACGTCGCCGTAGCCGCACACGACCGCGACCTTGCCGCCGATCATGACGTCGGTGGCGCGCATGATGCCGTCCGGCAGCGAGTGGCGGATGCCGTACTTGTTGTCGAACTTGCTCTTGGTGACCGAGTCGTTGACGTTGATGGCCGGGAAGAGCAGCTTGTCCTCGCGCGCCATCTCGTAGAGGCGGTGCACGCCGGTGGTGGTCTCCTCGGAGACGCCCTTGATGCGCTTGCCGATCTCGGTCCACTTGTTCGGGTCGGCCTTGACGCTCTTGCGCAGCAGCGTCAGGAAGATCCGGAACTCCTCGGAGTCGGCCGTGGACGGGTCGGGGACCGCGCCGGCCTTCTCGAACTCCGCGCCCTTGTGCACGAGCATGGTGGCGTCGCCGCCGTCGTCGAGGATCATGTTGGGGCCCTCGCCGCCCGGCCAGGTCAGCGCCTGCTCAGTGCACCACCAGTACTCCTCCAGGGTCTCGCCCTTCCAGGCGTAGACCGGCACGCCCTTGGGGTCGTCCGGGGTGCCGTCGGGGCCGACCACGACCGCGGCGGCCGCGTGGTCCTGGGTGGAGAAGATGTTGCAGCTGACCCACCGGACCTCGGCGCCCAGGGCGACCAGGGTCTCGATCAGGACCGCGGTCTGCACGGTCATGTGCAGCGAGCCCATGATCTTGGCGCCCGCGAGGGGCTTGGAGTCGCCGTACTCGGCGCGGGTCGCCATGAGGCCGGGCATCTCGTGCTCGGCCAGACGGATCTCCTTGCGCCCGAACTCGGCGAGGGACAGGTCCGCGACTTTGAAGTCGAATGACATGCGTGTCTTCACTCCTCGTGGTGGATGCGCACCGAGTCTAGAGGCCGATCCCGCCCCAGGGCACGGCCTCGGCCGCGAATTTGACGGGGAAATGTCAGATTGGTGCGGCCGGTCCCGGTGGGGGCGGCCGCGGTCGGTTAGGGTCGGGGCCATGTCCTCTCCCAGCCCGGGCCGCCGCCGCGCGGACGCGGTGCCCATCTCGGAGGCCGCCGAGGCGCTCGGCACCAGTCCGCGCAGCCTGCGCTACCGGGAGGCGCTCGGCCTCCTGCCGGCCACCAAGGAGCAGCCGACCGGGCGGGGCCACCGACACCGCCGCTTCTCCCCCGACGACCTGGGCACCATCGCCGCGGGGCTGGAGCTGGAGCGGGGCTACGACATCACCCCGGCGGCGCTGGCGTTCGCGCTGCGGATGCTGGCCGAGCCGGAGACGCTGGCGCGGGTGCGGGCCTACGGCGAGCGGCTGGGACGGCTGGCGCCGCCGCGGGCGCGGGCGATGGACTTCGAGAAGCGCAAGGCGCTGCGGCTGCTCCAGGCCAAGGGGCAGACGGCGGACGCGCGGGGGCCGGAGCGGCACTGACGGGGCGTCACCGCCCCGTCACCATCCCCTCACCACCCCGTCGCCGCCATCATGCGCTCCTCCAGCTCCGGCGCCATGCTGCGCATGTACGTGGCGCCGATGTGGCTGCCGTCCCAGTACACGAGGACGTTGCCGATGACGGAGGGGCACTCGCCCCCGGTGCACAGCAGGTCGTTGAGGTCGAGGACGGACACGTTGTCCGGCAGGTCGGCGCCGCCCAGGGGCGAGTCCGGCGCCAGGGAGACGTCGGCCCGGGCCGTGCAGTCCTGCGGCGTCCCCTCCCCCAGGCACTCCACCGCGTCGAAGCCGAGCCTCGGGGTGTCGCGCACCGCCACCACCTCGACCCCCATGACGTCCAGCTCGCGCCAGCGGTCGACGTAGCCGTCCACGACCTCCTCGCCGTCGTAGCCCGCCGAGGTGTCGAGGCTGGTGGTGGTGCCGGTGGTGAACACCGCGTCCGGCCTCAGCCCCTCCAGCTCGTCCATCACGCCGCGGTTCCACTCCGAGCAGGAGGTGTAGGGGTCGCCCTTGTAGGTCTGCGGGGCGTCGGTGAACAGGCAGGCGCCCTTGACGATGTTGACGATGCGCCAGTCGCGCTCGGCGGCGATCTCCTCCAGGGCCGGGAACCAGTGCGCGGCGTGGGAGCCGCCGACGAGCGCGATCGTGCGCTCGGGGTCGTCGGACCCGTATTCGCAGGTGATGACCTCCGAGGCGGTGGTGGTCTGGTTGCAGCCGTCGGCGTAGGTGACCGGGACGTCGTCCGCGGCCTCGGCGGGGTCCGGGTAGACGGGGGCGTCGGGCACGGCGGCGCCGTCGGCCAGGGCGGCCGCGCCCGGGTAGACGTCGGGGTCGGAGGCGAGGGCCTCGCGTGCGCGCTTCTCGGCGTCCATCCGCACCGACCAGCCGCCGGCCGCCAGCAGGACGGGGAGCAGGCAGGCCAGCCCCACGGCGGCGGCCCGCGCGGGACCGGGCAGGCGCCGCCGGGGCCGCACCCGGGCTCCCCCGTCCGCCTCCCCGCCCCGGCCCTCCGGCCGCCGCTTGGAGAACGCGACGACGCGGTCGGCGAGCGGTGTGGTGGCGGCGGCCAGGACCGCCGAGACCGCCAGCACCGCGAGCCCGCCGTGCCAGCTCGCCAGGGTGCGGTCGGTGGCGTGCAGGTAGAACACCAGGACCGGCCAGTGCCACAGGTAGAGGGCGTAGGAGAGGGAGCCCAGGTAGCGCAGGGGGCGCAGGGTCAGCAGGCGGTCGGCGCCCCACCGGGAGCCGCTGGGGCCNGGTCGGCCACAGGGCGATGTAGCCGGGGAACTGGGTGGACACCTGGAGCAGGAGCCCGCAGGAGACCAGCGCGGCCAGGCCCAGCCAGCCCAGTGCGACGCGCAGTGCGCGCGGCGGGTCGATGCGCGGGAGGGCCAGGAAGAGCAGGCCGCCCAGGGCCAGCTCCCACAGGCGGGCGCCGGTGTCGAAGTAGGCCCAGGGCTGGTCGGTGCGGGTCATGTACACCGAGTAGGCGAGCGAGGCGGCGAACACGGCGGCGACCGCGACGGCCGCCCCCGTGCGGACCGTGCGCCCGGCGCGGCGGGCGGCCCAGGCGGCGACGGCGATCAGCACCAGCCACAGGGGATAGAACTGGCCCTGGACGGACAGCGACCAGAAGTGCTGGAGGGGGCTGACGGCCCCGCTGCGGGAGAGGTAGTCGACCGAGTCCAGGGCCAGGTGCCAGTTGAGGTGGTAGGCGGCCGCGGCCACGGTCTCGGAGAGGGTGTCGCGCCAGCGGTCCTCGGGCAGCAGGAGCCGGGTGGCGGCCAGGACGGCGGCCAGGACGAGGGCGGCGGCGGGCATGAGCCGCGCGCACAGCCGCCCGAGGAAGGCCGCGGCGCCCACCCCGCCGGAGCGCTCGACGGACCGGACCAGCGAACCGGTGATGAGAAAGCCGCTGACCAGCAGGAATACATCCACGCCGCCGGAGACCCGGCCGAACCAGATGTGGTAGGCGGCGACCAAGAGGACGGCGACGGCCCGCAGCCCGTCGATCTCGGGCCGGTGGCCCCCGGCAGGGGGCGCTGGAGCTGCTGCGGCCCGCTGGGAGGAGGAGGCCCTCCCCCGAACGTCCGTGAGGAGGGACTGCACGGCGAGGCTGCTCGCTTTCCGGTGCGCGGTTCGTAGGGGCTCGACCTTGGCGGTCCGAGGGCGAGGCAACATGCTGCCCCGGCTCGGTTACCGGCGGGCGTCGGGAAGCTGAACCACAGCGCTCACCCCCGCGAAGCCCGAGGCGGAGGTGGCGGCGGCGCCCCGTCCCCCCTTCCGGTTCCTCCGTGCCGATCCGCCGATTCCGGTTTCCGGCGGGGCCGTCCCGGTTACGGTTGCAACCGTGGACTCCCTTGCCGACAGGTCCCTCTCGGGTGAGGATCTGCCCGCGCCGCTCCGCCGTTCCCTCGGGCGGCTCGACCGGTTGCGCGCGCTCGGCCGTCAGCGGTGCCGCACCGGCCCCCGCGAGAGCGGGGACGGACTCCGCCGGGCGGTCGAACGGCACGTGCGGGAACTGCGCGCGCTCGCCGGGCAGGCCGGGTCCCCGGCGCGCCGGGGCCTGGACGCCGACGCGCTGTGCACCATCGCCGCCGAGCCCCCGTCCGGCAGCCCGATGACCGCCGACCGGCTCGCCGCGCTCGCCCGGCGCATCCCCGACTTCGACCCGCCCGTCCCCGCGCCCCCGATCGGCGGCGCCGCCGACGCGGCGCGGGCGGCCG
>NZ_ANBH01000225.1 GCF_000341185.1 Nocardiopsis chromatogenes YIM 90109
GCGGGCGGCCCTGCTCTTCCAGCGCACCGCCGAGGCCCTGGGCCGGCGCCTGGAGGAGACCGGCCCCGGCCCCGGCCCCGCGCCGCACCTGCGCCCGCTCCCATGGGCGCTGGCGTCGCTGTCGCTGATGCGCTCCGACCACCCGCCGCTCGCCGCCGACCGCCGCATCGGCGCGCGGCTCGACGCGGCCCTGGCGCAGACCTCCCCCGAGGCCCGCACCGCGGCGCTGGCCGCGCTCTTCGCCGACCTTCAGACCGCCGCCCTGCGCGCCCGTCTGAGCACACCCCAGCGGGGCCGGCCGGACGCGGACGCGCCGCCGCCGTCGGCGCTGCTGGCGTCGGCCGTGCACCGCAGGCTCCTGGTGCACCTGCGCCGCCGCACCGGGCCGCTCTCCCAGGTGCTGCGCGAACTCGCCCCGGACGCCTCCGCCGAGGTCGAGGCCGCCGACATCGCCGAGGGCCCACGCCGCGACCGGTGCGAGGCCGCGGCCGAGCGCGCGCTGTTCGTCCCCGGCCCCGGCTGCCGGTGGGCCGCCCTGGACCTGCGGGCGGCCGGGACCGCCGTGGAGCTGGTGGTGGCCGTGCACGATGTGGGCGGGCCGCCGACCGGGGCGCTCGCCGTGACGGCGTCGGCGGTGCTGGACACCCCGCAGGGGCCCGAAGAGGTCCTCGACCCGGCGTGCACCGACTGCGTCACCCTCGTCCCGGGGGACACCGCCGGGGACCGGTGGCCGTGCGTGGAGGAGTTCGTCGACGACGCGGTCTCCCGCACGGTCGACCGCCTGGCCCGCACCCTGCCCTGACCCGGCGGCGGGGAGCGGCCCTCAGCCCGCGAGGGCCACCAGGACCAGGATCAGGACCAGGATGATGATCGTGATCAGCACGGCCGGGATCACCCACCCCTGGGACAGCACCGGGTCCTCCTGGGACTGGGGCTGCTGGGGCGGCCCACCGGGGAACGTGCCGGGCCCCATCGTGCTGTTCGGGCCGCCCATGGTGGTGTTGGGGCCCATCGTCTGCGGCCCCATCGGCCCGCCCGGACCCATGTTGGGCGGGGGCGGCGGGCCCATCGGCCCGCCCGGGTGCCCCATGCCCGGGGGCGGGGTGGGCGGCCCCTGCTGCGGCCCCATCGGCGGCATCGGGGTCTGCGGGCCGCTCTGCGGCGGGTACGGGGGCTGCGGGCCGGTGACCGGCCGCCCCGGGCCCGGCCCCTGCGGCGGCATGGGCGTCTGCGGCCCGCTGTTGGACGGCGGCGCCGGCGGCGGGGCGAACACCCCGGTCTCGGCGGCGCGCTCCCCCTCCCGGACGACCTCCTCCGTCGACGCGCCCTCGGCCGAGTCGTGCCCCAGCAGCCGCATCAGCAGCTCCTTGGCGGACGGCCGCCGGGACGGGTCCTTGTCCAGGCAGGCCCGCACGATGGGCAGCATCTCCTCGGGCACCCCGTCCAGCGACGGCGGGGCGCTGACCACCCGGTGCACGACCGCGGGCACGCTGTCGGCGCCGAACGGCGCGCTGCCGGTGGAGGCGAACGCCATCACGCACCCCCACGCGAACACGTCCACCTTGTCGGTGATGCCGCGCCCCTCGATCTGCTCGGGCGCCATGTAGGAGGGGGTGCCGACGATGGAGTTGGTGAGCGTGGCCTGGCCGTCGTCCACCCGCGCGATGCCGAAGTCGATCACCCGCGGCCCGTCCGGCCCGAGCAGCACGTTGCCCGGCTTGAAGTCGCGGTGCACGATCCCGGCCCGGTGGATGGCGACCAGCGCCGTCGCGGTGTTCACCGCCAGCCGCTGCAGCCCGGCCCCGCGCCGCGGCCCGCTCTTGGCCACGGCCTCCTGCAGGGAGGGGCCGTCGACGAACTCGCTCACCACGAACGGCGGGTCGTCGTCCAGGTTGGCCTCGTGGATGGCCGCGGTGCAGAACGAGGCGACCTTCTGGGCGGCGCGCACCTCCTTCTCGAAGCGCGCGCGCAGCTCGTCGTTCTCCGCCCACTGGTCGTTGAGGACCTTGATGGCGACCTCTTCGCCGTCCCGGTCGCGGCCCAGGTAGACCACGCCCTGGCCGCCCTTGCCGAGGCGCCCCTCGACGCTGTAGTCGCCGATCGATGCGGGGTCGTTCGACGACAGCGATTCGGGACCGGGCATGGAGCTCCTCCAGAGGGGGTTCGGTATCGGCGTCAGCCCTGGCTCGGTTCGTCGGCCGCAGTTTCCACCTGATACGCCGCAGCCAAGTACACAGTGGCGTAATCGGTTAGAGCGATCAAACCGGCCAGACGTTCCATCCGATCCCCCGGAGCGGCGGAGACGACGCTCACCCGCGCCCCCGCGGCGTGCGCCGCGTCCCGCAGCGCCGCCAGGTCCCCCTCGGCGTCCGGACCGCCGTCCGGGTCCTCCAGCAGCACCGGGTGCAGCCGGACCCCGGCGTCCTCCACGGGGTCGTCGAAGATCGAGCGCGGCCCCTCGGCTCCCAGCGGCCCCGACAGCGCCACGGCGGCGGTGCCCAGCGCCTCGGGCAGGGAGGCCGCCAGCACGGGGTAGGCGGCCACGGCGGCGGCACGGGCGGCGAAGCACCGCGCGGCGGCCGCCGCCTCGGCGGTGGATCCGCAGACCAGCGGCAGTGTCCCGGCCAGGTCGGCGGCCAGCGTCTTGGCCTCGTTCTCCCAGTTCTCCACGGAGGGGGCGCATGCGGCGGCGACCTCGTCCATGCGCACCGCGGCCGCCTCCACGGCCTCCGCCGACGGCGCGGGGACCCCGGCCGCGGCGGTCAGCGCGAGCGCCGCGCCCACGGGGCCCCACAGGGTGGCGGGGCCGCGCAGCGGCGCGTACACCGCGCGGGACTGTTCGGCCAGCGCCGCCAGCGGCCCGTCCGGCGGCCCGGCGGCCGCCAGGGAGCAGCCCCGGCGCACCGCCTCGGCCACGCACGCCGCCACCGGGTCGGCGGCCGGTCCGGTGCGGCCGGAAACGGCCACCACCAGGTCGGCGGCGCCCACCCACCCGGGCAGCCTGCGGCCGCGCACCACCTGCACCGGCACGGGGCTGCCGGAGCTGAGCGCGGCGGCGGCGACGTCCGCGGCCACCGCCTCGGCGCCCGCCCCCGCCAGCACCAGGGCGCGCGGACGGCCCAGCGCCTCCAGCACGCCCGTGTCGGCCTCCAGGGCGGCCGCGCGCCCGGCGCGCAGGTGCGCCCCGGCCGAGGCCGCGGCGCGCGCCGCGGCGCCTCCGGCGTCGGCGCGCTCCAGCAGGGTCTCGTCGAACTCTCGGGACGCCACGGCCTCAGCCGATCTCGCGGGCCTCGTCGACGAGCAGCACCGGGATGCCGTCGCGGATGGGGTAGGCCAGTCCGCTCTCGTCGCAGACCAGCTCACCGGCGTCGGCGTCCAGCCGCAGCGGCTTCTTGCTCTTGGGGCAGGCCAGGATCTCCAGCAGCCACTCGTCGATCTTCGCGCTCATCGCTTCTCTCGCGCTTCTCTCGGTCGGTCGTTCGTCGTCGCGGCCGCGGGGCGGGGGCCTCGGGCCCGCACTAGGCCCGCACGATGCCCAGCACCTCGTCGCGGAGCCGCTCCATGCCCGCGGTGTCCGGCGCCTCCACATTGAGCCGGAGCAGCGGCTCGGTGTTGGAGGCGCGCAGGTTGAACCAGCTTCCGTCGGCGAAGGCGACGGTGAGCCCGTCCAGCCGGTCCACCTTCGCCCCGTCGCGCCCGGCGAAGGCCCGCTCCACCGCGGCGGTGCGCCCCTCCTGGTCCTCGACCTGGGAGTTGATCTCCCCGGAGGCCGCGTAGCGAGTGTATTGCGCGGTCAGCTCCGACAGCGCCCGCTCGTCGCCGCCGAGCGCCGCCAGCACGTGCATGGCCGCCAGCATCCCGGTGTCGGCCCGCCAGAAGTCGCGGAAGTAGTAGTGGGCGGAGTGCTCGCCGCCGAACACCGCGCCGGTCTGCGCCATGGTCTCCTTGATGAAGGAGTGCCCCACCCGGGTGCGCACGGGCTCGCCGCCGTGCTCGCGGACGATGTCGGGCACGGCCGCCGAGGTGATCAGGTTGTGGATGATCGGCGCCCCGGGCTCCTTCGCCAGCTCGCGCACGGCCACCATGGCGGTGATCGCCGACGGCGGCACGGGCTCGCCGCGCTCGTCGACGACGAAGCACCGGTCGGCGTCGCCGTCGAAGGCCAGGCCCGCGTCGGCGCCGGTGCGGCGCACCGCGTCCTGCAGGTCGACCAGGTTGTCCGGGTCGAGCGGGTTGGCGGGGTGGTTGGGGAAGGTGCCGTCCAGCTCGAAGTAGAGCGGCACGATCTCCAGCGGCAGCGGGTCGAGCAGCCGGTCGCCCAGGACCGCCGGGACGGTGTGCCCGCCCATCCCGTTCCCGGCGTCCACGACGACCTTCAGCGGGCGCACGCCGCCCAGATCGACCAGCGAGCGCAGGTACTCGGCGTACTCGGCGAGCAGGTCGCGCTCGGTGACCTTGCCGGGGGTCCCGGCCGGCTCCAGCCCCTCCTCGGCCAGGCGGCGGATCTCGGCCAGCCCGGTCTCGGAGCTGATGGGGGCGGCCCCGGCCCGGCACAGCTTGATGCCGTTGTACCGGGCCGGGTTGTGGCTGGCGGTGAACATCGCCCCGGGCATGTCCAGGCGCCCGGAGGCGAAGTAGAGCATGTCGGTGGAGCCGAGGCCGGCCATGACCACGTCGGCGCCCTGGCCGGTGGCGCCCTCGGCGAAGGCCGCGGCCAGCCCCGGGGACGAGGGGCGCATGTCGAAGGCGACCACGATCGACGGGGCCCCGCTCACCCGCGCGAACGCCGCACCGATGGCGCGGGCCACCCCCTCGTCGAGGGTGTCGGGCACGATTCCGCGGATGTCGTACGCCTTGAAGATCTGACCGAGGTCACCCACTGCTGCTCCGCTCCGAGTCGTCGTTGCCGCACGGTCACCGCAGGGCGGTCGCCGGGCCCGCCGAGGGCGGGGTTCCAACGTACCGGAAGGGCGGCGCGGCGCCCCGTGCCGTCCGCGCGGGGGCGGCCGGTGCCGGACGGGGTGTCAGCCGTCCCCGGAGGGACGGGCGGGCGGGGTGCGGTCCGGGGTGTCGGACTTGACCACGCGCAGGTGGCCCTTGCGCTGGCCCTCGGCGCCCGATGGGGCGGAGGGCTCGGCGCGGCCCCCGGGGGGCCGGGCGGCCTCGCGCACGGCGTTGGCCAGGGCTTCGAGGTCGTCGCTGCCGGGGCCGCCGGTGCTGTCCGCGGGCAGCCGCACCACCTCCCACCCGCGCGGGGCGGTCAGGCGCTCGGCGTGCATGGCGCACAGGTCGTAGCAGTGCGGCTCGACGTAGGCGGCGAGGGGGCCGAGCACCGCGGTGGAGTCGGCGTAGACATAGGTGAGCGTGAAGACTGCTGGCTGTCTGCACGCGGTTCGCGAGCAGCGTCGGACAACGCTCACGGGAGCCGACCCTAATCCCTTCCTCTCTCCGGCGCCAGTACGGGGACCCTGGTGTGTCCGGCCCCGGCCCGGGGGAGCGGGGCTGCGATCCGGCCCTTGATGGCATACTCTCGAATCGTGCGACGAGTGCGCCTACAGAGGGCTCAGGCCGACCGCTTCCGACGCCGGGACCGCCGGGGCCGCGGAATCCGCGGCCCGCTGGCGCCGCCGGAGGTCCCCATCTCCCGCAGCCGGGCGCAGGTCTTCGACGACCTCGTGCTCGACGCGGTGGAGCGCCTGGAGCGCGTGTGGTCCCGTGAGCTCGCGAACGTGGAGTTCCTGGTCGAGGACGTCCCCCGGGTCCCCCGCGGGGTCACCGCCGAGGACGGCATCCCCTACTCCCGCCTGGAGACCGGGCGCGACGGCCGCGCCCGCATCACCATCTACCGCCGCCCCGTGGAGATCCGCACGCGGGAGCAGGAGGAGATGGCCCTGATGGTCCACGAGACCGTCGTCGAGGAGGTCGCCAACCTGCTCGGCCTGGAACCGGAGACCGTCGACCCGGAGGCCTGAGCGGGCCAGGCGTGGTGTTCCGGGCCGTTGGCAACGCCCGACACGCCTGCAACAGCGGTTGGACGAAGGGCCTTCCGGTTCCGGTGGACCCGCCCCTGGCGGCCGCAGACCGACAGCAGGGTCGAGCGCTTCCGCCAGCCCCTGCACCCTGCTGCAGGAGTGGGCCTGCGCCCGCCCCTACGCATCAGAGGCCCAGCGCCAAGCCGCCTACCCGGCCTTTTCGGACTGGTACG
>NZ_ANBH01000226.1 GCF_000341185.1 Nocardiopsis chromatogenes YIM 90109
TCCTTGGATCAGGTCCGTGGAAGGCGTCGGCGGTGTCGTGTCCATCGCAAGGACGCTGTACTCCCGAAAGGCAGGAGGAGTCGGCCCGGGCGCGCTGTCGGCCGATGAGAACGCGGCGAGGGGCGTGCCCGGGCGCCGCGCGGTAGGGCCTGATCCGAGGAACACGCCCTAACGGCCGCCTCGGCCTCCGGAGACCGCGGTCAGGCTTCCGGTCACGGCGGGCAGGCGCACCTCGGCCGGGGACGGGTGGACCGGGAGCACCGCCGTGCTGCGGTCCTCGCCCCCGCCGTCCGTCAGGACCGCCGCGATGTGCGCCGCCCCCGACCCGTCGCCCAGTTCCAGCGCCAGGGCGTAGGCCCCGTCCGGCCCCTCGACCTCCTCTGCGGCGACCGTCCCGGCCGCGGCCTCCACCCGGACCGGGTCGCCCGTCGTCCCGTCCGGGGACACCGGGGTCGCGATCACCACCGCGTCCTCCTCCAGCGCCCCCACCGCCAGGTCCACCGACACCCCGTCGGGCACCGCCGGGACCGAGCCCGCGCCGCCCGAGGCCGCCGTGAGTGCCGGTACCGACGCCGCCACGGCGGTGTCGTCCCCGCCCTCGCGCTCGGCGGCCACCCCCGCCACCACCGGCCGGTCGGACTCCACGACCACCGTCGCCGGCGTCCCGTTCAGCGGGTTCTCCAGGTCCACGGCGGCCGTCGACGCGGGCGGCACGTCCACCGACTCCAGCGCCTCGACCTCCGCCTCCCCGTCCGGGGTCACCAGCCGCACCCGCACCTCGGCCGGGTCGTCGCCGGGCGCCGCCAGCAGCAGCCTGCGCCCGCCGCCCCCGCCGGGCACCCCCGGCACGGTCTGGGTCCGTGCCGGGCGCCCCGTCTCCGGCGCCCACTCCGTCCCCGGCCCGGAGCGCTCGACCAGCAGCGACGGCGCCACCCGCCCCGACGACGTGCGCACGTGCACCGCCGCCGCATCCCCCGCCGAGGGCGCGGTGAACTCCGCCAGCTCCAGCACCTCCTCGGCGTGCGGCTCCACCCGCACGCCCCGCACCGACGAGTCGGAGACCGGCCCGTCCGACGCGTACACCTCGACGTTCGCCACCGCCGCCGAGTCGTCCGGGTTGGCCAGGCGCAGCCGCAGCCCCTCCACGCCGTCCCCCGAGGGCGCGGTGAACCAGGTGCTCCACCCCGGCTCCGCGCAGCCCACCGCCGCCAGGCCCGGCGCGCCGTCGTCCTCGGCGTCGCCGTCCTCGGCGCGGGCGGTCACGGCGGCGTCCAGTCCGGCCGCGAACGCCCCCGACGCGCGCAGCACCGACGCCCCCTCGGCGTCGGAGAGGTCCTCGGCGAGCAGCTGGCCCGGGAGGTCGCCCTCGGCGAGGGGGGCGTGGGGGTCCTCCTCGTTGGGCTCCAGGACCAGGTCGCCCTCCTCGTCCCCGTCGAAGGGGGTGAAGGCGCCCGCCTCGGTCCCGGTGCCGTCCGGCGGCGGCGGGCACACCCGCACCGCCGACTCCACCCGCACCCGCTCGCCGCTCCCGGCGACCGCGGGCGCGCCGTCCGGACGGGTCACGGCGGCCACGCCGAACAGCGCCGCCAGCGCCAGGGCCACCAGGCCCAGCAGCGCGAACCGGTTCTGCACGATGAGCTTCACGCCCGCTCCTCCCCCGCTGCGCCGCCGGCCGGACGGCCCTCGTCCGACCCGGCATCGGCCTGCGCGGTCCCGGCCCTGCGCCGTCCACGGCGCCGTCCGGACCCCTCGGCCTCCGAGGACCCCCCGACCGCCGGGAAGGGGCCCGTCGCGGGGCCGCCCGGACCGGCCCTCCGGCGGCCCCGGCGCCGTCCCCGGCCGTTCGTGTCCGCGGCGGCGGAGGCCCCGGCGTCCGCGGTGGCGGGGGCGGCCGGCGCGGGCGCCGTGTCCCCGCTCTCCGCGGGCGGCTCGGCACCGTCGCCGCCGTCGTCCCGGCCCGTCGGGGAACCGGACCGCCGGTGCCCCCGGGCCCGCCTCCCGCCCCGGCGGGGACGGCGCGGGCGGCCCTGGGCCCGCACCTCGGCCTCGGCGTCGTCCTCGGCGGTCCGCGCGCCCGGCGAGGCCAGCACCAGCGCCACCGCCAGCAGCACCCCCTGCGCCGCCAGCCACGCGTCGCGCACGGCCGCGTCGCGCTCGACCACCACATCGCCGCCGGACGCGGGCACCTCGAACGCCGTGGTCCCCGCCTCCGTGGCCGCGGCCTCCAGCTCCCGGCCGCCCAGCGACGCCGTCCACCCGGCCCCTGCGGGCTCGGCCAGCAGCAGCGTCCGGCCCTCCGGGCCGGACGGCACCGGCACCCGCCCGTCGGCGCCGGGGGCCAGGACGTCCGGCGCCGCTTCCGGCTCCGCCTCCGGATCCGCTTCCGGCTCCGCCAGCCGCAGCCTGCCGGTCGGCTCCTCCCACCCCCNGCATCTTCCGGGTCAGTCCGGGCGTCCCGTCCAGCGTGTCCACGATGGTGAGCGCCGCACCGCCGCCGTCCGGCGGCGGTGCGGGGACGAGCACGTACCCGACCCCGTAGTCGGCGAGCGCCCGGACCTCGTCCCCGGCGCGCCCCGCGGCCAGTTCGGCGACCGCCGTCTCCAGGCCCTCCCGGGCCCGTGCGTCCGGCTGCCCCTGCTCGGTCCCGAGCCGCGGCTCGCCCGGCCGCAGCACCGCGTACCGCAGCGGCCCGTCCCCGGCCGGGGACACCACCAGGGTGCGCACCCCTTCGGCCCCGCCCGTGGTCGCCGTCAGGAAGCCGGGGACCGGCGGCGGCGCGTCGCCGCTCAGCGGCCCGTCGACCCCCTGCCACATCCACGCCGCGGCCGCCCCCACCGGCGTGGTGAGGGCGAGCGCCGCCGCCCCGCCCGCGAAGGCGCGGCGCAGCCCGCCCGCGCGCCACATCCCCCCGAGGGACTGGGCGGCCAGCGCGGCGCTGAGCAGCATCGCCGTCGCCGCGAAGGCCAGGGCCACCCCGGGCCAGGCGTGCGCGGGCGGCCCGCCGTAGTACGGCTCCACCGCCACCCGGCTGGTCAGGATCGCCACCAGGATCCCGAAGAGCGCCATACACCAGCCGACCGCCACCAGCATCCGGCGGCGGAGCAGCAGTAGTGCGCTGAGCGACGCGGCGACGAACCCCGCGGTCACCCACCACGGCGGAGCCCCGGGCCCGCCCGGGGACAGCATGAGCAGCTCGTGCGCCGCCGCGGGCGGCGATGACAGGGCCGGGTCGTGCAGCCCCGCCTCCAGCAGCCACTGCGACGGGTGCAGCACGAGCTCCGCCGACCAGGGCAGCAGCAGGAGCAGCGGCATGCCCAGCGCGATGGCGAGGCTGGTGTACAGGCGCCGCCCCAGGTGCCCGAAGGCGACCGCCACCACGACACCGCCGACCAGCGCAAGCAGCCACACCAGCGGCACGAACGCCGTGCCCGCCGCCAGCAGCAGCGCGATGGCCCACGCCGCGCGGCGGGAGCGCTTGGGCGGCAGGGTCAGCATGCGCGACGCGAGCAGCCCCAGCACCGGCAGGGGGGCGGG
>NZ_ANBH01000227.1 GCF_000341185.1 Nocardiopsis chromatogenes YIM 90109
GGCCAGCACCTCGCGGGCGAGCAGGTAGGCCGTCGCCCCGGCCAGGGGCACGCAGCCCAGGAGCAGCACGGTGACCGCCAGCCAGGGCTTGCCCAGCGCGACGGTCGACAGCAGCGCCAGGATCCCCACGTAGGGCGGCACCGGCGCCGACGAGCCGACGCCGGTGTCGTGCGCCCCCGACAGGTACAGGGCCCACAGGTCCGAGGCCCCGCCCGCCGCGGGCGGCAGCGCTCCCCCGGCCAGGGTCCCGCCGCTGAGCAGGGACCGCTCGGCGACCAGCGCCACCGCCGTCAGCGCCAGCACCAGCAGCACGCCCGGGTGGGTGAGCAGGCGGCGCACGGCGCCGTGCTCGTCGGCGAGCAGCTCCTCGTCCTCCGGCGGCCCCGCGGCCGGGGCGACCGCCTGGTGGCGCCCGGAGGAGGTGGAGCCGCCCTCCCCGGACAGCAGCCCGACCACGGTCTCGGTGAACTGCCGCATCGCCACGCCGTGCGCCAGGTAGGGCCGGATGGCGCTGTAGGTGCGGCGCCGGTTGCGGCGCCTGCGGAACCGGGCGCGGACCAGCCGCCCCGGCATCAGGTACACCGAGGTGATCGCCACCGCCTCGTCGAGGGCGTCGGCGGGCCGCTTGGCGACGAGGTAGGTCAGCACCCGCAGCAGCGACCCCAGCGAGTTGCGCAGCAGCGCGCCGGCCATCCCCCCGAAGGGCAGGTTGGCCAGGAGCACGAACAGGGCGTTGCGCCGGTCCAGGCGGCGGGGGTGGTCCCCGGCGGCGCCGATGCGCCTGCGGCGGCGGGCGGCGGCCTCGGCGTGGTAGGCGACCGCGCCGGTGACCAGCAGCACCCGGTGCCCGGCGGCCCCGGCCCGCCAGCAGAAGTCGATGTCGTCGCGGAAGACCGGCAGCGACGGGTCGAAGCCGCCGAGGGCGTCCCACACGTCCCGGCGCACCAGCATCCCGGCGCTGGAGACGGCGAGCACCTGGCGGTCGCCGTCGTGCTGGCCGTGGTCGAACTCGCGCGGCTCCAGCCCGGTCTCGCGGCGCCCGGCGCCGTCGATGGTCACCCCGGCCTCGGTCAGCAGCCGCCGGTCGTACCAGTCGCGCAGCTTGGGGCCGAGCACCGCCGCGCGGGGGTCGTCGGCGGCGGCCGCCAGCAGCCGCTCCAGGGCGTCGGGTGCGGGGGCGCAGTCGTCGTGGACCAGCCAGATCCACTCGGTGGACCCGGGCCCGGCGCCCGGGAACGGGGTGCTGAGCCGGGGCAGGTCCAGTCCGGCGCGGACGGCGCCGCCGAAGCCGGAGTCGCGGGGGGCGGCGGCGATCGCGTCGGGGGCCAGGTACTCGGCGAGCACGTCGCCGCTGCGGTCGCGGCTGCCCGCGTCGACGCCGACGACGCGCTGTACGGGGCGGGACTGGTCGCGGACGGCCTGCAGCGCCTCCGCGAGCCAGCGTTCTCCGTCGTGGGCGACGATCACGGCCGTGACGACGGGAAGGGCGGGATCGGGGTCCTGGGCTAGCACGCTGCGGGTCTCTCGGGGGTCGAGGGTCGGGGTGTTAAGCGGGAAACGGTCCGACTCATTCGGCAGATCACCTTACGGCACACCGGGCACGGCCGGGGGCGGAACGGACGGAGCGGGGCGGACGCCGCGGTACGGGGGGCACGGGGACGCAGTCGGCCGCATCCGGGCGGAGGGGGCCGGGGCGGGCGAACGGGCCGGACCGGGACGCCTCTACGACAGGAGGGTAAAAGCGGGATAAAAAAACGTGCACTCCGGGGTGAAGATCCCCGGAGCGCACGCCCTCGGCGCAGACGGCCGGTCCTAGAGCATGTCGGCCAGGAAATCGAAATCCTGTCCGGCGGCTTTCTTCAGCCGGCGGCGCTCGCGCTCGGAGAGTCCCCCCCAGATGCCGAAACGCTCGTCGTGCTCCAGCGCGTATTCCAGGCACTCGGCCCGGACCTCACAGGACTGGCAGACCTTCTTGGCCTCCCGCGTCGAGCCGCCCTTCTCGGGGAAGAACGCCTCCGGATCGGTCTGCGCGCACAGTGCGCGCTCCTGCCAGCCCAGATCTTCGTCTGCGCCGTGCGCCAGCGGGATCACCTCGCTCATGCGCACCTCCTATTGCCCCCCTAGATGTCCCCTCCCCTTCGACCCCCGGGAGGGGTGAAACACACCCTGAAATTACACGCGTGATGCTTGTGATACGTCAAGCGCGTTGCGCGGCAATCCCTTGAATACCACGTTGCGCACCGCTCTCGGCGGTCGCTGGGCCGGTATCCGAGGGATTGCCGCGCATTTCCCGGTGCCCGGGGGCCGGACGGGGCGGCGGGGGCGGAGGCGTCAGCGGCGCTCGTCGTCCCGGTACCAGGGCTGCTGGTCCTGGTTTCCCTGGTCAGAGGCCTGCTCCCCGCTCTGCGCGGCGCCGCCCTGGGCGTCGCCGGACGCGCCCGCCTCGGGCTGCGGCGCGTATGCGGACGGGTCGTAGGCCTGCTGGTACGGGTCCTGCTGGGCCTGCTGCTGGTAAGCATCGCCGTAGGCGGGCTGACCGCCCGTCCCGTACGCCTGCGACGGGTCCTGGGCGTAGGCCTGCTGCTGGTAAGCGTCACCGTAGGCGGGCTGGCCACCCGTCCCATAAGCCTGCGACGGGTCCTGGGCGTAGGCCTGCTGCTGGTAAGCGTCACCGTAGGCGGGCTGGCCACCGGTCCCATAGGCCTGCGACGGGTCCTGAGCGTAGGCCTGCTGGTACGCGTCCTGCTGAGCCTGCTGCTGATAAGCGTCACCGTAGGCGGGCTGGCCACCGGTCCCATAGGCCTGCGACGGGTCCTGAGCGTAGGCCTGCTGGTACGCGTCCTGCTGAGCCTGCTGCTGATAAGCGTCACCGTAGGCGGGCTGGCCACCCGTCCCATAAGCCTGCGACGGGTCCTGGGCGTAGGCCTGCTGCTGGTAAGCGTCACCGTAGGCGGGCTGGCCACCCGTCCCGTACGCCTGCTGGTAGGGGTCCTGCTGGGCCTGCGGCTGCGGCGCGTACGGGTCGACCCCCTGCTGCGGCTGGGCGGCGAAGGTCTGGGCCGGGTCCCCGCCGTAGGTCTGCGACGGGTCGGCGCCGAACGCGGGCTGGCCGCCGGTCGGCGGCGCGAAGCCCTGCGGCTGCCCCATCTGCCCCATCTGCGGCGCGGGCTGCGCCCGCGGCACCCGGGTCGGGTCCCCGAAGAGCTTGATGAGGTAGACGAGGGCGAACGCCAGGACGGCACCGAACCCGGCGACCTCGAACAGCGAGGAGAACCCGGAAGCCATCATGCCGGAGTCGGAGGCGTTCACGAACGACATGATCAGCGTGAGCAGGGCCACCAGTGCCCCCACGCCCAGCATGACCATGCCGGCGACCACGATCGGCACGTTCACGGAGGTCTTCTGCGGCGCGGTGGTGACCAGGAAGGCCGCCAGGGCCACCAGCCCGACCGTGACCGGGTCGAAGAGGGCCGTTCCGGAGATCGCGAATCCCTGGACGGCGTCTCCCGCCCCGAAGACATCGATCAGGCCCCCGAGCATCCGCGCGGCCACAGCGCCGAGCAGCGCCCAAGCCGCGGGCACCCGCAGGCCGTTGATTGCGTCGTTGTTCAAGAGAGGTTCCCCTCCGCTGCTTCGCTGTCGCGACGGTGGAAGCTTTGCATATGGACAGTGTGTCAAGCCCACCGGCCGAATCCCCGTTCCGCGCGGGCGTGCGGGGATGCTTCCGGGGCCGCGGCCCCGGACGGGTGCGGGGACGGGGCGGCGGCGTCCGGCGCGCCCGCGCCGTCGCAGGCGTCACAGGGGTCCGCCGCGCACACGCGGCCCACAGCCTGCCAGACTTGGCCCCATGCGGATAGTCGTGCCGGCCGGCGGCATCGGAGGCGCACGGTTCCTACGCGGCCTCAAGGCGACGCTGGGGATCGTATCGGGCCAAGAGAGCGAAGCGGCAATCACCGTCATCGGGAACACCGGTGACGACATCACCCTGTTCGGGCTTCGGGTGTGTCCGGATCTGGACACGGTGATGTACACCCTCGGTGGAGGGATCGACGACGAGCGCGGCTGGGGCCGCGCCGAGGAGTCCTTCACCGTCAAGGAGGAACTGGCCGCCTACGGCATGAGACCCACCTGGTTCGGGCTGGGCGACCGGGACACCGCCACGCACATCGTGCGCTCGCAGATGCTCGCCGCCGGGTTCCCCCTGTCGGCGGTCACCGAGGCGCTGTGCGACCGGTGGCGGCCGGGCGTGCGGCTGCTGCCGATGACCGACGACCAGGTGGAGACGCACGTCGTCGTCGACGGCGAGGAGGGCCCACGGGCCATCCACTTCCAGGAGTGGTGGATCCGGCACCGCGCCCAGATCCCCGCACGGCAGATCGTCTCGGTGGGCGCGGAGAAGGCCGGGCCCGGCCCCGGCGTGCTGGAGGCGGTGCGCGAGGCCGACCTCGTCGTCCTGCCGCCGTCCAACCCGGTGGTGAGCGTCGGTTCGATCCTCGGCGTTCCCGGCATCCGCGCGGCCATGGAGGAGGCCGTCGTCGTCGGCGTCTCCCCCATCATCGGCGGCGCGCCGGTGCGGGGCATGGCCGACGCCTGCCTGGCCGCGATCGGGGTGGAGACCTCCGCGCGCGCCGTCGCCGAACACTACGGGCCCGGCCTGCTGGACGGCTGGCTCGTCGACGAGGCGGACGCCGGGGTCGAGGTGGACGGCGTCGAGGTGGAGTCGCGCCCCCTGTACATGACGGACGTCGACGCCGCGGCGCAGATCGCGCGCGCGGCGCTGGACCTGGGCCTGCGGATCAAGGAGCGGCGCGCGTGACCGCGGCCGACGCGGTCTCCGTGCTGCCCGTCAAGGGGCTTCCCGAGGTGGAGCCGGGCGACGACCCGGCCGCGCTCATCGCCGGGGCCGCCGAGCTGCGCGACGGCGACGTCCTGGTGGTCACCTCCAAGATCCTCAGCAAGGCCGAGGGGCGGATCCGGCGGCAGGACCGCGAGTCCGCCATCGACGAGGAGACCGAGCGGGTGGTGGCGCGCCGCGGGGACACCCGCATCGTGCAGACCCGCACCGGGCTGGTGATGGCGGCGGCGGGGGTGGACTCCTCCAACGTCGCCCCCGGCCGCGTGCTGCTGCTGCCGGAGGACCCCGACGCCTCGGCGCGGCGGCTGCGGGCGGGCCTGCGCGAGCGCACCGGCGCCCGGGTGGGCGTGGTGGTCAGCGACACCTTCGGGCGGCCCTGGCGCAACGGCCAGACCGATGTGGCGATCGGCGCCGCCGGGGTGCTGCCGCTGCTGGACCTGCGCGGCGGCCGCGACGGCAACGGCAATGTTCTGCAGGTCACCGTGAACGCGGTGGCCGACGAGATCGCCGCCGCCGGGGAGCTGGTCAAGGGCAAGGCGGCCGGGGTGCCGGTGGCGCTGGTGCGCGGCCTGGACGCCCTGGTCACCGAGGAGGACGGGCCGGGCGCGGCGGCGCTGGTGCGGCCCGCCGACGAGGACCTGTTCCGGTACGGCTCGCGGGACGTGGTCCCGGCGCGGCGCACGGTGCGCGCGTTCGACGGCCGCCCGGTGGACCCGGCGGCGGTGCGCCGCGCGGTGGCCGCCGCGGTGACCGCGCCCGCGCCGCACCACACCACCCCGTGGCGGTTCGTCCTGGTGGAGGACGCGGGGACGCGGGAGCGGCTGCTGGACGCGATGCTCGCCGCCTGGGTGGCCGACCTGCGGGCGGACGGGTTCTCCGCGGAGGCGGTCGAGCGCCGGACCCGGCGCGGCGACGTGCTGCGCCGCGCGCCCTACCTGGTGGTGCCCTGCCTGGTGGCGGACGGCGCGCACCCCTACCCCGACGAGCGGCGCGCCTCGGCCGAGCGGTCGATGTTCCTGGTGGCGATGGGCGCCGGGGTGCAGAACCTGCTGGTGGGCCTGGCCATGGAGGGGCTGGGCTCGGCCTGGGTGTCGTCCACGATGTTCTGCCCGGACACGGTGCGCGACGTGCTGGACCTGCCGGAGGACTGGCAGCCGATGGGGTCGGTGGCCGTGGGCCACGCCGCCTCCCCGCCGAAGGACCGGCCGCCGAGGGACCCCGAGGCGTTCATCGCGGTGCGCTGACGCCGCGCTCCCCCTCCCTCCCCCGTGTGATCTGTGCCGGAATCGCCCGTGTCCCGCCGTGGCACCGGGCCGATGGCCTGAGCCGGTGCCACTCTTGGGCTGCGGGGTGAGCACGGAGGGGGATATCCGGGTGTCGGACGAGCTGCTGATCCTTTCCGCGCTCCTGATCGGGGTGACCGTCTTCGCCGGGCGCCTGGTGGCCGGGCGGATGGGCGTCCCCGAGGCGATCGTTCTGGTCGCGTTGGGGGCCGCGGCCGGGTTCGTGCCCGGCCTGTCCGAGATCCGCTTCCCGCCCGACGTCATCCTGCTCGTCTTCCTGCCTCCGCTGATCTACAGCGCCGCCTTCTTCTCCTCGCCCCGCGACATCCGCGCCGAGGCGCGTCCGATCATCGCGCTCGCCGTGGTGATGACCCTGGTGACGGCGTTCGCCATCGCCGGGATGGTGTGGCTGGTGCTGCCCGACACCGGCTGGCCCGCCGCGATCGCGCTGGGCGCCGCCGTCGCCCCCACCGACGCGGTGGCCTCGGCGGCCGTGCTCAAGCGGGTCGGCGCCCCCAAGCGGGTGGTCACCCTGCTGGAGGGCGAGAGCCTGATCAACGACGGGGTGGCGCTGACGCTGTTCTCCCTGGCGGTGACCGCCATGTCCACGCCGCTGTCGGTCGGCGCGGGCGCGCTCGAACTGGGCAAGGTGGTCGTAGGCGGCATCGTGTGGGGCACGGCCGTCGCCGTCGGGACCGCGTGGTTCCGGCGCCGGCTGCGGGACGCCAACAGCCAGCTCGTGCTCTCGCTCATGGTGCCGTTCGTGGCCTATGTCCCCGCCGATACCGCCGGGTTCTCCGGCGTGCTGGCGGCCGTGGTGGCCGGGTTCTACCTGGGCACCCGGGTGGAGGGGATGCTGCCGCCGAAGGTGCGGGTCACCGGTCAGACGGTGTGGCGCGGCCTGGTGATGATCCTGGAGTCGGTGCTGTTCGTGCTGCTCGGGCTGCAGCTGCACGCGGTGTTCGAGGCGGTGGCCGGGCTGTCCTGGGTGCGGCTGGCGCTGGGCGGCGCGGCGGTGCTGGGCACGGCGGTCCTGGTGCGTCTGGCCTGGGAGATGCTGGTGCCGCCGCTGGTGCGGCTGGTGGGGCCGGGCGGTTCGGGGGACCCGGGGTCGCTGTCGCCGCGCGAGCGGTTCGTCATCGGCTGGTGCGGGATGCGCGGGGCGATCTCGCTGGCGATCGCGCTGTCCCTGCCCCGGACCCTGGACGGCGGGTACTTCGTCGACCGCGACGTGCTGCTGTACTTCGCGGCGGTGGTGGTGCTCGGGACCCTGGTCGGGCAGGGGGCCACGCTGCCGCTGGTGCTGCGCTGGACCGGGCTGGCGGGCGGGGAGGACACCCGGCGCGAGTACGCGGTGGCCGAGGAGGCGATGGGGCGGGCGGCGCTGTCCCGGCTGGACGAGCTGGCCTCGGACGAGAAGGTGGACGAGCGCGCCGCCGAGCGCCACCGCCAGATGCTCAAGCTCCAGGTGCGCGAGGCCCGCGCGGTGCTGGGCGAGGACGAGACGGCCCGCTCCCGGGTGAGCCGGAGGGTGCGGGGCGACCTGTTCCTCCGCCAGGAGCTGGCCCGCGCCCAGCGGGAGGCGCTGAACCGGCTCTACCGGGACGGGTCCATCGGCCACGAGACGCTGCAGGCGGTCCGCCGCCGTCTCGACCTGCGCGAGCCCCCGGGGCACGTCGACCCGCCGTAGGGCGTGTTCCCCGGATCAGGCCCCGGCCCCGGGGGAGCCCACCAAATCGAAAACTTTCTTTTCTGTTCCATTGACGGCCACCCCGGCCGCCGCTTACGTTTCTTGCACCGCTGCGCAGTCTGCTTGTCACGGCCGTCACCCGCTCACGGAAATCGGACAAGGGAGTTTCCCCCATGCGCCCCCTCCGCACGCGCGGCGCCCTCGCCGCCATCGCGGCAGCGGCCGGCGGCATCGCCGCCGCGCTCGCGCTCCTGCCGCCCTCCGGCCCCGCTCCCACGGACGCCGAGCCGGCCGCGGACGCGGCCCCGGCCGGGGCCGCGTCCGGCCCCTGGCTGACCGGGTACTGGCACAACTTCGACAACGGCTCGACGACCATGCCGCTGTCCGAGGTGCCCTCCGAGTACACCATGGTCGCCGTCGCCTTCGCCGACAACCTCGCCGGGACCCCCGGCGGCATCACCTTCGACCTGGCCTCGGACGAGCTCGGCGGCTACACCGAGCAGCAGTTCAAGGACGACATCGCCGCCATGCGGGCCGAGGGCCGCAAGGTCGTCATCTCGGTCGGCGGCGAGAAGGGCCACGTCGACGTCACCAACCCCGAGCAGGCCGCCGGGTTCGCCCGGAGCGCCCACGCGCTCATGCAGGAGTACGGCTTCGACGGGGTCGACATCGACCTGGAGCACGGCATGAACGCCCAGTACATGGAGGACGCCCTGCGCGACCTCCACTCCCGGGCGGGCGACGGCCTGGTCATCACCATGGCCCCGCAGACCATCGACTTCCAGGCGCCCAGCTACGCCTACTACCGGCTGGCCGAGTCCATCCCGGACATCCTGACCATCGTCAACATGCAGTACTACAACTCCGGCGCGATGATGGGCTGCGACCAGCAGGTCTACAGCCAGGGCACGGTCGACTTCCTCACCGCCCAGGCCTGTATCCAGCTGGAGCTGGGCCTGCGCCCCGACCAGGTCGGGCTCGGGCTGCCCGCCACCCCGCAGGCCGCCGGAGGGGGGCACCAGCCGACCTCCAACGTCATCGCCGCCCTCGACTGCCTGGAGACGGGCACCGGCTGCGGCTCGTTCACGCCCTCCCAGCCCTACGGCCCCATCGGCGGCGTGATGACCTGGTCCATCAACTGGGACGCGACCAACGGCTACCGGTTCGCCAAGGACATCTCCGCCCGGCTCGGCGGCGGCCCCGGGCCCGACCCCACGCCCACGCCGACGGCGTCGGAGTCGCCCAGCCCCTCGCCGAGCCCCACCGGGACCGCCGAGCCGTGCACCGAGCCCGCCTGGGACCCGGACACCGTGTACACCGGCGGCGACCGGGTCGCCTACGAGGGCACCGTCTACGAGGCCCGCCACTGGACCCGGGGCGACACGCCCCAGCACTCCCAGTGGGGGCCCTGGAAGGCCGTCGGAGCGTGCTAGCCCTCCTCCTCCCTGCGTTCTGACGGCTGCGGCCGTCCCTGCCCCGGGTGTGCGGGGGCAGGGGCGGCCGCTTCCCTCCGGCCCGGCTCAGACCACGGGCAGGTGCGGCCGCCGCACGCTCGCCGCCACCCCGTCGCTGGCCTCGGCGGCCCGGCGGCGCTCACCGGGCACCTCCCCGTACAGCGTGGTCCGCATCCGCAGCGGCCGCCCGGTCGGCTCCACCAGCGCGCGGATGTCGCCGATGGTCTTGTAGGAGCCCTGGTCGGACCCGGCCATCCGGGAGATCGTCTCCTCCATCAGGGTGCCGCCGACGTCGTTCACCCCGCCGCGGAGCAGCTCCCGGCAGGTGTCCTCGGCCAGCTTCACCCACGAGCACTGGATGTTGTCCACCGCCCCGTGCAGCAGGATCCGCGCCAGCGCGTGCACGGCCCGGTTCTCCCGCACGGTCGGCCCGGTGCGGGCCAGCCCGGCCAGGTAGACGGGCGCGTTGGTGTGCACGAACGGCAGCGCCACGAACTCGGTGAACCCCGGGCGCCCGTTGCGCTCCAGCGCCCGCTCCTGCAGCCGCCGCAGCAGCCGCAGGTGGGCGACCCAGTGGTCGGGCCGGTCCACGTGGCCGTACATCATCGTGGAGGTGGTGGGCAGGCCCAGGTCGTGCGCGGCGGTCACCACCTCGATCCACTGGGCGGCCGGGAGCTTTCCCTTGGTCAGCACCCAGCGCACCTCGTCGTCGAGGATCTCGGCGGCGGTGCCGGGCAGCGAGTCCACCCCCGCCTCGTGGGCCCGCTCCAGCCAGGCGCGCACCGGCAGGTCCGCGCGGGCCGCACCGTTGGCGACCTCCATCGGGCTGAAGGCGTGCAGGTGGATGCCGGGCACCCGCTCCTTGACCGCCCGCGCCAGGTCGAAGTAGGCGGTGCCGGGCAGGTCCGGGTGGATGCCGCCCTGCATGCACACCTCGGTGGCCCCGGCCTCCCAGGCCTCGGCGGCCCGGTCGGCCACCTGCTCCAGCGACAGGGTGAAGGCGTCGGCGTCGGTGCGGCGCTGGGCGAAGGCGCAGAAGCGGCACCCGGTGTAGCAGACGTTGGTGAAGTTGATGTTCCGGGTGACCACGTAGGTGACGTCCTCGCCCACCGCCTCGCGGCGCAGGCCGTCGGCGATGCGGGCGAGCTCCTCCAGCTCCGGCCCGTCGGCGCGGAGCAGCGCCAGCGCCTCGTCGTCGGTGATCCCGGCCGGGTCGCGCTCGGCCGAGCGCAGCGCCGCCCGCACCTCGGCGTCGCCCGCGGCGGCGGCCGGGGCGGCCCCCTCGGCCCGCCCGCGCAGCTCCTCCCAGTCGCCGTAGACCGCGTCGAAGTCGCCGCGCCGGTCGGCGGTGCGGCCGTCGGCGTCGATGCCGGTGTGCAGGTCGGTGCGGCCCGCGGCGGCCAGCGCCGGGTCGGGGGCCTGCCAGGGCAGGCCGCGCGGGCGGGCGCCGGGCCGGGCCAGCCCGGTGTCCGGGTCGGCCAGCGCCGCCACGTGCTCCGAGACCCGCGGGTCCAGCCACGGCTCCCCGGCGCGCACGTACTCCGGGTAGGCGGTGAGCCGCTCGGCCAGGGAGAACCCGTGCTCGGCGGTGCGCCGTTCCAGCTCCTCCACCTCGGGCCAGGGGCGCTCGGGGCTGACGTGGTCGGGGGTCACCGGGGAGACGCCGCCCCAGTCGTCGATCCCGGCGCGCAGCATCAGCCCGTACTCGTCCCCGATGAGGTTGGGCGGGGCCTGCACCCGGGCCTTGGCGCCCAGCACCAGTCGGGTCACGGCCACGGTGGCGGCCAGGTCCTCCAGGCCGGCGTCGGGGCGGTGCATCATCGCGGTGCCCGGCTTGGCGCGGAAGTTCTGCACGATCACCTCCTGCACCGCCCCGTGGGCGCGGTGGGCCCGGCGCAGCGCGAACACCGAGTCGGCGCGCTCGGCGGGCGTCTCGCCGATGCCGATGAGGATGCCGCTGGTGAAGGGGACCGAGCAGCGCCCGGCGTCCTCCAGCACGCGCAGCCGCACCGCCGGGTCCTTGTCGGGGCTGCCGTAGTGCGGCCCGCCCGGCTCGGCGAACAGCCGCTCGGAGGTGGTCTCCAGCATCATGCCCATGGAGGCGGCGACGGGCTTGAGGCGCTGGAACCCGGCCCAGGACAGCACGCCCGGGTTGAGGTGCGGCAGCAGGCCGGTCTCCTCCAGCACCGCGATCGCCATGGCGCGGACGTAGGACAGGGTGTCGTCGTAGCCGCGTTCGTCCAGCCAGGCGCGGGCGGCCTCCCACCGGTCCTCGGGCCGGTCGCCGAGGGTGAACAGCGCCTCCTTGCACCCGGCGGCGGCGCCGCTGCGGGCGATGGCGAGGACCTCGTCCGGCTCCAGGAAGGGGGCTTCGAGGCGGCCGGGGACGGTGGCGAAGGTGCAGTAGTGGCAGCGGTCCCGGCACAGCCGGGTCAGGGGGATGAACACGTTGCGGCTGTAGGTGACGGTGCCGGGGCGTCCGGCGGCCTCCAGGCCCGCGTCGCGGACCCGTCCGGCGTAGAGCAGGAGCCGGTCCAGGTCCTCGCCGCGGGCCTGCAGCAGCACCTCGGCCTCAGCGGGGTCGAGGGCCTTGCCGTCGCGCGCGCGGGCGAGGGCCCGGCGCATCGCGGAAGGGGTCGGCGGCGTGCTGGTGGGTGTACCCGTCGTCATGGGGGCACCATACGCCGGGCCGCCCGAGGGGAGGGGGCCCGGGCCGGGGCGCGCCTCCCGGATCGGGCGCTAGGGCCCGGACACCGCGTGCGGGCGGGGCCGCCGCCCCGACTCCGCCAGCCGCCGCTCCAGGAACGCCTCCCACCGCTCCACGATGCCGTCCAGCGCGTAGCGCTCGGCCGACACCAGGGCCCGGCCCCCCATCCGCTCGCGGGCCTCCCGGTCCTCCACCAGCCGCAGCAGCGCCTCGCCGAGCGCCTCGGTGTCCTGGTCGGGCACCAGCAGCCCGTCGCCCTCGTGGTCGATGATCTCCCGCGGCCCGTACGGGCAGTCGAAGCTCACCGCGGGCACCCCCACCGAGAAGGCCTCGATGATGGTCATCCCGAACCCCTCCACGCGGGAGCTGACCGCCAGCAGCGAGGCCTTGGCCAGCTCGCCGGTGATGTCCTTGGTGCGGCCCATCAGGTGCACCTGGTTGCTCAGGCCCCGGTCGGCGATCTGCTTGCGCAGCTTCTTCTCGCCGTCGCCGCCGCCGTAGATGCGCAGCCGCCACTCGGGGTGCTCGCGCGCCACCCGGGAGAAGGCGTCCAGCAGCTTGGGGTACTGCTTGATCGGCGAGAGCCGCCCGGCCGCGGCGATGATCGGGTTGTCCAGGGTGGAGCGGGGCAGGCGGCGCGGCGGCAGCGGGTTGGGCATGACCTCCAGCCAGCCGTCGTCGGCGCCCAGCAGGTCCCGGTAGGCGGTCCGGTCGGCGGAGGTCAGCACGGTCATGCCGCCCAGGCGCGGGTAGCGGCGGGCGATGGCCTGCCGGACCTGCGGCGTGTGCTCGCCCAGGTTGATGTGCTCCTGGCCGATGGCCAGCACGCGGTCCGGCGCCCACGCCGACAGCAGCAGGTTCACCCCGGGGCGGGTGCCCACCACCACGTCGGCGCCGGTCCCGGCCAGGTAGCGGCGCAGCCCGTGCACGGCGCGCGGGGTGAAGCTCTTGTTGCGCTCCCGCTCGGCCTCCGGGACGACGGACCGGGCGCGCCGGTCCCACCACGCCTGGGCCAGCCCTCCCCGCTCCTCGGCCCCGCCTCGGTCCCCGGCCTTTCCGGCCGCAGCGCCGATCGCGTGCAGGGGGCGCATCCGCACCCCGTCGGGCACGGAGAAGAACGGCTCGTCCTTGTGCCGCACCAGGCTGACGATCTCCACCTCGTGGCGGCGGGCCAGCCCCTCGGCGAGGTTGTAGACCGTGCGGACGGTGCCGCCCAGGCCGTAGGCGTTGGCGATGACGAAGGCGATCTTCACTTCGTTCCCCCGTCGGCGACGGCCAGCAGCGACAGCTCGTTCTTGGCCGTGAAGTAGGGGCGCACCCGGACCGGTGCGCCGCCGCCGGTCAGAACCGTCGGGGGAAAGACGATCTTGCGCTTCTTGTCGGCGATGTCGTCGGCGTGCGCGGCCAGGCGCAGTTCGGCGCCGCCGGGCAGGCGCAGCCACAGGTCCCATTCGTTGTGCGGGCGCTCGGGCCGGAAGAGCAGGGCCGCCGGTTCCAGCGGCACGGCGCAGGAGAACGCGCGCCCGTCCAGGTCGGCCGGGGCCTCGACGACGCCGTCCAGGCCGCGCTGGCGGGCGACGAGCGTGGGGGCGCCCTCCCGTTCGGGGTCGGGCGTGTAGGCGAGCACGCCGCGCACGGCCACGGTGTCCCCGCCGGGGGACGGGGGCTCCACCCAGTCCACCTCGGCGTAGGGCTCGACGGTGGTGGCGCGCAGCAGCAGGCGCCCCTCGGCGTCGCGGACCGCGCGCAACTCGCGGCGGCGCGGCCGGCGCAGGTAGGCGGCGCGGTCGGACAGGTGCACGCCGGTGTCGGTGGTGTCGACCGGGACGGCGCGCCCGTCGCCGTCGACCCAGAGCACGTCCCATTCCCCGTCGTCGAGCGGCAGCCCCTCCAGCGGCGCCTTGAGGCTGCCCCCGGCCCGGACGACCCGCTCGACCGGGAGCAGCCCTCCGTCGCTCTGGCCGTGCCGCCGCAGCGCCAGCGCTCCCCCGCCGGCGTCGCCGACCCGCAGCTCCAGTACGTCGGCAGCGTCGATTCTCGTGAGATCGGCCTGCACATCCACCCCCGATGTCCTCATGCGGCCCCGCGGAACGGTGGCCCCACACCGTCCGCGGACGAACGCTACCCGCTGACGGTTAAAGAACTTTTAATCTGACATTCAACGCCAACCAGGACATTTCACACGAAAGACGCTGGTCGCTCGTGGGGGTGATCGCTCCGCACCCGGCCCGCGGTTCCCCGCAGGAGGTCCCATGACCGGATGCGGACATCCGGCGGGCGGATGTGAACCCGGGCACCGGCGAAGGCGACGCGCGTCTCGGAGCGCGTCCCTCCGGCGTCCGGCGGACGGCTCCGGGACGGCCGCCCGGGGCCGGTCAGGCCTCCTTGACCGCGCGCATGAGCACGATGCTGCCCCGGGTGTTCGGGGCGGCGCCGTCGGCCAGGGCCACCAGGGGGATCAGGGGCGCCGCGGCGTTGAAGCCGTACCGGCCCCCGTAGGCCGACAGCGACAGGTAGACGCGCTCGGCCGCCCGGCCGCGGAACTGGTAGGAGTGCCCGCGCACACCCAGGCCCCGCTCGGCGAGCAGGCCGGTGAGCTCCTCGTGCGTGTAGGTGCGCTGGACGTGGAACCGGCGCCGGTGCGCCTCGAAGAGCCGGGGCCAGGCGCCGCGGCGGGAGAGGCAGTCCGCCGACATGACCAGGCGGCCGCCCGGCCGCAGCACCCGGGCCATCTCGTCCAGGGCCGCGGGGCCGTCGTCGAAGTGCTCGATGGCGCAGACCGACAGGACGGCGTCGACGGAGGCGTCGCGCAACGGCAGCCGCAGGGCGTCGCCCTCGACCAGCCCGGGGGCGTGCCGGAGCCGGGAGCCGCGCAGCATCTTGCCGCGCGCCAGGTCGACCGAGACGGCGCGCGCGCCGCGCTTGCGGGCCTGCCCCGCCCAGTAGCCGTCGCCGCCCGCGACGTCGAGGACCACCTGCCCGCGCAGGTCCCGGCCGAGCCAGTCGAGCAGGGTTCCTGCCTCGCGCCGGCGGCACACGTGCACGCGGTGCCCGGCGAAGGCCACGAGATCGGGGAGCGCGGGAAGGGTCACAGGCGCCGACCCTACCGCAGGCCCTCCTCAGTCCGGCGTCAGCGATCCGTCAGTGCCGCACGGGGGCGCGGCGCTAGCGTGGCCGCGCACAGGAGGGACGATCCATGGTCGAGACGACACCTGCGGACGCGGCACCTGCGGACGCGGCACCTGCGGACGCGGCGGCGCCGCCGGACGAGCTGCAGGCCCCGGGGAACCCGGCGCTGGCCGTGCGCCGGTACGGCGGGGACCCCCGCCCCCGCGGTCGCGGGAAGGGCGCCCCCGTACCGGTGGTGCTGCTGCACGGGCTCGGCGGCACGCTGGAGGAGTGGGACCGGGTCGCCCGGATCCTGGCCGTGCGCCGCCCGGTGTTCTCCGCCGACCTGCGCGGGCACGGCCGCTCCGGTGACGCCCCCTGGTCCCTCGACGGGCTGGTGGACGACCTGATCCGCCTGCTCGGCCACCTCGGGGCCGAGCGGCCCCTGGTGGTGGGGCACGACCTGGGCGGGGCGGCGGCCGCCTGCGCCGCCTCCCGCCGCTCGGACCTGGCCGGGGCCGTCAACCTGGACGGCGTCGCCTGGCCGGACGCCGAGCGCGCCGCGCAGGCGCTGGGCACGGGGGCCGACGCCGCCGGGATCCAGGTCGACCTGGCGCGTGCCTACGCCGCCGAACAGCTCGCGGCGTCGCGCACCCCGCAGGACGCCGAGGAGTTCTCCCGCCTCCTGGAGCGGCTGCGCGCCCTGGGCGGGGAGGGGCCCACGCTGGAGGCCTCGGCGATCCGCGCGGCGGCGGCCGCGGACGGCCTGGTGGCGCTCCGCCCGGGGCCGCGCGGGATGCGGGCGGCGATGGACGCGTTCGACGAGTTCGCGCCGGAGCGGGTGTACCCCCGGCTGCTGGTGCCGGTGCTGTCCCTGGTCTGCACCGGGCACATGCCCGCGCCGCCCGGGGCGCCGACCAGGTTCCCCGAGGTGGTGCGCACGGCCGCGGCCGCCGAGCTGTCCCGGACCGCCCCGCTGCTGCGGTCCCGGCCGGTCGAGCAGGCGGCCTACCACCCGCACGTCACGCACCCGGCGGTGATCGCCGGGGCCGTCGAGGCGTTCCTGGAGGAGATCGGGGGCTGACCCCGGGGGCCGCTCCCCCGCCGCACGGGCGAAACCGCCCTACGGCGCCGCCCCTAGGGCGTGCCCTCCACGCGGACGCGCTCGCCCGCCTTCACCGTCTCCAGGACGCGCGGGTCGCCGTCCAGGGCGCCCATGACGTTGGCGGCGCTCGCCAGGCGGCACTCGTCGCCCATGGAGACCGGCGTCGGGCCGAACGGCAGGGGCCGCGCCCCA
>NZ_ANBH01000228.1 GCF_000341185.1 Nocardiopsis chromatogenes YIM 90109
GGCTCGACGACCTCGGCCGCGTCCGGCTCGGGGTCGGCGTCGACCGGGATCGGGAAGTACACCTCGTCGCCCCAGGTCGCGGCGGTCCCCTCGACGGGCAGCGCCTCCCAGAGGAGTTCGGCGGTGGGGGTCGGCTTCAGGGAGGCGGTCGTCTCGCCGCCGTTCCACGAGATTCGGATGCGCATGGGGAGTGTGTACCGCACCACTCCCCCCAATGTCCATAATGCGATTCACGATTTTCGTTATACGGAATATACGTGCTGTTGGGGCGACCACGACCCGGCCCGGGGAACGCCCCCGGGCATGAGCGAGCGCCCCGACCCCGCCCCTGGCCCCGGCCCCGTCGACGGCGGCGCCTCCGGCCCAGCTTCCGGCGCCGGCGCGGCGTGGTCCACCGGGGCCACTGCGGCCGGGGCCGCGTTCCTGTTCATCCTGCTCCGCCTGATGGCGGTGGCCCACTACGACTGGGACACCGCCTCCGGGCTGGCCGACGTGGTGGACTTCAGCGACGCCGTCACCATCGCGGTGGGCACCTTCCTCGGCGCCGGCCGGGTGGCCGCGTGGCTGATGGCCGCGATCGTCCCGCTGACCGCCGCCGGCCACCTGCGCCACCTCCGGGAGGGCCGCCCCTCCCCGGCGTCCCTGCTGGTGGTGCTGGCGCTGGTCGCGGTCTTCGCCGCGGCGGTGGTGTCCTTCTCCGCCTGGGGCGCGCTGGCCTCCGGCCTGGTCTGGTTCGCCGTCCTGGCCGCCGTCGACCTGCGCCCCGGCCCCGTCCGCGACCTGCTGCGCCGGCTCGTCGCCCGCGTCGGGCTGCTCACCCTGGCGGCGGTGCTCACCGCCTCGGCGATCAGCGACGAGGTGTGGGTGTCCCGGGAGCGCATCGCGCTCGGCGACCGGGTGGTGGAGGGCTACGTCATCAAGAACGGCGGCCAGTTCCTCACCGTGCTCACCGCCGAGGAGCGGGAGAAGCGCATCCTGCTCTCGCGCGAGGTGACGTCGCGGACCGGGGTGGGGTGACCCCGCCCGCGCCGGTCCGGGCCGCGGGGCCCCGCCCATTACGCTGGGCCCGTGCCCAGCCTCCTCACCCGCGTGCGGTCCGACCGCAGGGTGCGCCTCGCCGTCCTCGCCGCCGTCCTGGTGTCCGCCGCGCTCGCGCTGGCCGACCGGTGGGACGAGGCGCGCGGCGCGCTCGCCGCGCTGCCGCCGTGGGCGCTTCCCGCCTCCCTCGCCTGCGCCCTGGCCGCGCTCGGCGGACAGATGATGGCGTGGCGGGCGCTGCTTGCCGGGCTCGGGTCGCCGCTGCCGGTGCCCACGGCGGCGCGGGCGATGTTCGTCGGCCAGCTCGGCAAGTACCTGCCGGGGTCGGTGTGGGCGTTCGCCGCCCAGGTGGAGCTGGCCCGCGACCACGAGGTGCCCCGCCACCGCGGGGCGGCGGCCACCGTGCAGGCGGTGGCGGGGGCCC
>NZ_ANBH01000229.1:0-4421 GCF_000341185.1 Nocardiopsis chromatogenes YIM 90109
CCGGCGCTGGTGGTGGGCGCTGCTGCTGGCGCCGGTGCTGCTGGCGGCGCTGTACCCCCGGGTGGTGGAGGCGGTGCTCGGGACGGNGCCTCCGAGGAGGCGACCCGGCGCTGGTGGTGGGCGCTGCTGCTGGCGCCGGTGCTGCTGGCGGGGCTGTACCCCCGGGTGGTGGAGGCGGTGCTCGGGACGGCGATGCGGCTGCTGAAGCGCCCCGTGGAGGTGCGCGTCGACGGCCGCGCCACCGCGGCGGCGCTGGGCTGGACCCTGGCGGCGTGGATCCCGCTGTCCCTGCACATCGGCGCCCTGGCGGCGGGGGCCGACGGCGCGGGGTGGCGCGCCCTGCCGATCGCGGCGGGGGCCTACGCCCTGGCGTGGACGCTGGGGGTGCTGTTCGTCATCGCCCCGGCGGGCGTCGGCGTGCGCGAGCTGGTGCTGGTGGTGGCACTGTCCCCGGTGTTGACCCCGGGAGCGGCCCTGGTGGTGGCGGCCCTGTCCCGGCTGGTGATGACGGCGGCGGACCTACTGGCGGCGGCCCTGGCGGGGTGGGCCCGGCGAACGGCCGACACTATTTGACTGCATTTTGCAGTCATTGACTGTAAAATGGAGGCATGACTGCACTCACCATCCGCGACATGCCCGAAGACACCGTACGAGAGCTCAAGGCCCGCGCCGCCCGGGATGGCCAGTCCCTCCAGGCCTATGTCCGCAGCATCCTTACACGCGAAGCCGCGAAGCCGACGCTCGCCGAGGCCGTCGAGAGGGCGCGGTGGACCGCCGATGCCGATCTCAGCGTCAAGGACATTCTCGACGTCATGGATGAAGCGCGGGGCGAGCGGTGATCGTCGTCGACAACTCGGCCCTCGTTGAGATGCTGGCGGTCAAAGGACCTGTGGGGGAGGCGGTGGCCTCCCGAACGGCTCAGGAGGAGGACCTGGCCGCGCCCTACCTGTTGGACACCGAGGTCATGTCGGCTCTACTCGGCTTGATCCGAGGACGGAAGCTCTCCGAATCACAGGCGGAATCCGCGATGGCGCATTACCGGGCGCTCCCCCTCGACCGGTATGAGACCGCGCCATTGTGGTCACGGATCAAGGCGCTCCATGCGAACCTGTCCGCCTACGACGCCACCTACGTCGCCCTAGCCGAGGTCCTCGGCGCTACCTTGATCACCAGCGACGCCCGAATCGCTCGGAGCGGCGCGGCGCGATGCGCGATCGAGGTGTTCGAATAGGCCTGCCTCGATGTACTCGTCCATCTCGCTCCTGAGCCGGTCGAGATCGATGCTCGGCACTCGGGCGGAAGAACGCCTCAGGTCCTCCTTGGGGATGAACACCCTCTCCCGGTCATGCGCATCTCCCATACGGTGACACTAGCCCTCTCCTGCCCCGGTCTCCCGGGAACCGGTCAGCTCCTCGGTGTAGGCCGCCCACAGGGCCTCCGTGTCGGCCGGGCGGACGCCCTTGCGGAGGTCCTCGGCCCTTCCCGGGGAGGCGAAGGCGGCCAGCGCCCTCGCCAGGTCGTCCACATCCCCCGGCTCGCACAGCAGGCCGTCGACGCCGTCGCGGACCTGCTCGGCCATCGCACCCGCGCGGGTCGCCACCACCGGCAGGCCCCGCTCGTGCGCCAAACGCACGTTCTGCGTCGAGGTCGCCGACCGGTACGGCAGCACCAGCACGTCGGCCGCGTCCAGCAGCGCGGGGACCTCCCCCGCCGGAACGTAGCCCTCGCGCAGGACCACCCGGTCGGCCACCCCCAGGTCGGCCGCCAGGGCGCGGTAGGCGTCCGCGTCGGTCCAGAACTCACCCGCCACCGTCAGCCGCGCGGACGGCGGCGCCCCCTTCGCGAAGGCCCGGATCAGCACGTCCACCCCCTTGTACGGGCGCACCAGGCCGAAGAAGAGGTAGTGCGGGAAGCCCTTCGAGGAGGAGGGGGCGGGGCCCACGCCCCGGCCCCCCGGCGCGTCCGGGAAGTGCGGCGGCAGGTCGGCGACCCGCACGTCCGCCCCGGGTGCCAGGCGCCGTGCCAGCGCCGCCTGCTCCCTGGAGTGCACCAGAACCGTCCCCGCCCTGCGCAGCAGCGCCCGCATCAGCGGGCGGTCCCCCGTACGCGGCTCGTGCGGGAGCACGTTGTGCGCGACGACGGCCGTGCGCACCCGCCGCCCGGCCGCCGCCAGCAGCACCAGGTAGGCCGGGACCTGGACCGGCGACAGCACCGCCACCGCGAGCAGCCCCCCGCGGGCCGCGGCCCTGCGCCCCGCCGCCCACCAGGTGTCCGGCCGGTACCAGGCCATCCGGCGCAGCGTGGCGGGGAACGGCTCCCCCTCCGCCTGCTCCACCGTCTGCCGCCCCGGGTACAGCAGCGCCGGGTACTGCGCCCGCCACGACTCCAGGACCACCCGGTGCCCCTCCTCCGAGAGCCGCCGGGCCAGCTCCGTGGTGTGCCGGGCCCCGCCGCCCTTGTACGGATGGGCCGGGCCGACCAGCGTCACCTGCACGCTCCCCTCCCCCTACACGCCGTTGCGCGAGCGCACGATGAGGTCGGCCAGCAGCGCCATCGCCCCCACGATCAGCCCCGTCATCACCAGCATCACCGTGTTGTTGGGGATGTAGAGCGGGTTGCGCACCTGGTCGAACACGAACTTGGCGGCGCCGATGCCCAGCAGCCACAGCGCCGGGGGCATCAGCACCTTGAGCGGGTTGAAGTACATCACCATGCGCAGCACCTGCAGGATGTACCGGTAGGCGTCGCGGACGAAGTGGAACTTGGAGTCGCCCGACCGCTTGGCGTAGTCGATCGGCAGGTACTCGACCCGGTGCTGGTTGGACAGGAACGCCAGGGTGATGGTGGTGACGCAGGAGAACCCGGGCGGGAGCAGCCGCAGGTACGGCAGCGCCACCTTGCGCCGGAACGCCCGCAGCCCCGAGTTCAGGTCGGGGATGCGGGTGTTGGTCAGGTGCTCGGCGATCTTGCGGATGGCCCACTTGGCGGGGATGCGCAGCAGCCGGTGCGACCCGGCCTCCTGCCGCCGCGCCCCCACCACCTGGTCGACCGCCGGGTCCTCGTGCAGCAGGGCGACCAGCTCGGGGATGCGCTCGTTGGGGTAGGTCATGTCGGCGTCGGTCCACACCACGATGTCACCGCGCGCGCGTTGGCTGCCGATGCGCCGCACCGTCCCGGCCCCGCCGTTGTGCCCGAAGGCGATCACCTCCAGGTGCGGCAGGCGCTCCTCGGCCTCCCGGAGCCGGGCCAGGGTGCCGTCGGAGGAGGCGTCGTCGTAGGCCAGCAGCTCGTACGCGGTGCCGGAGGCGTCCATGGCCGCGCAGATCCGCTCCACCTCCGCCACCACGTGGGTCTCCTCGTTGTAGCAGGGCAGGACGATGGTGACGTCGGGGGTCGGGGATTGCTGCTCCACGGTGTCCGTTCCGTTCTCGTTCACTGGCCGCCCTCCCGTGCGGGCGGCAGGTCGTCGGGGAGCACGGCCACCCAGATGTCGCCGTGGAAGGCCCACGGCGCCGACGGCGGCTCCATCAGCGTGCTCGGGTCCTGGTCGCTGCGCACGTGGAAGGGGTGCTCGATCCGCGACCCCGGCGGCGCGTGGAAGCGCAGCGGGTCCTCCTTCTCCGCCGCGAGGACGGGGGTGCGCCCGCGCTCGGCGATGCCCGCGACCGCCCGCACCACGGCCGGGCCGTCGGCCGCCGTGGCCACCGGGACGTCGCACATGCCCCGGATGAGCTGGCCGTAGTAGTGGCCGACCCCGTCGACCAGGACGACGCTCGCGTCCCCGGGGATCGCCGTGCACAGCCTCTCGGCCGCCCGGACCGTCCCGGCATCGGAGCGGTAGTCCAGCCCGTGCACCGACGTGGCCGCCGTCGGGGCGAGCACGGCGAGCGCGCCGACCGCGGCGGCGGCGGGCGCCGCCACCCGCCCGGGGACGGCCCCCTCCGGCGGGGCGAGGGCCTCCAGGCGGCGCACCGCCCAGGCCAGGAACCAGACGGCCAGCAGCACGAACGCCGGGAGCACGAGCACCACCAGGCGCCGGGAGGCCCACGGGTGGTCGGGGGTGATCGCCGGGCGGGCGAGGGTGGCCGCCACCGACCAGGCCATGACCGCCAGCGGCAGCACCCAGTCCGGGGCGCGCCGCAGCAGCACGCGGCGGGTGAGCAGGCACGCCCCGAGCGCACCGAACAGCACCCCGCCCAGCCCCAGGTACCAGCCCACCCAGTACAGGCTCATGTCCTCGTAGTTGCGGCCGGGGTCGTGCGCCAGCCCCTCCAGGTCCTGCACCTGCCCGACGAAGGTCGCGGTGGCCTCGTCGCCGTGCCCGTACCCGGGCCACAGCAGCGGACGCAGCGCCAAACCGACGGCGGCCAGGGCGACCAGGACGGCCGCGGCGGTCGGCAGCCACGGCGGGGGGGGGGGGG
>NZ_ANBH01000229.1:4426-9062 GCF_000341185.1 Nocardiopsis chromatogenes YIM 90109
TCGGTGCGCGGGACACCGTGCCGCCAGAGCACGGCGGTGCCGACCGCGGTCGCCGCCACCACCGCCCCGCAGATCACCAGCAGCGGGTCCAGCGAGGCGGACAGGTGGTCCAGGTAGGGGCGGGACAGCCCGAACCCGGCCACCAGGCCGTAGCCGGTGCCCGCGGCGAGCCCGAGCGCCAGTGGCACCCCCTGCCCGCGCCGGGCGAGGATCAGCAGCCCGGCGACGACCACGACCGGCAGCGCGTCGCGCAGCATGTCGATGCGCACCACCAGGCCCAGGCCGAACATCAGCCCGGCGGCGCCCGCCAGCAGGTGCGGCCGCCCCCACCGGCCGCGCAGCGGCACCCGCTCCGACAGGGCGTCGACGGCGACCGCGAGCCCGCCGAGCATGAGGAGCTGGGCGACGGGTTCGCTGTAGGTGGAGCGGGCCGCCCACTGCACGGGCAGGGAGGCGGCGAGCAGCAGCGCGGCCAGAGGGGCCCAGCGGGGCCCCGCCAGGCGGGCCGCCAGCCCGCCGAAGGCCAGCACCGCCAGCCCGCCGACGACCGGCGGGACCAGCACCATGCCGGAGGGCCCGGCGATCCAGTACCCGACGGCGTAGAGCAGCGGCGCCCCGGCCAGGAACTGGGGCCAGATCTCGTCGCCCACCTGGTAGTAGGCGAGGCTGCCGTAGCTCAGTCCGGGGGCGTCGCCCGCGATGAGCTCACGGCCCTGGGGGATCGGCAGCGAGCCGTGCTGGGCGATCCAGATCGCGTACTGGGCGTAGGAGGCGGGGTCGCGCCGGATCACCAGCGTTTCGGAGTGGTAGGCGAGCTGGACGGCGGTGAAGGCCGCGGCGACGAGCAGGGTCGCGGCCACGGGCCACCAGGGCGGCGGGTCTCCTCTCGGTTCTGGGGTCCACCGGAGGGCCGCGCAGACGGCGAGGGCGACGGCGGGAACCCCGGCGGCCAGCCCCGCGAGGGGGGTGAACCACCCGATCAGCAGCAGCGGGAAGGCCACGAGCAGCCACCCCGCGAGAGCGAAGGCGGGCAGCACGGTGGCGCGTGCCAATAGGAGTCCGGGAATGCGGGACATGAAGGCTACTGTGCCACTGAAGGCCCCGTAGGCCGATTCCGCCCCGCTGGGCGGCACGGAGGGCTACTCCTCGCGGCGCATGGGGAGTTCGTCGCCGTCCGCCGCGGGGCCGTCGAGGTCGACCGTCAGCACGTCCGACTCCAGGGTGATCAGCGCCCCCCGCGGCGCCGGGGCGGTGCACTCCTCGCCCTGGCCGGAGTCGACCACCTCCGCCTCGTAGCCCTCGGCCGGGTCCTCCCAGCCGCGCACCAGGGTCAGCTCCAGGTAGCAGTCGTCGTCCTCGGCGTTCTCCAGGACCGCCGTGCGCTCGCCCTCGTCGATCTGCATCTCCCACAGGTCCACACCGGCATTGCCCTGCCAGTCGCCCTCGAACTCGGCGGTGAACACCGGGGCGGGGATCGGCGCCGACGTCGGCCCCGTCGGGGTCGGCGAGGGGGCCGGGGAGGCGGACGGCCCACCGCTCGGGGACGGCTCCCCCGCGTCCTCCGTCCGTCCGGCCACGGCACCCTCGGCGTCCCCGGCGTCCTCGGGGCCGCCCTGGCCGCCCCGCAGGAGGCCGGGCAGGAACAGCCCCGCCGCAAGGGCCAGAGCGGCCAGCGCGGCCGCGCCGACGGCGGCGGCGACCCACCGGCCGGTGCGCCGCTCCGGCTCCTCCCGCCGCGGCGGCCCCTGCCCGCCCAGGGGCGCCGTGGCCCCTGCCGCCCCCATGGCCAGGGTGGTCCGCGGGTCGGCGGCCTCCGGGGCGGTCTTCCGCCCCAGCAGCATCATCAGCAGGTCCTCGGTCCGCGGCCGCCGCGCCGGGTCCTTGGCCAGGGCCGCCACCACCATCGGGCGCAGCCGCTCGGGCACCCCCTCCACGTCGGGGACCCCGTGCAGCACCCGGTGCAGGACCTCGGGCACGGTCTCCCCGGCGAAGGGCGGCCTCCCGGTTGCGGCGAAGGCGGTGACGGCGCCCCAGGCGAACACGTCGGCGGAGGGCCCCACCCCGGTGCCGGAGATCTGCTCGGGCGCCATGTACGCCGGGGTGCCGATGGCGGTGGCCGTGCGGGCCCCGTCGGCCAGCGGCACCTGCGCCACGCCGAAGTCGATGACCCGCGCGCCGCCCTGCGCCAGCAGCACGTTGTCGGGCTTGAGGTCCCGGTGGACGATGCCCGCCTCGTGCACCGCCACCAGCGCGGTCGCCGTGTTGACCGCCAGCCGCTCCAGGTCGCCGCCGGTCAGCGGACCGTCCGCGCGCACCGCCTCGGCCAGCGACGGGCCCTCCACGTACTCGCTGGCGATGTAGGGCGGGTCCGCGGTGAAGTCGGCGTCGAGCACCGCCGCCGTACAGAACGACGCCACCCTGCGGGCCGCCTCGGCCTCGCGGGTGAAGCGCTCGCGCATCGAGGGGTCGGCCAGGGAGCGGGCGCTCAGCGTCTTGACCGCCGCGCGGGTGCCGTCGGGCGCCTCGCCCAGGTAGACGGTGCCCTGGCCGCCCTCACCGAGGCGGCCGGTGATCCGGAAGCGCCCGACCCGGCGCGGGTCGGAATCGGTGAGGGGGCGGGGTGCGGGCACGGCTACGGTCCTTCCGGGGGTCTTCGGGGCACGCCTGAGACGCTATCCGACCACCCCGTCCGGGCACCGCGCCCGGCCCAGTAGCATGTCCGCAGCCCCGCCCCTCCCCCAGCCCGTTCCCGGCGGGGCCGCCGAACCAGCGGAGGACCCTCCTGTGCCCGCGGACACCCCTGCGCTCCTGTGGCGCGACGCCCACGACGCCGACCCCTCCCGCCCCTTCGTGACGGCCTACGACGGCCCCGTCGGCGGGCGCGTGGAGCTCTCCGGCGCCACCTTCGGCAACTGGGTCGCCAAGACCGCGAACATGCTGGCCGACGGGCTCGGCGCGGTCCCGGGCGAGCGCGTGGCCCTCGCCCTGCCGGTGCACTGGCAGTCGCTGGCCTGGCTGGTGGCGTGCTGGTCGGTCGGCGCCGTCCCGGTGCTGCCGGACGACGCGGGGACCGTGCCCGAGGCCGACATCGCCGTGGCCGACGCGGACCGGATCGGGCCCGCCCTGGACTCCGGTGCGCGCGAGGCCGTCGCCGCCTCCCTGCACCCGCTGGGCGCACCGCTGCCCGACTGCCCTCCGGCGGCCCTCGACTACGCCGACGAGGTGCGCGGATACGGGGACCGCCACACGCCCGCACCCGCCGCCGCCGACCCGGGGCACCCCGCCCTGGAGTCGGGGGGACGGACCCTCACCGCGGCCGAACTGGCCGGGGCCGCCCGGGACCTGGCCCGGACCTGGGAGCTGACCGACGGGGACCGTGTGGCTATCATCACCTCAGCGCGGGAACCCCTGGGGGCCCTGGGGCCGGATCTGTCCCGTTTCCTCGCCCCGCTCTCCCGCGCGGTGCCGCTCGTCCTCACCCCGGGTATCGATTCGGCTAACCTGCAATCACGGCTTGATATGGAACGCGCCACGGCCCTCGTCGGCGCACCGCCCGGCACCCCCGCGCCTTCGGGCGGCATCCGGCCACTGTCCTGACGTCCACCCATTGGTTCCCGATGCCGAGAAAACGCCCCTCCTCACGCGGCTCCACGCGGGGTCACGCCGCAGCCCGGCGGGCGGTGTCGCCCGCACGGATCATCGCCATGGTCTCCACCGGCCTGGTCATCGCCGGTCTGCTGACCGGATACGGCGTCTACTTCAACATCTACAACAAGATCAACCAGGAGCAGATCGACTTCGATGAGTGGGGCGACCGCCCCACCCGCGTCGACGGGGTCATGAACATCATGATCATCGGCTCCGACGTGCGCAGCGGCGACAACGCCGAGTACGGCGACGCCGAGGGCGAGCGCCCCGACGTGCTGGCGATCGCGCACATCTCCCCGGAGAAGAAGAGCGCCACGGTGGTCAACATCCCCCGGGACTCCATCGTCGACCAGCCCGAATGCAAGCCCAAGGACGACAAGCCGGGCCAGGCCGCGCACACCGCCATGATCGGCGAGGCCATGAACAACGGCGGCGTCGAGTGCCTGTGGAAGACCGTCGAGGACCTGACCGACGTGCACATCGACCACTTCGTCAGCGTCGACTTCACCGGCTTCAAGCAGATGGTCGACGCCCTGGGCGGGGTCACCATGTGCATCCCCGAGCCGGTCCAGGACAAGGCCGCCGGACACCTCGACCTGGAGGCCGGGGAGCAGAAGCTCACCGGTGAGGAGGCGCTGGGCTACGTCCGCTCCCGCAAGGGGCAGGGCGACGGCAGCGACCTGTCGCGGATCAGCCGCCAGCAGGACTTCATGGGCGCCATGCTCAAGACGGTGATGAGCGGCGACGTGCTGTCCAGCCCCACCACCCTCAACTCCTTCCTGGGCTCGGTCGCCGACTCGCTGAGCACCGACGACGGCCTGACCGTGTCCACCATGGGCGACATCGGGGTGGCCATGCGCGAGGTGGACCTGAACGACATCGAGTTCATCACGGTGCCCAACGGCCCGCACCCGGCCGATCCGAACCGGGTCGCCTGGTCCGAGCCGAAGGCCTCCCAGCTGTGGCTGCGGGGCGCCCACGACGAGAT
>NZ_ANBH01000230.1 GCF_000341185.1 Nocardiopsis chromatogenes YIM 90109
GGTCGCCTGGTCCGAGCCGAAGGCCTCCCAGCTGTGGCTGCGGGTCGCCAACGACGAGATCAGCGACGGCTCCGAGGAGGAGGACGGCAAGGGCGGCTCCGGCGGCAAGGAGGAGAAGGTCGACCCGTCCCAGGTGTCGGTCGAGGTGCTCAACGGCACCTCCGTCCCCGGCCTGGCCAACGAGGTGTCGACCGGCCTGACCACCCGCGGCTTCCAGCCCGCGGGCACCGGCAACCCGACCGGGCAGGTCCCGCCGGAGACGACGGTCTACTACGGGCCGGGCCAGGAGGCCGCCGCCAAGGCGGTCGCCGCGACCTTCACCAACGGCACCACCGAGGAGAACTCCGCCCTGGGCGACACGCTCCAGGTGGTCGTCTCCCAGGACTGGGACGGCTTCAAGGCCGCCTCCGGCGGGGGCGGCGGCAGCGGCGGATCCGGAGGCGGCTCCGACATCGACTCCAAGAGCGCCGCCGACGCCAAGGTCGCCTGCGGCTGACCCGCGGAGCACCGGACCGGAGAACGGGAAGCGAAACGGCGGGGGGGGG
>NZ_ANBH01000231.1 GCF_000341185.1 Nocardiopsis chromatogenes YIM 90109
CGCGGCCGCCTAGGCCGGGACCGCCTTGGGGAGGTCGACCGGCTCGGGGACCGCGCCCTTGACGATCAGGTCGGTCCACATCCGGCACACCTTGTCCAGCGCGTAGTTGTCCCGGATCTCGGCCTGGGCCGCGCGCCGCGCCGCGTCGAACCGCCCCTCGGCCACCGTCGCGTGGATCGCCTCGGCCATCGCCGCCGGGTCCTCGTGCAGCCACCGGTGCGAGTAGATGGTGTCGGCCCCGGGCCAGGTCAGCACCGCCGGAACGCCCCCCGAGGCGGCGCACTCGGCCGGCGCCAGGTGGAAGCTCTCGTCGTCGCTGGTGGACAGCGTGAAGCCGATCCGCCGCAGCCAGCCGGCCACGTCCGGGCCGAACGGGTCGAACACCACCCCGCCCGCCAGCAGCGGGTCGCGGCGCAGCTCCCGGTAGGCGCGCTCGTAGTACTCGCGCTCCTCGGGGCGGTTCCAGATCCACCAGTAGTCCCAGGGCTGCTTGGACTTGACCGCCAGGGTGAACCGGCGGTCCCGGCGGCGCAGCTCGCGCAGCACCTCCAGGCCCCGGTCGATCCGCTTGCGCGACGGCGCGATGCCGATCATGCCCAGGGTGTACTCGGCCCCGGGCAGCTTGGGCCGGTCCAGCTGGTCGGTGTCCACCCAGTTGGGCAGCACCACGACCTTGTCGGTCGGCCACCCGGCCAGCTCCCGGGTGAGCCGGGCGTAGTAGGGGCTGACGCAGATGACCGCGTCCACCTTCTCGATGTCGAGCTTGCGCGGCCACTCGGCGTACAGCTCGAACCGGTGCAGCCGCACCAGCAGCCGCTGCCCCGGCCGCTTGTGCTCGGCGTAGAACAGCGCGTTGGGGCCGCACCACTCGCAGATCACCACGTCCGCCCAGGAGGCCAGCTCCTTGCTGCGGTACTGGTCGTGGGCGCGCAGCGACTCCCACTCGTCCAGGCGCACGTCCAGCCCGGGCAGCGAGGACAGGTGCTCGGCCAGCCGGGTGAAGAACTTCAGGTCGTGCCCGGCGATGACCACCTTGAGCGGGCGGCGCGGGTCGGTGCCCTCGGGCCCGCTCGGGCAGGCGGCGTCCAGGTAGGCGCCGAGCCGCTCGGCGGCGCGCTCCAGGGTGAAGCGGGCGGCCGCGGCCCGGCACCGCTCGGCGGCCTCGGCGCGCACGGCCGGGTCGGCGGCGAGCGCCAGCAGGTCGGCCACCTCGTCGGCGTCGGCGCCCGGCTCGGCGAACAGCGGGTACTCCACGCCGAGCAGCGCCTCGTGCATGGGGGTGCGGTTGAGCACCACCGGCAGCCCGAGCGCCCCCATCTCCAGCACCTTGGTGGACAGCTCCAGGCTGGCGTCCATCTCCTCATCGCGCCAGGACAGCCCGACGTGGCACCCGGCGGCCAGGCGCAGCGCCTCGGCCCGCGGCACCCCGCCGTGCGCGACCAGCCCCTCGGCGCCCCCCTCCAGGGCCTTGTTCATCCTGCGGGCCCACTCCGGGGAGTCCCGGTGCACCTTGTCGCCGACCATGTGCAGCTCGGCGGGGACGCCGCGCCCGCTCAGCGCCTCGGGCAGCCCGGCCATCTCCAGGGTGTTCCACCGGGGCGCGAACTTGCCGGTGTAGACCAGGCGCAGCGGACCGTCCAGGGGGGCGGGCGGGGCCGCCTGGGGCGCCTCCTCCTCCAGCACCACCACCGGCGGGAAGAGCACGCTCTTGCCGCAGGCGGCGGGCACCGCGCTCTCCAGGAAGGAGCGCAGCTCCTCGGTCTGGCACAGCACGAAGCGGGAGGCCACCGCGATGTCGGTGAGCTCGGAGACCGCGCCGGCGGTCAGCTCGGGCACGCTCTGCGGCACGTCGGTCAGGTAGGTCCACAGCCGGCCGGCCAGGCGCTCGCTCTGCGCGGCGAGCACCGCGAGCCGCCGCCCGCGCACCACCACCAGGTCGTAGGCCTCCTCGGCGTCGAGCCGCTCCAGCAGCTCCACCGCCTGCTCGGGGGTGAGCCCGCGCGGGCCCAGGCCCTCCAGCAGTCCCTCCTCGTAGGGGCGGCGCAGGGCCACCGCCGGGTCGCGCTCCAGCGGCGCCGTCAGCCGGTCGGTGGAGACCTCGGCCTTGAGGAGCAGCGTGGGCGCGCACCCCGCGGCGGCCAGCGCCTGCACCATGGACTGCGCCCACACCGCGGAGCCGTCCATGATGTTCATGTCGACGTCGCCGTACACCAGGGCCCGCAGCCCGCGCCCCGCTTCCGGGGGGCCTTGCCGATTGTCCACGTCTTCCCTTTCACGGCCGTGGCGGCGGGGCCGCCGCCCCNACCGGTGCCCTCAGGACGCGCCGGGCGCGCCGCCGGCCAGCCCGGCCTCGGCGGCCTCCCCGGCCGCCAGGCCCGGCCCGAGCGCCAGCAGGCGGGCGCCGTGCCGGTTCCACAGGCCGGGGTCGATGCCGCGCCCGGCCAGCTCGGTGCGGGCCAGGTCGGGCCGGATCCCGCCGACGAACACGTAGTCCTGGTCGGCGGTGGCCGCCTCCCAGGCCCCGTCGCCGCCGCCGGGGACGGTCGCCGCCCCCACCGCGTCGGCCCCCGAGCACTCCGCGGCGCACAGCAGGTCGGCCAGGAGTCCGGCGCCGCGCGGCTCGCGCCACAGCACCGACCAGGGGGCCGAGGCCGCCCGGGCCAGGGCCGCCCAGCGCAGGTGCCCGGGGCCGCCGGAGGGCACGGGCGCGGTGCGCACCGGCACCCCGAAGGAGCGCAGCCGCTCCACCCCGGCCAGGTGGGCCGCCTCGGCGGGCACCACGGCCTCGGCGGGGGCCAGGTCCTGGTTGAGCAGGTCGTCGGCGAGGGCCAGGGCCTCGGTGTCGTCGGCGGGGGCGGCCAGCACCGCCGCGCGGCGCCCGGCCAGCACCGCCGAGGCGCCCGCCGACCCGGGGGCGAAGTCCACCCGGCCGAAGACCTCGGCGAGCCGCACCGGGACGGCGTCGGTGAGGAACACCGAGCGCAGCACGGCCCGCACCTCCTCGGGGGAGAGCGGCCCGGCCCGGCGGACCCGTTCCAGCTCCTGCAGGACGGCTGCGGGGTCGGCGGCGCCGGGCGGCACCGCGGCCGCCCGGTCCTGGGCGTCCCCGCCGCGCCCCACGAGCAGGGCGCGGGCGCCGCAGGCCAGGGCCCGGTCGGCGGCGGCGGAGTCCTCCACCACCACCGAGGCGCTGGAGCGCAGCAGGTCGGGCAGGTCCTCCCAGGACGCCTCGGCCGTGCGCGGCCCGTCGTCGCCCAGCGCGCCCAGCAGCCGCCGGGCGGCGGCCCCGGAGGGCCGGGACGCGGCCAGGCGCACCGGCTCGGCGGAGCGCTCGGGGTCGGCGGCGATCGGGTTGAAGCGGTGCAGCGGCACCCCGGCGCCGCCGTCGTGCACCAGGTCGAAGCCGAGGCGGGCCAGCGCGGGCGGGGCGGGTGCGTCATCCAGCAGCACGGTGGGCACGCCGCGCGCGGCGGCGGCCTCCAGCACCCAGGCCAGGGCGCGGGTGCGGTCGGCGGCGGCCGGGTCGCCGGTGTGCGCCCAGGGCCCGGCGGCGCCGGGCGCCGCCGCCGACGCGGTCACCAGCACCGCGTCCACGTCGACCGACTCGAAGACCGGCTGGGCGTCGTGCGGCAGCAGCGGCACCACCCGCACGTAGGGGCGCAGCGCCTCGGCGGCCTCGGCCGAGAGCACCCCGGCCACCGACAGGCGGCCGTCGGGCGCCCCGGGGGCGCCGCTGAGCAGCCGCGCCTCCTCGCGCTCGGTCTCATAGGAGCGCACCGGGTCGGGCTTGCGCCGCCCCGTGGCCTGGGTGGTGCGCCCGCTGCGCCGCCACAGCCGGAACAGGTCGCGCGGCAGGCGCACCAGGCCGCGCCCGGGGCGCTTGGCCGCCGACGTCAGCGCCCGGCCCACCTGCAGCGAGGTGGAGGCCTCCAGGGCGGCCAGGCGGGCCTGGGCCTCCTGGAGCTGGGCCTCTCTCTCGCCGAGGGCCCGGCGCAGCTGCTCGGTCTGGGACTGTTCTCGCCGTTTCACGGGTTCTTCCTACCTTGCACGGTGGACAGCACGTCGGCGATGCGCTCCCCGGCGGCGCCGTCCCACAGCGGCGGGACGGCCCCGGCGGGGGCGCCGTTGACCGGCTCGCCGGAGGCGGCCTTGGCGACCAGGGCGGGCAGCTCGGCGAGCTCCTCCCGGGACACCAGGCGGTTGGTTCCGTGGGTGATGGTGACCGGCCTCTCGGTGTTGGGGCGCAGCGTCAGGCACGGCACCCCGAGGATAGTCGTCTCCTCCTGCACCCCGCCCGAGTCGGTGACCACGGCGGCGGCGCCGCGCACCAGCGCGACGAAGTCGATGTAGCCCAGCGGCTCCAGCAGGTGCACGCGGGGGTGGCCGCCGAGCCCGGCGGCGTCGAAGGCGGCCTTGCCGCGCGGGTGCACCGGCATGACCACGTCGATCCGGTCGGCGACCCCGTGCACGGCGGCCACCAGGGAGGCGACCGCCTCGGGGTCGTCCACGTTGGCCGGGCGGTGCAGGGTGGCGGCGACGTAGGAGGCGGGCAGGCCGTGGCGGGCCCGCAGCCCCTCGGCGTCGAACCGGTCGAGGTTGGCGGTCAGGGTGTCGATCATCGGGTTGCCGACCAGGTGGATCCGGTCGGCACCGACCCCCTCGTCGGCGAGGTGGGCGACCGCGTCGGCGCTGGTGGCCAGGCACACGTCGGACAGCCGGTCGGTCACCACGCGGTTGACCTCCTCGGGCATGGTCCGGTCGAAGGAGCGCAGGCCGGCCTCCACGTGCGCCACGCCGATGCCGAGCTTGGCGGCGGTGAGCGCGGCGGCCACGGTGGAGTTCACGTCCCCGTAGACGATGACCGTGTGGGGTGAACGCTCGGTGAACTCCCGTTCCAGGCCGGTCATCAGCGCGGCGGTCTGCTGGGCGTGCGAGCCCGAGCCCACCCCCAGGTCGGCGTCGGGGCGGGGCAGCCCCAGGTCGCGGAAGAAGACCGCGGACATGCGCTCGTCGTAGTGCTGGCCGGTGTGCAGCACCTGCTGGGCGATGCCGCGCCGGTCAAGGGCGGCCACCACCGGCGCCGCCTTCACGAAGTTCGGGCGCGCTCCCACGATGTGCAGGAATGCCATCGACCTCTTCCCTCGTTCCTCGCCCCGGTCCGCTCGGGACCGGCGTGTTTTCCTCCGGCGACGCGCGCGGGACGCCCGGGCGTCACCGCGGGGACACCGCCGCGTGGTTGCCTACCGATCGTGTTGCCCATCATCAGAGCGGCCTCCTACGCCGCCACCCTGGCCTGGCGCCACCTGCGCAGCGAACCCGCCCGGGCCCCGCTGCTGGCGCTGCGCGTCCTCCCCTCCCCGGTCCGCCGGGCGGTGCGCGGTGCCGCCGCCCGGGGCGGCCCGCTGGTCCGCGCCTACGCGCTGGCCGACGCCGGCGACACCGAGGGCGCCGCGCGCACCGCGCGGCTGTCCGCCTCCGGTGCGGCGCCCGGCCGCACGGCGCGGATGGCCGCGCTGGCACTGGCCGTCCGGGACACCGCCCTGGCCGACGAGTTGGCCGGGGCGCTGCCGCCGGGCCGCCGCCGGGCGGCGCTGGAGCGCCGCTCGGCCCTGCTGTCGGGGCGCGCGGTGGCCGCCGGTCCCGGCCCGCAGGTGCCGGAGCCGGTCCGCCCGCCCTCGCTCACCGTAGCCCGGGGGCGGAGAACGCGGCGCGACGGCGCGGTGAACGGTGGGCGATCAGCACAGATCGGGGCGTGTGTGCTGCACCTGGTGACCAACGCGCTGCCGCACACCAACGCCGGGTACACGCAGCGGACGCACCGGATCGCGGTGGCCCAGCGGGAGGCGGGGCTGGACGCGCAGGTGGCCACCCGGGCCGGGTACCCGCTCTCGGCCGGGGTGCCCGACCCGCGGCCGCGGGTGGTGCTGGACGGGGTGCCCTACCACCGGATCATGCCCTGGGCGGCGCCCGCGGACGACGGCGCGGAGCTGCGGGCCGGGCTGCGCTGGGCCGGGCGGCTCGCGGACCGGCTGGGGCCGGACGTGCTGCACGCGGCCTCCAACCACCGCAACGGGCGCCTGGCGCTGGAGCTGGGGCGCGCCCGCGGGCTGCCGGTCGTCTACGAGGTGCGCGGCTTCCTGGAGGAGTCGTGGCTGTCCCGGGACCCCTCGCGCTCGGTCGGGGACGCGTTCTACCAGGCGGAGCGGGCGCAGGAGACGGCCTGCATGCTCGGCGCGGACCTGGTGGTGACGCTGGGCGAGGCGATGCGCGCCGACATCGCCGCGCGCGGGGTGCCCGCCGAGCGCATCCTGGTGGTGCCCAACGCGGTGGCCGCGCCCTTCCTGGAGCCGCTGCCGGACGGCGCGCCGGTGCGCGAGGCGCTGGGCATCGGGCCGGAGGCGTTCGTGGCCGGGACGACGACGAGCTGCTACGGCTACGAGGGCCTGGACGCGCTGCTGGACGCGGTGGCGGTGCTGCGCAAGCGCGGAACGGACGCGCACGCCCTGGTGGTCGGCGACGGGCCCGAGCTGCCCGCGCTGCGCCGCCGGGCGGCCGAGGCGGGCCTGGAGGGGGCCGCGCACTTCACCGGGCGGCTCCCGGCCGGGCGGGTGCGCGTCCACCACGCGGCGCTGGACGTGTTCGCGGTGCCGCGCCGCGACGAGCGGGTCTGCCGCCTGGTCACGCCGCTCAAGCCGGTGGAGGCGATGGCCGGGGGGCTGCCCGTGGTCGCCTCCGACCTGCCCGCGCTGCGCGAGCTGGTCGAGCCGGGGGGCACCGGGGCGCTGGTGCCGCCCGGGGACCCGGGCGCGCTGGCCGACGCCCTGGGGGCGCTGGCCGCCGACCCGGCGGAGCGCCGGCGGCTGGGCGCAAGGGCCCGCGCGGCGGTCGGCCGGGACCGGACATGGGCCGCCGCGGCCGAGCGCTATTCGGACGCCTACGGCCTATTCACCGGGCCGAGCCGGGTGTGAACGGTGGGCAGGGAAGGAACCCGAAGTGACGCCGGAGTTAATTCCTCCGGGCGGTTCGGAATTCCGGTGATCCCACCAGCGAAAACCGCCGTACAGTCAGAAATCGGGCACCGGTGGCGCCCGCGGGACCTGGCCGGACGTCCGCCGCGGTACCGCGCCGACACCGCCGGAACGGCACGCATATCCCACACCCGGGGGCCGAATATGCACTCTTCGACGAGATGTCCGGAGCTGGCCGAGGCGGCCGTGCGCCGTCATCGGAGAACTACGCTCGGGCGTCTAGCCGAAGCGAGCACCGTTCCCCGACACATCGTTTTCCACCGCTGCTTTCGAGCACCGCTTCCAAGAAGGTGAGGGGCCCTGTGGACGCCGCTACCCCGACCACGGACCTGGTCGTCATCGGACTCGGATACGTCGGCCTCCCGCTGGCCCAGGAGGCCGTCCGCGCCGGTATCGCGGTCACCGGCCTGGACGTCAGCCCAGCGGTCGTCGACGGCCTGAACTCCGGCGCCTCGCACGTCGACGACCTGTCCGGCGACGACATCGGCGAGATGCTGGCCGGCGGGTTCACCGCCACGGCCGACCCCGAGGTGCTGGGCCGCGCCTCGACCATCGTGGTCTGCGTGCCCACCCCGCTCTCCGAGGAGGGCGGCCCCGACCTGGGGGCGGTCTCGGCGGCCGGGCGGATGATCGCCGAGCGGCTGCGCCCGGGCACCCTGGTGGTCCTGGAGTCCACCACCTACCCGGGCACCACCGAGGAGGTGCTGCGCCCGCTGCTGGAGGAGTCCGGCCTGGTCGCCGGGGCCGACTTCCACCTGGCCTTCTCGCCCGAGCGCATCGACCCGGGCAACCCGGCCTTCGGGGTGGCCAACACCCCCAAGGTCGTCGGCGGGATGACCGAGCGCTGCGGCGAGCTGGCCGCCCGGTTCTACGGCCGGTTCGTCTCGGAGGTGGTGCGCGCCCGCGGCACCCGCGAGGCGGAGATGGCCAAGCTGCTGGAGAACACCTACCGGCACGTCAACATCGCGCTGGTCAACGAGATGGCGGTGTTCTGCCAGGAGCTGGGCGTGGACCTGTGGGACTCCATCGCCTGCGCGGCCACCAAGCCGTTCGGGTTCCAGGCGTTCTACCCCGGCCCCGGGGTCGGCGGGCACTGCATCCCGATCGACCCCAACTACCTGTCGTACAAGGTCAAGACCCTGGGCTACCCGTTCCGGTTCGTGGAGCTGGCCCAGGAGATCAACGCCCGGATGCCGGGGTACGTACTGCAGCGCGCCCAGGAGCTGCTCAACGACACCGGGCTGGCGCTGTCCCGCTCCCGGGTGCTGCTGCTCGGCGTCACCTACAAGGCGGGCATCGCCGACCAGCGCGAGTCGCCCGCCCGGCCGGTGGCGCGCAAGCTGGCCGAGAAGGGCGCCACGCTCACCTACCACGACCCCTACGTGGAGGAGTGGAGCGTGGGCGGGCAGGACGTGCCGCGCGCGCTGGACCTGGAGGAGGCGCTGCGCGAGGCCGACCTGACGGTGCTGCTCACCGACCACCCCGACTACCGGCCCAAGCTGCTGACCGAGCACGCCCGGCTGCTGCTGGACACCCGCGGCGTGCTGCGCCGCCTGGACCCGGAGGTCCCCCAGCAGGACCGCACCACCGCGCCGATCGAGCGCGAGGGCGTGCAGGTGCTCTGACCGGCACCCCGCGCACGTCCGCCCGCGGCTGCACGGCCGCCCGGGGCCCGGCTCACCGCGAGCCGGGCCCCGCGTCTTCATCGCCCCCACCCCTGGGTGTAACCGCGGGATTCACCCTCCGTTTGCCGCCCGCGCCTAGGTTGGCCCCAGGTCGGCCGCCCGCCCGGGCGGAATCTCCCTCCGGCCCGGGACATGGAGCATCAGGCGGAGGCGCTCATGCACGCACTCGTGGCCACCGTGGTCCACCACCCGGAGGACGCGCGCATCCTGCACCGGCAGGTCCGCGCGCTGCTGGACGCCGGCCACACGGTCACCTACGCCGCTCCGTTCCGCGAGCGCGGGGTGACCCCCTGGCGCGAGCTGGAGGCCGTGGACCTGCCCCGCGCGGCGGGCAAGCGGCGGCTGCGCGCGCTGCGGGCGGCCCGCGCCGCGCTCGCCGAGCACGCCCCCAAGGCCGACGTCCTGGTCTTCCACGACCCCGAGCTGATGCTGGCCCTGCCCGGCCGCCGCCCGGCCACCGTGTGGGACGTGCACGAGGACGCGGCCGCGGCGCTGCTCACCAAGCCGTGGCTGCCCCGGCCGCTGCGCCGCCCGCTGGCCCCCGTGGTGCGCTCGTTCGAGCGCCGGGCCGAGCGCCGCATGCACCTGCTGCTGGCCGAGGAGGGCTACCGGGGACGCTTCGCCGGATCGCACCCGGTGGTGCCCAACACGACCTTCGTCCCCGAGCGCCCGGCCCGCCAGCCCGGCCACGACCGCATCGTCTACCTGGGCCACCTGTCCAACGCCCGGGGCGCGCACGAGCTGGTGGAGGCCGGGCGGCTGCTGCGCCCGCACGGGGTGCGGGTGGACGTGATCGGCGCCGCCGACCCGTCGGTGCGGCCGATGCTGCGCGCCGCCCAGCAGGAGGGGGCGGTGCGCTGGTTCGGGTTCGTGCCCAACGACCGGGCCCTGCGCATGGTCAGCGGGGCGATGGCCGGGGTGAGCCTGCTGCACGACACGCCCAACTACCGGCACTCGCTGCCCACCAAGGTGGTCGAGTACATGGCGCACGGCCTGCCGGTGATCACCACCCCGACCCCGGCGGCCGAGGCGCTGGTGGCCGGCCGCCCGGAGGGGGCCTGCGGGATCGTGGTCCCGCACGGCGACCCGCGGGCCGCCGCCGAGGCGGCGCTGCTGCTGCGCGGCGACCCGGGGCTGCGCTCCCGCTTCGCCCGCACCGGCCACGAGATCGCCCGGGAGCACTACCACTGGCCCGTCCACGCCAAGGCGTTCGTGCGCCAGCTGGAGGAGTGGGCCCGCGCGGAGCCGGGCCTGCGGGCGTTACCGCACCGCGCGCCCGCCACGGCGTGAGCACCGCCACACCGGCCGCAGCGCCGGAATAGCCCCCCGCGGGTCCCGGTTGCCCCCGTCGTGTCCGCGTTCTCCATGCACATACATGAACGCACGCGCGGACCCGTACGAGAGGAGACCCCATGACCGCGAGCGCCGACCCGCTGGCCCTGCCCAAGGACGCCCAGGACCTGCTCTTCCGCGAGGCCCGCTCGGCCAACGCCTTCGGCCCCGGGCCCATCCCGGAGGAGAAGCTGCGCGCCGTCCACGACCTGGTCAAGTACGGGCCGACCGCGATGAACACGCAGCCCCTGCGGGTGCTGCTGCTGCGCTCCGCCGAGAGCCGCGCCCGGCTGCTGCCCCTCCTGGCCGAGGGCAACCGCGCCAAGACCGAGGCCGCGCCGCTCACCGCCGTGCTCGCCTACGACGCCGACTTCCACGAGAAGGCCGAGGCCTTCTTCCCCGACCGCGCCGAGATGGTCCGCGGCGCCTTCGCCGACGCCGCGGCCCGCCCGGCGGCGGCCTCGCTCAACGCCCACCTGCAGGCCGGGTACCTCCTCGTCGGCGTGCGCGCGGCCGGGCTGGCCGCGGGCCCCATGAACGGGTTCGACCACGCCGGGGTCGACGCCGAGTTCTTCGCCGGCTCTCCGCTGCACAGCTTCATGGTGGTCAACATCGGCGAGCCCGCCGGGCCGCACGCCTTCCCCCGCCTCCCCCGCCTGGAGTACGGCGAGGTCTGGACGGAGCTGTAGTCAGATGACGGGCGGGCGCCCGTCGCGGGCCATCCGCCAGGCCGTGCGCCACGAGATCGGGGTGCGCGGCCCGGCCCCGGTCCGCCACCCCTCGCCGAACCCCTGGAACCAGGCGCGCAGCGCGGGGCCCGAGCGCTCCCGCAGCACCGTCATGCCCACCCAGTTCGCCAGGTAGACCGCGGCCAGCGGCCACGGCAGGTTGCGCCGGGCCAGCCACACCCGGTTGCGGGCGTTGAGCCGGTAGAAGTCGGCGTGCCGGGTCGGCGCCGTCGCCGGGTGGTACATGACCGCCTCGGCGTCGTACTCGATGTGGTACCCGGCGTCCAGGATGCGCCAGGCCAGGTCGGTCTCCTCGTGGGCGTAGAAGAACCCGCCGGGCAGCCCCCCTCCGGCCGCGAAGGCCTCGCGGCGGATGGCGCAGGCGCCGCCGAGGAAGGTGGTCACCCGGCTGGAGCGGCGCGGGTCGCCCGCGCGCAGCCGGGGCACGTGGCGGCGCTGGTCCGGCCCGCCGTCGGGGTCGGCGATGCGGAACGACAGCGCCCCCAGGCCCGGGTCGGCGGCGAACCGGTCGGCGAGGCGGCGGCACAGCTCCGGCGAGCGGTACCAGCCGTCGTCGTCGAGGAAGAGCAGGATGTCGCCGTCGGTGGCGGCCGCCCCCTGGTTGCGCCCCTCGGGGATGCCCAGGTTCTCCTCCAGACGCAGGGTCGCCACCCCCTCGGGCAGCTCCGGCAGGTCGGCGCCGTTGCCCACGACCACGACGTCGACGTCGGCGCCGCGCTGCTCCAGCACGCTCGTGACCGCGCGGCGCAGCTCGGCCGGGCGGTTGCCCATGGTCAGCACGACACACGAGATCTTCAAGCGCTGGGCACCCCCGGCAGGCGCCGGCGCGGGGGCCTCGTGGACGGCCTCCCGGGGCGCTTCCTCGGACACGTGTCGGTTCATGGCAACCGTTCGTAGGCGTGGACGACGGGTGGACGGGACCTTACACTCCCGCGAACCCGCTAACGAAAAGATAAGGGACGGTTTCCCTTCCCGCCACGGCGGGAAGGGCGGCGCCCGGCGTGTCGGGGCGCCGCCCGCGGACGGCCGCGGCCGTCCCGGCTACTCCAGCCGCCGCGAGGCCAGCACGCTGACCAGGTGCAGCACGGTCTGCAGCGCGGCCACCGCCACGCACACCGCCACCAGGACGCGGGTGGCGGCCAGGTCGCCGCGGACCGCGTCCACCACCGCGACGCCCACGAGCAGGATCGACAGCTCCACCGCCTGGATGATCCGGTGGAACCGCAGCGCCGAGGCGGCCTTGCGGGCCAGGCTCAGCCCGGACGAGCGGGGGCGCATGGCCTCCTGGGAGACCTGCTCGGGCAGCCCGGCCTTGGCGCGGGCCACCACCACGTTGTCGGTCTCGGCCTTGATCAGCGCCACGCCGATCGCCCCGGCCATCCCGGCCACCACCCAGCCGCCGGGCTCGAAGGCCCCCTGCGCGCGCACGCCCAGCCCGATGAGCAGGGCGATCTCCGAGACGTAGTGGCCGATGCGGTCCAGGTAGATCCCGGCGGTGCTGGTGCGGCCGGTGTAGCGCGCCACCTCGCCGTCGACGCAGTCGAGCAGCAGGTAGACCTGCACCATGGCGAAGGCCAGCAGCGCCGACCACAGGCCGCCGAAGGCGACGACGGCCCCGGCGAGCACGCCGAAGGCCATCATCAGGTAGGTGATGGGGTTCGGCGGCACGCCGAGCCGCACGAACACGGTGCTGAGGTAGGGGGAGACGTCGCGCATGTACAGGCGGCCGGCCCAGTGCTCCTCGTTGACGCGCTCCTTGACGCCCTCGGGCTGGCCCCCGGCGCGGACCTCAGCGACCGACGGTTTGGACATACTCACCGACGCTCCGCCGAATCTCGTCCTCGGACAGGTCCAGGTGCTCCAGCACCGTGTAGCGCCCCGGCCGGGTGGCGGGGGCGTGCGCCACGGCGCGGGCGAACTTCTCCTCGTCCAGGCCGACGTCCCCGGGGGTCAGCGGCAGCCCGTGGCGGAGCAGGCAGGCGCGGATGTCCCGCATGCGCCGGTCGTCCTCGCCCAGGTGCCGCGTGCGCAGGAAGTAGGCGAACAGGGCGCCGATCCCGGCCAGCTCGCCGTGGTTGCTCACCCCGGGGTACAGGTGGGTGACGGCGTGCAGGATCTCGTGGCACCCGCCGCTGGCCGGGCGGCTCGACCCGGCCACCGACATCGCCATCCCGGACAGCACCAGCGCCTCGGCCAGCACGGTGAGGAACTCGTCGGACTCCACCGAGTCGGGGCGGTAGAGCACCGCCTCGGCGGCCACCCGGGCGAAGGTGACGGCCATGCCGTCCACCGGCTCGCCCTGCTCGCGCCCGGCCAGCTCCCAGTCGGCGATCGCGGACAGGTTGGAGACGACGTCCCCCACCCCCGAGCGGACCAGCCGCTGCGGGGCGGCGCGCACGTAGTCCACGTCGATGACCACCGCGATGGGCATGGACACCCCGTAGGTGCCCTTGCCGCTCTCGTGCTCCAGCGAGGCGGTGGGCGAGCAGATGCCGTCGTGGGCCAGGTTGGTGGCCACGGCCACCATCGGCACGCCCGCCATGGAGGCGGCGTACTTGGTCACGTCGATGGTCTTGCCGCCGCCGATCCCGGCGACCGCCTCGTAGGCGCCCGCGCGCAGCCTCTTGCCCAGCTCGGTGGCGGTGTCCACGCTGCCGCCGTCGACCTGGACCACCTCGCAGTCGGGCATGTCGAGGTCGGCGGCGATCTGGCCGCCCTGCCCCGGGCCGACCGCGACGGCGATGCGGCCCGAGGTGGCGATCCGGCGGTCGGACAGGACCGACCCGAGGGAGGCGATGGCGCCCCGGCGCACGTCGATGGTGAGCGGGGACGGCAGCATCCGGGCTAGTAGCGGCATGCGATCTCCCGGGCGCGCGCGAGGTCGTCGTGGTCGTCCACCTCGACCCAGTCGACCTTGCCGATCGGGGCGACGGCGATCTTGCCGCCGCGGGTGACCAGCTCCTGGAAACCGTCCTCGTAGTACAGGTCCGGGTCGCGCTCCCAGACGGCCTTGAGGGCGTCGGCCAGGCGGCCGGCGACGGCGCCGTCGACGAGGGTGGCGCCGATGTACTCCCCGGCCGCGGTGGCCGGGTCCATCCTCTTGGTGATGCGCTCCAGGTGCCCCGAGCCGTCCAGGGTCACCTTCATCTCCTCGTCGGCGAGGGTTTTCGCGTTGTCCACCGCCAGGAGGAGCTCCGGTCCGCGGGCGGCCAGTAGCGTCTCTTCCACACTCACCGGGTGCACCGTGTCGCCGTTCACCAGGAGGACGCCCTCGGAGAAGTACTCACGCGCGGTCCACAGGGAGTAGGCGTTGTTCCACTCCTCGGCCTTGTCGTTGTAGACCAGGGTGAGACTGACGCCGTGGCGGCGCTCCAGCGCCTCCTTGCGCTCCTCGACCGCTTCGGAGCGGTAGCCGACGACGACCACGACGTCGGTCAGGCCCGAGGCCGCCAGGTTGCGCAGCGAGATGTCCATGATGGTGGTCTCGCCGTCGACCGGCACCAGTGCCTTGGGGAGCGTGTCGGTGTAGGGGCGCAGCCTCCGGCCGGCTCCGGCCGCAAGAACCATACCGAGCATGTACGCGCGTTCCTCCTTAGGTCGTGGGGGCGCCTGCGCCTCCCGGTTCGTCGCCGGTGTCCGCCAGGTCGGCCACCGGTGTGCGGGCCCAGCCCGCCACCGCCCCGTAGGCGAGCAGCACGGCCAGGTAGCCGGTGAGCGCGCCGAAGGCGAACGGCAGCCAGCCCAGGGCGCCTCCCGCGGCGGCGAGCAGCATGCGGCCGTCCCATCCGAGCATCGCCCGAGCGGCCCGGTCCGGTGGACCGGCCCCTTGGCGTGCCCGGCAGACGGTACCGCAGTGGTGCAGGGCCACCACGACCAAGAGTACGAACACCAGGGGGCCCGGTACGCCGCCGCCCGTGCCCAGCGCGAGCAGGTACAGGTATTCGGACCCGCGGAGGAGGGGGACGGCGAGGGGGTCGTGGCGGCCGCCGTGCGGATGCGCCGAGGCGGCTCCGGCCAGCAGGAGCGCGGCCACCGGTGCGAACAGGGTAATGCCTGTGGCCGCCCCCAGGCCTGCCGCGAGCAGGACGCCGGTCACCAGTGCGGCGGCGGCCGCGGGCGGCACCGGCGGCAGCGCGCCGCCCCCCACCCGCCCCAGCAGCCGCGCGAGGTGACCATCATCACGGAGAAACCGCACGTCGACGGGTGTCGACCCGCGGCCCGGGGGGAACGCGTCCACGCTAGCCGCTCGGCCCCCTTTCCGGACGGGGGTCCGCGAGGGCGGCGGTCACCGCGATCGCGCACCCCACCATGAGTGCGATGAAGGTCACGCGCGCGTCGGCGGCCAGGGCCCCCACGGCGATGACGGCGAACCGCAGCGGCCGGGGGAAGGCCGCCGCCTCCCGCAGCACGCCGACCGCGGCGGGGCGCCGGGCGGGGGCGGCCCGGCCCGGCCTCCGGGGCCCACGGGCCCGGTGCGGACCGAGCAGTTCGTCGGCCAGGCCGGGGTCGGTGCGCTCGGGCGCGGTCCCCATGCCGGGCAGCCGCGCCAGCGGGGAGCCCTCGCGCGGGGCGGGCACGCCCGCCGCGGGCGGGACCGGGGCGGCCCGGCGGCCCTCGGCCTCCAGGACGCTGTCGCGCAGCGCGAGGGCGATCAGCGCGCCCGCCGCCCACGCCCAGGCCTCGTCCTCTCCGGAGAGCGCGCCCCCGACGGCCAGGCCCGCGTAGACCGCGTACTCGCCCAGCCGCCCGAGCACGACCGCCAGCCACTCCTCCAGGGCGTCCCGGCGGCCCGCGGCGGCCCACACCCGTGCCCGGCCGGCCGCCAGGACCGCGCCGAGCAGGGCCGATCCCGCCAGGGCACCGCGCGTATCGCCCGCGGAGAACCAGACCGCGGCCAGCACGGCCGCCACGGGCGCGATCCGCGTGAACACGGCGGAGGTCACCCGTCGAGCGTCCCCCGCGCGGGGGTGCCCGGCAACCTCCGACACGCCCCGGGCCGGGGCGCGCTCAGGCGGCCTCGCCGCCGCCCTTCTCCTGCTCGCCCTTCTCCTGCCTGCGGCGCTTCTTCTCCTCGGCCGCCTTCTTGCGGGCCTCGGTCTCGGCCTTGGAGTCGGCGTTGTAGGCCTCCAGCGCCGTCCCGATGTCGGCGTCCAGGGCCAGCTCGCCGTCCTTGATGTACAGGCCCCGGTCGCAGAACCGCTTGAGGTCGGTCTCGTTGTGCGAGACGAGGACCATGGTGCGGTTCTTGGCCAGCATCCGCTCGATGGCCTCGTAGCACTTCTTCTTGAAGGCCTTGTCGCCCACCGCCAGCACCTCGTCGACGAGCATGACGGGGTGCTCCAGCTGGGAGATGAGCGCGAAGCCCAGGCGCACCTTCATGCCGCTGGAGTAGTGCCGCACGGGCATGTCGATGTAGCCCTCGCGGATGTTGGCGAACTCCACGATCTCGTCGAAGCGCGCGTCGATGGTCTCGGTGTCCATCCCGTGCAGGGACCCGACCAGGTAGACGTTCTCCCGCCCGGTGAGCTGGTCGTTGAACCCGGCGCGCAGCTCCAGCAGCGGGGCCACCTTCCCGCGCACCCGCACGCTGCCCTCGTCCGGGATGAGCACCCCGGCGATCATCTTGAGCAGGGTGGACTTCCCGGTGCCGTTCTTGCCGACGATGCCGACGCACTCGCCCTCGGCGATCTGGAAGGAGACGCCGCGCATGGGCCAGAAGTCGGCCCCGGCCGCGTTGGGGTCGCGCTTCCTGCCGTGGATGAACATCTCGCGCAGGCTGCGCTTGCGCCGGCGGTTCACCGCGAAACTGATGCCGAGGCCCTCGGCCTCGATGATCGGCTCCGCCATCACAACTCCTTAAGGACGGCCGTCTCCAGGCGCCGGAACACCCAGTATCCGACAACGAGGAAGGCGAGCGCACCCACGAGGGCCGTGGTGAGCGCGAAGCCCCCGTGCGCGGCGGCCGACGCCAGGCCCGGGGCGTCGGCGGGGTACCAGACGGCGTGGTGCATCTTGAAGATCCCCAGCAGCGGGTTGAGCTGGAAGAGGGCCTTGAACCAGCCGGGGAAGGAGGAGTCCGCGGCCAGCACCATGCCCGAGGGGATGATGATCGCCGAGGCGTAGAACAGGATCCGGTTGAGGATGCGCACGATCCGCTCCACGTCCCGGACCAGCACGTTGACCGAGGCCAGCAGGAAGGTCACGCCGAGGGTGAAGGCGTACTGCACCACCAGCGCCGCCGGGAGCCAGACCAGCACGCCCATGGCCGTGGTGCGCCCGCCCAGGAAGAACACGAACACCAGCAGCACGGGCCAGGTGAACAGGTAGTCCACGAAGCCGCGGGTGACCACCGCGATCGGGAAGATCTCCCGGGGCACCTTCATCGTGGTGATGAGCTTGGACTGGGAGATCAGGGCCTTGGGCGCCTCGTTCAGCGCGGTACTGAACCACAGCCAGGGCAACAGGCCGGAGATCAGGAACAGCAGGTAGCCGCCGGGGGCGTCGTCGCCCCCGGGGACGCCCCGGTCCGTGTTGAAGATCAGCCCGAACACGAAGAAGTAGACCCCGGCCATGGCCAGGGGTTCGAGCATCGACCACGCGTAACCGAGGATCGATTTCTGGTATTTGACCTTCAGGTCGCGCCGGACCAGGAGGCCAACGACCTGACGGTTCTGCCAGACGGCCAGCGCCCTTGACGCCACCGCCACCTCCTTGGGGGTGTGCAGTCGTGAGACCTTGCGGCCGGAGGCGGCGAGGGGGCGCGCTCCGGCCAGGGGGTGGGACGTTCGAGAGCCGCGCGGGGCAGACCCGGCGTCGCCGCGCGCACCGCGCTGCGGGCGCGCCCGGCGGCGGACGCCGTCCCCGGGGCGACACAAGGGTACCGGTCGGCGGCGGGCGCCCCGTCCCGTAGGTTCTGCTGGAGGAACGCGCGAGAGGGAAAGCCGAGGTGTGCGATGCCGCACGTGACCGCCGCCGTACTGGCCGGGGGCACCGGGTCGAGGATGGGCGGTGCCGTCCCCAAGCAGCTGCTGCCGCTGGCCGGGCGGCCGGTGCTGGAGCACGCGGTCGCCGCCTTCCAGGACGCCCCGCAGGTGGACGAGGTGATCGTGGTGATGGCGCCGGACCACCTGCACGAGGCCGAGCGGATCGCGGCGCCCTTCCCCAAGGTGACGGCGGTCCTGCCGGGCGGGTCCACCCGCACCGACAGCTCGGTGGCGGCGCTGCGCGCGGTGGACGCCCGCCCCGGCTCGGATCTGCTGCTGCTGCACGACGCGGCGCGCCCGCTGGTGGCCCGGTCGACCGTCGCCGCGGCGGTGGCGGCCCTGGAGCACGCCGGGGCGGTGGGGGTGGCGGTGCCGTCCTCGGACACCGTGGTGCGGGTGGCCCCGGGCGCGGGCGGGGCCGAGGCGGTCGCCGAGGTGCCCCCGCGCGCCGAGCTGCGGCGGATGCAGACCCCGCAGGGGTTCCGGCTGGAGGTGCTGCGCCGCGCCTACGCCGCCGCTCTGGCCGACCCGGCCCTGGTGGCCACCGACGACTGCGGCGTGGTGCTGCGCTACCTGCCGGGTGAGCCGGTGCACATCGTGGCGGGCACCGAGGCCAACATCAAGGTGACCCACCCGGGGGACGTGGAGGTCGCCGAGGCGCTGCTGCGCCGGGAGGCCGGGCGCGGCGCCGGAGAGGAGGGCCGATGAGCGTCTTTCGCCCCACCGAGGTGATCGGGCACCGCGGCGCGGGCCGCGGCGAAGGCGGCGGGCTCCGGGAGAACACCGTGGAGTCCTACCTGGAGGCGCTGCGCACCGGGGCCTCCTGGGTGGAGGTCGACGTGCGCCGGACCGCCGACGGCGCGCTGGTCCTGCACCACGACGCCGCTCTGGCCGACGGGCGGCCGGTGGTGGACGCGACCGCCGCCGAGTGCGCCCGGAAGGGCCTGGTGCGCCTGGAGGAGGCGCTGGAGGCCCTGCCGGAGGAGGCGGGGCTGGACGTGGACGTCAAGACGGTGATGGAGGACGCCGCCGACGCGCCGTCCCGCCGCACCGCCGCCCTGCTGATGCCGGTGCTGCGCCGGGAGGCGGCCCGGCGGCGGGTGTTCGTGTGCTCCTTCGACCCGGCGGTGCTGCTGCGGGTCGCCGAGGAGGCGCCCGGGGTGCCCACCGCGTGGATGCCGTTCGTGCGCAACCCGCTGGACCAGGCGGTGGCCGGGGCGGCCGGGATGGGGTGCGCGGCGGTGGCGATCGACGCGCGGTCCTTCGGCCTCACCGGGGAGCCGCCCCGCCCGGGGCGGCGCAGCGTGGACTACACGGTGGAAACGGCGCACCGGGCCGGGCTGGAGGTGGTCTCGTGGTGCCCCGACGCCGTGGACGCGGCCCGGTTCGCGGACGCGGGCGTGGACGCGGTGGTCGCCGACGACGTGCCGGGGGTGGCGGCCGCCGTCAAACGCTAGGCCTGCTCCTGGCCCTGGGACTCGCGCCGGGCGCGGGCGGTGCGCGAGTCCGCGCCCAGGCTCGGCGGGCTGGTCAGGAACCCGACCCCCCACGACATGTGCATGGTGGCCAGCGCCACCGGGACCGCCAGGCGCCCGGACACCGGCAGCCCCTTGCCCAGCGGCACCGAGGCGGCCGCCACCGCGGCGGCGTAGGCCCCGGGGACCAGCCACGCGGGCCAGAAGAAGAACCCGCCGACCAGGCCCAGCGCGATGCCGGCCACCGCGGCCGGAGGCGCCAGGTAGCGCAGGTTGATCGTGCCCTTGTGCTGGCGGGCCACCACCCGCCGCCAGCGCCCGTAGTGGAAGTACTGCTTGGCCAGGCGGGAGGCGTCCGGGCGCGGCCGGTAGGACACCCGCATGCGGGGCTGGAACCACACGGTGCCGCCGGTGCTCCGGATGCGGTGGTTCATCTCCCAGTCCTGGGCGCGCAGGAACGCCTCGTCGTAGCCCTCCACGCGCTCCAGCGCCGAGCGGCGGAACACGCCCAGGTACACGGTGTCGGCGGGGCCGCCCTCGCCCCCGGTGTGGAAACGGGCGTTGCCCACCCCGACCTTGGAGGTCATGGCGGCGGCCACGGCGCGCTCCCAGGGGGTCTCCCCCTCGGCCGCCATGATGCCGCCGACGTTGTCCGCCCCGGTCTCCTCCAGGGTCTCCACCGCCACCTTGAGGTAGTCCGAGGGCATCATCGCGTGGCCGTCGATGCGGGCGACGATGCCGTGCGAGGAGGCGCCGATGGCGGCGTTCAGCCCCGAGGGGGTGCGGCCGGTGGGGTTGTCCACCACGACCACGCGCGGGTCGGCGGCGGCGAGCGCGTCGGCGACCTCCCGGGTGCGGTCGGCGGAGGGGCCCACACCGAGCACCACCTCGAGCTCGCCCGGATAGTCCTGGGCGAGCACGTGGCGCACCGCGGCCTCCAGGTGGCGCTCCTCGTTCAGCACGGGCATGACTACGGATACGGCCGGCCAGCTCACAGGTCTTCCCACGGGTCACTCGGTCGGGGTTCGACCGTAACGGTACTGCAACCCGCGGTGCGCTCCCGCCATGTGCCCCGGCCCCCTCCCGGGGGCAGGCATCCGGGAGGGGTCGGCGGACATCAGGTGACAACACGCCGGGGCCGACATGGCCGACCCATCGGTGGATTCGATGACAACCTGGATTCCGGCGGCCGGAGGGCCGCCATCGGGGGGCTGGAGGAACCCAGTGGGCGAGCGCAGGGGAGACGGCGGGCGCGGGCACCGCGGCGGTGACGGGGACGACGGAGGGTTCCGCAGGGTGCGGTCCTCCCCCACCCCGCCCGCGGGGCCCTCCCGCGCGCGCGGGCCGCGCGGACCGGTTCTGCCGGACCGCTCGGTGCGCCGCCGCCGTCTGGGCCTGCTGCTGGCCGGGACGCTGTCGGTGGTGGTGCTGCTGGCCTCGGGCACCGCCTGGGCGCTCACCGGGTGGGTGTCGGGCCAGATCAACCGGTTCGACGTGTTCTCCGGGCTGGGCGAGCGCCCCGACCCCGGCCCCACCGGCGCGCTGAACTTCCTGGTGATCGGGTCCGACTCGCGGGAGGGGATGGACTCCTCGTCCAAGAGCGACCTGGGCGTGGGCAGCGCCGAGGGGCGGCGCTCGGACACCATGATGCTGGTGCACGTCAACGACGACCGGGACCGGATCAGCGTGGTCGGCATCCCCCGCGACTCGTGGGTGGAGGTGCCCGGCGTCGGCAAGGACAAGATCAACGCCGCCTACGCCCACGGCGGTCCGCAGCTGACCGTGCGCACCGTCGAGGCCGCCACGCACGTGCGCATCGACCACTACGTGGAGATCGACTTCACCGGGTTCACCGAGGTGGTGGACGCGCTGGGCGGCATCGAGGTGTGCCTGTCCGAGCCGATCAGCGACGAGAAGGCCAAGCTGGACATGGCCGCGGGCACGCACGAGGTGGACGGGCGCGAGGCGCTGGCCTTCGCCCGCACCCGCAAGACCGCCGGGGGCGACCTGGACCGCATCGGCCGCCAGCAGCAGGTGATGGCGGCGCTGCTGGACAAGGCGATGAGCACGGACACGCTCGGCGACCCGGCGCGGTTCTCGGCCTTCCTGGAGACCGCGCTGTCCTCGGTCACCGTCGACAGCGGGCTGGACACCGCCGCCATCAGCGAGCTGGGCGGGCAGCTGCGCTCGGTGGGCCTGGACGACGTCTCCTTCGCCCAGGTGCCGGTGGAGGACGCCGCCTACTGGACCCCGCGCGGCGACGTGGCGGTGACCTGGGACCGCAAGGCGGCCCAGGAGATGTTCGCCCGGGTGGCGGCGGACAAGCCGCTCGACGGCGCCGAGCCCGCCGGAGGGGCCTCCCGGGAGGCGCAGGGGCACGAGGAGGCGCCGCCGGTGCCGGGCGAGGTGCGGGTGCAGGTGTTCAACGGGATCGGCACCCCCGGGCTCGGCGGGCAGGCCGCCCGGGACCTGGAGGCGACCGGGTTCTCGGTGCCCGGCGAGGCGCGGAACTGGAGCTCGCGCGATGAGGAGGTGACGACGGTGCGCCATGCGCCGGGCGACGAGGCCGCCGCCGAGCTGGTCGCCTCCGCCGTGCCGGGCGCCGAGCCGCGCGAGGACGCCACGCTGAGCGGGGAGGTGCAGCTCGTGCTGGGGTTCGACTACACCGGGGTGGTCCCGGTGGACAACCCCGAGCCCGAGCCCGAGGCGGCGCCGTCGTCCCCGGAGGCGGGGCCGCGCACGGCTACCGCCCGGGACAACGTCTGTGGCGGGTGAGCCCCGGAGCGGGGCGAAAGCCCGGCTTGGGGTTGAAGCAGTAGGTGCAGTAGTCCCACTTCTCCGGGTTCGGACGCCGGCAGCTCTCGCACAACCAGCGCGTCATCGCCGACCACACCGCACACGCCCCCCGCAAGACGGCCGACCGATCAGCCCGATCGTGGGGCCGATCCTAATCTAGGATCGGCCTATGGCGCTGCTATCCGAGGGAGACCGCCCGAGGCAGATCGGCGAGGCCCTGAAACTGCTGCACGCCCAGGGCGTCATCGACGGCGTCGAGATCGGCCCGGCGGGTCCACGGCCCTACGCGGTGAAACTCGTCTCGGGCATCGTGCACATGAGCGAGGACGAGGCCGCCATGTTCGCCCTGGGAGCGGCCGTGGGCGCCTTCGGAGGGGCGGCCAAGCGGGCGCTGTGAGGCGCCCGGGTGCCGCCCTGGGGGCGCGGGGAGCCGATACCGTGAACGGGAGAGTCCCGGCCCCGATCACGCGGAGGTCGCCGTGCTGCGCCAACTCCTCACCTTCCTGGCCGGGCTGGCCCTGGCCCCCGCGATCTGGTTCGGCGCCGCCTGGGCCGCGGACACCGCGCCGCAGGCCTCCGACACCGCTCCGCTGGGCGTGCTGATGGCGGCGGGCGCCGCGGGCGGGTTCCTCGTCGGGGGGCGCATCCCCCCGATCGGGTCGCTGGCCTGCGGCCTGCCGCTGCTGGCCTACGCGCTGTGGCCGGTGACCGCGCCGCAGACCGTGCCCGCGTGGATCCCCGGCGGCCCCGCCCACCCGGAGGGCCCGGCGCTGCCGTTCGCCCTGGTGCTGGGCACCCTGCTGGTGATCGCGGCGCTGTCGCCGTCCCGGTGGCGGCCGAACAGGCGCGGCCGGGCGCCCGCGCCCGCCCCGGCGCCGGCCGCCGAACCGGACCCGGGGCCCGCACCGGGGCCCGTACCGCCGCCCGCGGCGGAGCCCGACGGTCCCGCCGCCCAGGGCGCCGACCCGGAGCGGACGACCATCCCGTTCTCCCGCAAGCGGTAGCCTGGGGCGCGCTACCGCCGCAGGACACGCGCGGCCCCTCTCCCCCGCCCCGCCTCCCGGCACCGCCCGGCGCTTTTGGCGCGCACCGGGGTTGCCCCCGACCCGGTTCCGGAAACACCTTCCTGTACGACGCCTCCCAGCGGCCGGGTCGACGGGGCCCCGGGACCGACCGCCCGCGCCGGTACTACGATGCTTTGCCGGTCGTAAGGAAGGACGGACCATTGGTCTCAGAAGCGCGCACCAGGATCTCGGTCATCGGCACCGGCTACCTCGGCGCCACCCATGCCGCCTGCATGGCCGAACTGGGGTTCGAGGTCATCGGCCTGGACGTCGACCGGGCGAAGGTGGAGAGCCTGTCCGCGGGCCGGGTCCCCTTCTACGAGCCGGGCCTGGAGGAGGTCCTGGCCCGCAACCTGGAGGCCGGGCGGCTGCGCTTCACCACCGACTACGACGAGGTGGCGGCCTTCGCCGACCTGCACTTCATCTGCGTGGGCACGCCGCAGCGGGACGACTCCGGCGCCGCCGACCTGTCCTTCGTCAAGTCCTCGGTGGAGGCGCTGGCCCCCCGGCTGGACCGCCCCTCCGTGGTGATCGGCAAGTCCACCGTGCCGGTGGGCACCGCCGCGGTGCTGGCCGCCCGCGTCCGCGAACTGGCCCCCGCCGGGGACGCGGTGGAGCTGGGCTGGAGCCCGGAGTTCCTGCGCGAGGGGTTCGGGGTGGAGGACACCCTGCGCCCCAACCGGATCGTGATCGGCACCGACTCGCCGCGGGTCGAGGCGGCGATGCGCGAGGTGTCCGCGCCGCAGATCGAGGCGGGCATCCCGTTCCTGGTCACCGACCTGCAGACGGCCGAGCTGGTGAAGATCTCCGCCAACGCCTTCCTGGCCACCAAGATCTCCTTCATCAACGCGATGGCCGAGGTCTCCGAGGCGGCCGGGGCCGACGTGATGCAGCTCGCCAAGGCGCTGTCCTACGACGACCGGATCGGCGGCAAGTTCCTCGGGCCGGGCCTGGGCTTCGGCGGGGGGTGCCTGCCCAAGGACATCCGGGCGTTCATGGCCCGCGCGGACGAGCTGGGCGTGGAGCCCGCACTGTCCTTCCTGCGCGAGGTGGACGCCATCAACCAGCGCCGCCGCGCCCGCACGGTGGACATCGCCCGCGCCCTGATCGGCGGCGGGTTCGCCGGGCGCACGGTCGGGGTGCTGGGGGCGGCGTTCAAACCCAACTCCGACGACATCCGCGACTCGCCCGCGCTGGACGTGGCCTCCACGATCGCGTCGCTGGGGGCCCGGGTGACCGTCTACGACCCCGAGGCGCTGGAGCGCGCCGAGCGCGAGCACCCCGAGCTGAACTACTCCCGCTCGATGCTGGAGGCGGTGCGCGACGCCGAGGTGGTGCTGCTGCTCACCGAGTGGGCCGAGTTCCGCGACGCCGACCCGGAGGAGCTGGGCAAGGTGGTCTCCGAACGGAAGATCGTGGACGGGCGGAACGTGCTCGACCCCGAGCACTGGCGCGCCCGCGGCTGGACGTACCGAGCACTGGGCCGCCCCTGAGCGCCCCCGGCCCCGGCCCGCCGCCGAGCCGATACCCCATGGCTACCCGCCGGTAACCAACGGGAGACCCCGCCCCTGAAGGCTGGGCGGACATGAGAAAGCGAAACAATTTCATGTTCGCCCTCGCCCTGGGGACCGCGCTCGGCGCCTCGACGGCGGTCGCCGCCCCTCCGGCCGCCGCCGCCGACGCATCGGGCGCCCCCGGGATCGCCACCTACAACGTCTTCCTCATGTCGAAGAACCTGTACCCCAACTGGGGGCAGGACCGCAGGGCCGACCTGATCGCCGAGGACGGCGTGGTCTCCGGCCAGGACGTCGTCGTCCTCCAGGAGGCCTTCGACAACTCCTCCTCCGACCGGCTCATCGACAACCTGTCCGGGGAGTACCCCTACGCCACCCCCGTCGTGGGCCGCTCCGCCTCCGGCTGGGACCACACCTCCGGCTACCGCTGGGAGACCTCCGAGGACGGCGGCGTGGCCGTGCTCAGCCGCTGGCCGATCGTCCGCCGGGAGCAGTACATCTACCAGGACGCCTGCGGCGGCGACTGGTTCTCCTCCAAGGGCTTCGCCTACGTGGAGCTGGACACCCCCGGCGGGCCCGTGCACGTGGTCGGCACCCACCTGCAGTCCGAGGACGACGGCTGCGCGGGCGACCTGGATGTCGACGTGCGCTGGTCCCAGCTCGACCGGATCGCCACCGTCCTGGAGGACAAGGCCGTCCCCGACGACGAGCCCGTCTATGTGGCCGGGGACCTCAACGTGGTCGGCGGATCGGCGGAGTACGACGCCATGATCGACCAGCTCGGCGCGGTCCGCCCGGACTACACCGGGCACGGGTACTCCTTCGACACCGCCACCAACTCCATCGCCGCCGACCGGTACGGCGACTGGCCCGGCGAACAGCTCGACCACGTACTGCCCATCGCCAACGGCGCCGCCCCGTCCTCCTACACCAACCGCACCGACGAGGTGCACAGCGAGCCCTGGACCGTCACCTCCGGCGGCCAGGACTACACCTACACCGACCACAGCGACCACTACCCCGTATTCGGCGGCTAGGGCGCGCCCCGGGGGCGGGCGGCGGCCCGCCCCCGGGCACAATGGCCCCATGAACGGCAACGGCAACGGCGGCACCGGCGACGGCGCCCCGAGCGACGACGAGATCCGGGACATCCTGCGCACGTGCGAGGTCTGGGCCGTCGTCGGCCTGGGCGGCGACCCGTCCCGCCCCGCCCACCGCGTCGCCGGTTTCCTCAAGTCCCAGGGCAAGCGCATCGTCCCGGTGCACCCGTCGGCGGCCGCCGTGCACGGCGAGCCCGGCTACGCCTCGCTCGCCGACATCCCCTTCCGCGTGGACGTCGCCGACGTCTTCCGCCGCTCCGAGGCCGCCGGGGCCGTCGCCGACGAGGCGCTGGCCCGCGACGACATCCGGGCGGTCTGGTTCCAGCTCGGCGTGGTCGACCACGGCGCCGCCGCCCGCGTGCGCGCGGCCGGGCGCACCATGGTCATGGACCGCTGCCCGGCGATCGAATGGCCGCGGCTGATGGGGTGAACCCTCCCCCGAGGGGGAGGTTCGCCCGCGCCCGCCGGGGGTAGGGCAGGCCCATGCGAGCACCGCGCACCCCCGGCACCGCCTCCGACCGGACCGCCGCCCGCAGGGCGCTGGCCGCCGAGCACGGGTGGACCTACACCGAGCGCGACACCCGCGCGCTGCGGGGCTGGCCGCGCACCGCCCTGCCGCCGGGCCCGCTCGGCAGGGTGGCGGACGAGGTCTCGGGGGTGCACCGGGGCCGCGCCTTCCGCCTCTTCGACTACCTGTACGGCCCCGGCCCACACGCCCTGGTGGTGCACTCCCTGGAGCTGCCCGCCCGGCTCCCCTACGCCTACGTGCAGGACCGCGAGGGCGGGGCGCACGACCTGTACGCCGAAGCCCGGGACCGCCGCTTCGCGCTGGCCCTGCTGGACGAGGGCGTGCGCGCGGACATCCGCCGCACCGGGATCGCCGACCTGGTGGTCGACGGCGCCCTGCTCATCAGCACCGGGGGCGGGCCCGCCCCGGGCGCCGTGCTGGAGCGCCTGGACGGGCTGGTCGACCTGGTCGGCCACATCCCCGACGAGGTGTGGTCGCAGTGGGGGCGGCCGTCCGGCGCCCAGTGACCCCGCCCCGGCTCAGCCCTGCCCGGCGGCGAAGCCGACCTTCGGGCCGCCCTCCGCGGTCTCCTTGCGCAGGCGCTCGCCCTTGGCCTTGGCCAGGCGCTTGAGCTCCTCCTGGAACTCCTCCATGCGCCCGCGCAGCTCCTCATCGCCCGAGGCGAGCATCCGCACCGCCAGCAGCCCGGCGTTGCGGGCCGCCCCCACGGCGACCGTGGCCACCGGCACCCCGGCCGGCATCTGCACGATGGACAGCAGCGAGTCCATCCCGTCCAGGTGCTTGAGCGGCACCGGCACGCCGATCACCGGGAGCGGCGTCACCGCCGCCAGCATCCCCGGCAGGTGGGCCGCGCCGCCCGCCCCGGCGATGACCGCCCGCAGGCCGCGGTCGGCCGCGCGCGAGCCGTACTCGATCATCTCGTGCGGCATCCGGTGCGCCGAGACCACGTCGGCCTCGTAGGCGATGCCGAACTCCTCCAGGGCGGCGGCGGCGTCGCGCATCACCGGCCAGTCGGAGTCGCTGCCCATCACGATGCCGACGGCCGGGGCCGGGGCGTTGTCGGTCACTGGGGGTCTCCCTTGAGGTAGGCGGCCGCGTCGCGGGCGCGCGCGAGCAGTTCTTCGGGGTCGTCTCCGAGCACGGTCACGTGCCCGATCTTGCGGCCCGGGCGCACCTGCTTGCCGTAGAAGTGCACCTTCAGGCCGGGGTCCTTGGCCATGACGTGGATGTAGCGGCCGTAGACGTCGGGGTCCCCACCCCCGAGCAGGTTGGCCATCACGGTGACCGGGGCCGCCGCCTCCGGGGAGCCCAGCGGCAGGTCCAGCACGGCCCGCAGGTGGTTCTCGAACTGGGAGGTGCGGGCGCCCTCGATGGTCCAGTGCCCGGAGTTGTGCGGGCGCATCGCCAGCTCGTTGACGACCACGCCGTCGGCGGTGGCGAACAGCTCCACCGCCAGCATGCCCACCACGCCCAGCGCGTGCGCCAGCTCGATGGCCAGCTCCTGGGCGTGCACCGCGGTGTCGGGGTCGAGCCCGGGCGCCGGGGCCACCACCTCGTGGCAGATGCCGTCGCGCTGCACCGTCTCCACCACCGGGTAGGCCGCCACCTGCCCATAGGGCGAGCGCGCCACCTGCACCGCCAGCTCGCGGGAGAAGTCCACCTTCTCCTCCACCAGCAGCGGCACCTCCTCGGCGGCCGCCCGCTCGACCACGGCGCGGGCCTCGGCGGCGGTCCCGACCACCCACACGCCCTTGCCGTCGTAGCCGCCGCGGGCCGCCTTGAGCACCACCGGCCAGCCGGCCTCCTCGGCGAAGGCCGCCACGTGCGCGGTCTCGGAGACCGGGCGCCAGCGCGGGCACGGCGCCCCCAGCTCCCCGGCGCGCACCCGCATGCGCAGCTTGTCCTGGGCGAACCGGAGCGCGTCCCGGCCCGGGCGCAGCACCACGCCCTCCTCCTCCAGGCGGCGCAGCACCGGCTCGGGCACGTGCTCGTGGTCGAAGGTGAGGACGTCGCAGGACTTGCCGAAGGCCAGCAGGTCCTCCAGCCCGCGGTCGTCACCCAGGCGCACGTCCCCGCAGACCAGCGCGGCGCTGTCGGTCGGGGAGGCGGCCAGTACGCCGAAGTCCGCGCCCAGGGCGATCCCCGCCTGGTGGGTCATCCGCGCGAGCTGCCCGCCCCCCACCATTCCGACACGGGGGACCGTGCGGTTAAGCTCACTCACTGTTTCCTCAACGCCTCACTAGTCGATCCTTGCGGCCGTACGCTGCTCCGGCGAACGATCTCCCATGCCGACCGCAGTCTAGTGACCGCCGCCGGGCGGGAACGGAGCGACCATGCGATTTGCGACCGGCCTGTACCGCAGGTCCGCCCACATCGTCCACGAGGCCGCCAAGTTCGGGGCCGTGGGCGCGGTCGCCTACGCGGTACAGCTGGCCACGACCAACGTGCTGTGGTCGGTGCTGGACGCCCCCGCCCTGGCCGGCCAGGCGGTCGGCACCGTGGTCGCCACCCTGGTCGCGTTCGCGGGCAACCGGTACTGGACCTTCGGCCACCGCGCCCGCACCGGCCTGGGCCGCGAATACGCCCTGTTCTTCATCATGAACGGGGTCGGGCTGCTGATCCAACTCGCCTGCCTGTGGGCGGCCGTGTACGGGTTGGGGCTGGACGGGCCATTGGCGCGCAATATCGCGGGAAACGTGATCGGTGTCGGTATGGGGTCGCTGTTCCGGTTCTGGTCCTATCGAACATGGGTGTTCCCCGCGGCCCCCCGGGAGCCGGAGGAGCCCGGCGAGCAGGCACGCCAAGGGGCCTGAGGCGCACGTTTTCCCCCAATCCGCGTTCAAAGAACGGCAAAGGGCGGTACCGGACGCCCTTCACACCCGATATCGTCCGGGCCGCGCACCGGTGATTTCATCCACCCCTGCTCCATACGGCGCGCATAATAGTGAATTGCCCTGGCGGCACTTACGATCTCCACCATGACCTGCGTTCTGCTGGCCGAAGACGACACCTCGATCTACGAGCCGCTCGCGCGCGCCCTGCGCCGCGAGGGCTATACCGTGGACGTGACCGTCAACGGCACCGACACCCTCGACCGCGCCCGCGCGGGGGACATCGACCTGATGGTCCTTGACCTGGGCCTGCCGGAGATGGACGGGCTCGAGGTCGCCCGGCGGCTGCGCGCCGAGGGGCACACCACACCCATCCTCATCCTGACGGCGCGGGCCGACGAGGTCGACACCGTGGTGGGGCTGGACGCCGGAGCCGACGACTACGTCACCAAACCGTTCCGGCTGGCCGAACTGCTGGCCCGGGTCCGGGCGCTGCTGCGCCGGGGCGGGGCCGAGGTCCCGGTGGTCCACGGGGTGCGGATCGACAACGACTCGCGCCGCGCCTGGCTGGGCGAGGAGGAGCTGCAGCTCACCACGAAGGAGTTCGACCTGCTGCGGGTCCTGGTGCGCGAGGCCGGCAAGGTGGTCACCCGCGAGCAGATCATGCGCGAGGTGTGGGACACCAACTGGTGGGGATCGACCAAGACCCTCGACATGCACATCTCCTGGCTCCGCCGCAAGCTCGGGGACGACGCCAACCAGCCCTCCTACATCACCACCGTGCGCGGCGTCGGGTTCCGGTTCGAACGGGACTGACGCGGCGGCCGACCACCCGCCTGCGCCGCGGACGGCCGCCGGAACGGGGGCCCGACCAGAAGGGACGACATGCGCAGGCGGATGCTGTTCTCCACACTCGTGGTGACCGTGATCGCGGTCCTGCTCCTCGGCCTGCCGCTGGGCGCCCTGGTGTACCGGTCGGCCTACGAGGAGGCCGGACGCGCGCTCCAGCAGGACGCCGACGTGATCGCGGCCGACGCCGACGCCCAGCTGCAGAACGAGGGCGGCATCGACGTCCCGCACTTCGCCCAGGTCTACCCGGACCTGGCGATCCGCCTGACACCCCCGGGCTCCGCCGACCCGGTGCGGGCGGGCGGCTGGGACCACTCCCCCGACACCGGCAGCCGCGCCGTGATGAACGCCGAGACGGTCTCCTCCGGCGGCGTCCGGGTCGAGGTCTGGCGCAGCACCCGCCCCATCCAGGAGAGCGTGTTCAACGCCTGGCTCGGCATCGCCTCGCTGTCGCTGCTGGCCATCGGGGTGGCGGTGGGGCTGGCGATCCTGCAGGCGCGGCGGCTGACGTTGCCGCTGGTGGACCTGGCGGCCACCGCCGAGCGCCTGGGGTCGGGGGTGGCCACCCCCTGGGGGCACCGCTACGGCATCCCCGAGGCCGACCGGGTCGCCGAGGTGCTGGACCGCAGCGCCGAGCGGATCGCCGGGCTGATCGCCACCGAGCGGCACTTCGCCACCGACGCCTCCCACCAGCTGCGCACCCCGCTGACGGCGCTGACCATGCGCCTGGAGGAGATCATCGCCGAGGCCGACGACCCCGCCGTGGTGCGCGAGGAGGGCGAGGCGGCGCTGCAGCAGGCCGAGCGGCTCACCCAGACCGTGGAGAGCCTGCTGGGGCGGGCCCGCAAGAGCCAGAACCCGGAGGTGGAGCCGGTCAGCGTGGACCGGCTGCTGGAGCGGTTCGTCGGCGAGTGGGCGCCGATGTTCCGGCAGAACGGGCGGGTGCTGCGGCTCACCGGCGCCAAGGGGATGACCGCGATGACGGTGCCCATGGACCTGACGCAGATCATGGCGGTGCTGGTGGAGAACGCGGCGGTGCACGGGCGCGGCACCGTCACGGTGAACGTGGTCGACGGCGGCCACTCGGTCCGCATCGAGGTGGGCGACGAGGGCGAGGGCGTCCCCGAGCACCTGGTCGGCAAGATCTTCGACCGCGAGGTGAGCGGCGCCGGCGGCACCGGCCTGGGCCTGGCCCTGGCCCGGCACATCGCCGAGTCCGAGGGCGCCCGGCTGGAGCTGGTGCAGGCCAACCCGCCCACGTTCGCGGTCTTCCTCCCGGTCGGCGGCGAGGGCCTGGACAAGGCCACCGGACCGGTGTGAGGGCAGGACCCGCTCGTCCCCCTAGTACCCCCTCTCGATCCACTCCTGCAGGTGCGGGGCCTCCGCGCCGATGGTGGTGGAGGGGCCGTGGCCGGTGTGCACCACCGTCCCGGGCGGCAGGACCAGCAGCCGGTCCCGGATCGAGGCGATGATGGCGGAGAAGTCCGACAGCGACCGCCCCGTGGCGCCCGGACCGCCGCTGAACAGGGTGTCCCCGGTGAACACCACCCCCTCCCGCTCCGCGTACAGGCACACCCCGCCGGGCGAGTGCCCGGGGGTGTGCAGCACCTCCAGCTCCACCCCTCCGGCCTGCAGCCGCTCGCCGTCCAGCAGCGGCGCGTCCGGCTCGGTGTCGGGGTGCACCCGGTGCCACAGCTCGGTGTCGTCGGGGTGCAGCAGGATCGGCGCGTCGCACAGGCCGGCCAGCGCCACCGCCGCGTTGACGTGGTCGTTGTGCCCGTGCGTGCACACCACCGCCATCAGCTCGCGGTCGCCCAGCGCGCGGGCCACGGCCTCATGGTCGTGGGCGGCGTCGATGACGACGGCCGTGCGGTCGTCGCCGACGATCCAGACGTTGTTCTCCACCTCCCACTCGCCGCCGTCCAGGGCGAACACGCCGGAGGTCACCAGGCTCTGCACGGGCCGCACGGACGCCTCGGCCATTCAGCGGACCACCACCGATCGCAGCACGCTCCCCTTGCCCATCCGCTCGAAGGCCTCCTCCACGCCGTCCAGGGCGATCCGCTCGGACACGAACGCGTCCAGGTCCAGCCGCCCCTGCAGGTACAGGTCGATCAGCAGCGGGAAGTCCCGGGAGGGCAGGCAGTCCCCGTACCAGGAGGACTTGACCGCCCCGCCGCGCCCGAACACGTCCAGCAGCGGCAGCTCGGCCCGCATCTCGGGGGTGGGCACCCCCACCAGGACGGCGGTGCCCGCCAGGTCGCGGGCGTAGAACGCCTGCCGGAAGGTCTCGGGGCGGCCCACCGCGTCGATCACCACGTCGGCGCCGAACCCGCCGGTGCGCTCGCGGATCGCGGCCACCGGGGCCTGCTCGCGGGCGTTGACCGTGTCGGTGGCGCCCAGCGAGGCGGCCCACTCCAGCTTGCGGGGGTCGACGTCGACGGCGATGATCCGGGCGGCCCCGGCCAGCCGGGCCCCGGCCACCGCGGCCGAGCCCACCCCGCCGCAGCCGATCACCGCCACGGTGTCGCCGCGCCCCACCCCGCCGGTGTTGACGGCCGCGCCCAGCCCGGCCATCACCCCGCACCCGAGGAGCCCGGCGGCGGCCGGGTCGGCGGCGGGGTCGACCTTGGTGCACTGCCCGGCGGCGACCAGGGTGGCCTCGGCGAACGCGCCGATGCCCAGCGCCGGGGAGAGCGGGGTGCCGTCGGCCAGCACCATCGGCTGGGACGCGTTGGCGGTGTCGAAGCAGTACCAGGGGCGGCCGCGGGCGCAGGCGCGGCAGCGGCCGCACACCGCCCGCCAGTTCAGGACCACGAAGTCGCCGGGCTCCAGGTCCCCGGCGCCCGGGCCGACGGCCTCGACCACGCCCGCGGCCTCGTGGCCGAGCAGGTAGGGGAACTCGTCCCCGATGCCGCCCTGGCGGTAGTGCAGGTCGGTGTGGCAGACCCCGCAGGCCTGCACCTCCACCCGCGCCTCCCCCGGGCCGGGGTCGGGGACGATCACGGTCTCCAGCGATACGGGGGCGTTCTTCTCACGTGCGACGACGGCGCGCACCGCGCGGCCGGTGCCGCCGGCGGGGTGGGGATCGTGGGACACCAGCGCTCCTCGGGGTCGGCCCCTGTCTTCCCCTTCCCATGCCCCGCGCCGCCCCGGCGCAAGCACGGCCCGCGGAGCGGCCGCGGGCCCGGGGCGGCGGCCCTCAGGCCCCCGGCGCCGGGGTGGCCGGGGCGGGGGTGAACACGCGGCGCAGCGCGTAGGGCTGGAGCCGTCCCAGCCCGTGCGCGTGGCGCGGGCGCACCGCCGCCACCTGCAGCGCCGACTCGCCTTCGAGCTGCTCGGCCATGGCGTCGTCGATGAGCACCGAGCCCGGCCGGGCGAAGGAGGTCAGGCGGCTGGCCCGGTTCACGGTGGTGCCGAACACGTCGCCCAGCAGCGCCAGGATCGGCCCGAAGGCCACCCCCACCCGCACGTCGGGCACCTCGATGTCGGTGGCGACCCCGTCGGACAGGCGCAGCGCGATCTCGGCGGCCTGGCGCGGGGTGTTGGCGACGAAGAACACCTCGTCGCCGAGGGTCTTGACGACCCGGCCGCCGCCGGAGGAGACGATGTCGGTGGCGGTGGACTCGAACCCCTCGACCACCTCGGCCAGCTCCACCTCGTCCAGCTCGCGGCTGAGGTTGGTGAAGGACACCAGGTCGGCGAAGCCCACGGCCAGCGGGAAGTAGGTGGGCGCGGCGTCGTCGCTGCTCTCCATGAAGGCCAGCCGCCGCGCCGAGGAGGCGGCGAGCTGCCGCCGCCAGATGTGCACCAGCAGCTTCTCCACGTCCGGCAGCAGCTCGCGGGTGAGGCCCACCAGCGGCCCCAGGCCGTCGTCGTCCCCGGCGCCCTCCGGCCCCTCGGGCCCCTCCGGCCCCTCTGCGTCCTCGCCCTCGCGGCGCCCGAAGGCCAGGTTGGACACGATGCTGGTCTGCCACTCGGCCAGGCGGGCCATGGTCTGGCCCATGGACCGGGCCAGCCGGATCGCGGCCTCCTCGTCCACCTTGCCGTCGGCCAGCAGGTCGGCGGCGGTCCGCAGCGCCTCGACGTCGCTGTCGGTGAACGCGGCGGCGTCCTCGCCGCGGCTGGGGAAGCCCAGGGCCCGCCAGACCCGCCCGGCGAACTCGGGCGGGGCGCCGGAGAGCCGTACGGCCTCGGCGCGGGTATGGCGCGCCTCCCCTCCCAACAAGGCGGCTTCGATCTGCTCGGGGTCCGGACGCGCGGGCATACGTTCTCTCGTCTTCGCTGCGGTGGTGGGCGGGCCTCGGATAACGGTCCGGGTCCCACGCGATCACATGAGTGTCACTGTCGGTTTAGCGGGCGGGACCTCTCCCCGTCAAGAACGCCCCGGCCTCCGGGCATCTGGCGTGGCCTCCATGGTGCCACGCCGGTGCGGCCCCCAGCAGGGGGCCCTGGCGCCCCTGGGGGGTGTTGCTTGGATCGTGGCCGTAGCGAGCGGTGTCCAGGTGCGTCCATCGCAAGGCCGAAGAAGGAGTCAGCCTGGGCGCGCTGTCGACTGATGAGAACGCAGCGAGGGGCGTGCCTGGGCGCCGCGCAGTAGGTCATGATCCAAGCAACACCCCCTAGCGCACGTGGACCACGTCGCCCGCGCTCACCGCCTGCGCCGCGCCCGCGTCCGGGCGCACGACGAGCCGCCCCTCGGCGTCCACGTCCTCGGCCTCCCCCTCCAGCAGCCGCCCGGCGGGCAGGTGCACCCGCACCCGGCGCCCGAGCGTGGCGCAGGCCTGCCGGTACTCGCGGGCCAGGCCGCTCTCCTCGGCGTCGCCCCCGGCCGCCTCCCAGCCGCGGTACACGTCGGCGAAGGCGCGCAGCACCGCGCGCAGCAGCGGGTCCCGGTCGCCGTGCGGGTCGCCCTCCAGCACCAGGGAGGTGGCCGTGTCCACCGGCAGCTCCCCGCGCCCCTGGGCCACGTTCAGCCCCATGCCCACCACCACCGCCGGGCCCCCGCCGGAGAAGTCGGCCTCGGCCAGGATCCCGGCGAGCTTGCCGCCGGAGGGGCCGAGCACGTCGTTGGGCCACTTCAGCGACGGGGCCACCTGGGCGACGAAGCCGCAGGCGCGCACCGCCGCCACCCCCATGGCCAGCGGCAGCCACCC
>NZ_ANBH01000232.1 GCF_000341185.1 Nocardiopsis chromatogenes YIM 90109
AGAAGGTGAGGGCGGCCCGGTCCGGGGTGGTGAAGCCGCGGCCGAGGCGGCCCCGGCCCGCGGTCTGGTGCTCGGTGACCAGCACCCGCCCCGCATCGGCGCCCTCGCGGGCGCGGGCCAGCAGCTCGGTGTTGGTGGACCCGAGCGCCGGGACCACCTCCAGCCCGGTCCACATCGTCTCGGGCCGCACCAGGGCGCGGTTCAGCGCGCGCTCGCTGAGCGGCGGGCGGTCCGGGTCGGTGTAGGGGGAGGGCGCGGTGCTCATGGGTCCATGTATACCGGTGCGGCCCCTTCCCGCCGGAAGGGGCCGCGCCGTGGCCGGCCGGTGCGCGGTCAGCCGGTGTTCTGCAGACCGGCCGCCACGCCGTTGACCGACAGCAGCAGCAGCCGCTCCAGGTGGCGCTGGTCGTCGGCGTCCAGCTTCTCGGCCTCTGGGCCGCGCAGCGCGTTCAGCGCCCGCAGCTGCAGGTGCGACAGCGCGTCCACGTACGGGTTGCGCAGGTCCACCGCCCGCGACAGCACCCGCCGGTTCTCCAGCAGGCGGCGGTGCCCGGTGGTGGCCAGCACCAGCTCCCGCGTGCGGTCGTACTCGTCCAGCACCTTCCGGGTCAGCTCGGGCCGCCCGCCCAGCCGCAGGTACCGCTCGGCGATCGCCCGGTCGGTCTTGGCCAGGCTCATCTCCGCGTTGTCCAGCAGCGAGGCGAACAGCGGCCATTCGGCGTAGGCCGCGCGCAGCGCCTCGGGGTCCGAGGCGGCCGCCAGCCCGGTGCCCAGGCCGTACCAGCCCGGCAGGTTGACCCGGGTCTGGGTCCAGGCGAACACCCACGGGATGGCGCGCAGGTCGTCCAGCCCCCGGGCGGCCGAGCGGCGCGAGGGGCGCGACCCCAGCCGCAGCTCGCCCAGCTCCTCCAGCGGGCTGACCCGGGAGAACCACTCGGCGAACCCGTCGGTGTCGATGAGCTCCCGGTAGGACGCCTGCGCCGCCTCGGCGATCTCGTCGGCCAGGCCCCGGAACCGGTCCGCCGCCTGCCGCGCCCGGTCCTGCACGGCGGGCGTGGAGGCGAGCAGCACCGCGTGCCCCACCTGCTCGGCGTGGCGGTGCGCGATGGCCCGCTGCCCGTACCGGGCGAAGATGACCTCGCCCTGCTCGGTCACCTTGAACCGCCCGTCGACCGACCCGGGGGCCTGCGCCAGCAGGGCCCGGCTGGCCGGTCCGCCGCCCCGGCCCAGGGAGCCGCCGCGGCCGTGGAACAGGGTGAGCACCACCCCGTTGCGCTCGGCCCACTCGGCCAGCCGCCCCTGCACGTCGTAGAGGCGCAGGGTGGCGCTGACCGGGCCGACGTCCTTGGCCGAGTCGCTGTAGCCGAGCATGACCTCCAGCCGGTTGCCCGACTCGGCCAGGCGGCGCCGCACGTCCGGCAGCTCCAGCATGCCGTCCAGCACCTGCGGGGAGGCGTCCAGGTCGGCCCCGGTCTCGAAGAGCGGGATCACGTCCAGCACCGGCGCCTTGCCCGCGGGCAGGGCGTGCACGGCCAGCTCGTGCACGGCGGCCACGTCGGCGGCCGAGCGGGTGAAGCTGACGATGTAGCGGCGGCAGGCGTCGACGCCGAACCGCTCCTGGATCCAGGCCACGACCCGCAGCGTGGCCAGCACCTCCTCGGTGGCCTCGGACAGCCCGCCCCCGGCGCGCACCTCCTCCAGGGCCCGGGCGTGCACCGCGCTGTGCTGGCGGATCTCCAGCTCGGCCAGGTGGAACCCGAAGGTCTCGGCCTGCCAGATGAGGTGCTGCAGCTCCCCGTAGGCCTGGCGGCGGGCACCGGCCGCCTCCAGGGAGGACTGCACGGCGCGCAGGTCCTCCAAGAGCTCCTCGGGGCGCCGGTAGGCCAGGTCCGCGTTGCGCTCGCGGGTGGCGCGCAGCCGCGCGGTGGCGAACATCAGCATCTGCCGGTGCGGCTCGTTGGGGGAGCGCTTGGCGATGTCGGCCATCAGCGGCGGGTGCGCGGCCTGCGCCGTGGCCAGGGTGTCGCGCAGGTCCTCACCGGCGGGGGTGAGGTTGGAGTAGGCGGTCAGGGTGCGCGCCACCCGGCCGCAGGCCTCCTCCAGGCTGCGCAGCACGTGCTCGGACTGGATGGTGATGGCCTCGCGGGTCACCTCGTGGGTGACGAACGGGTTGCCGTCCCGGTCGCCGCCGATCCAGCTCCCGTAGCGCATGAACGCGCGCGCCCGCGGCGGCCGGGTGCCGGTCCCGGCCGGGTCCAGCGCGGTGTCCAGCGACCGGTAGATCTGGGGCACCACCGCGAAGATGGTCTCGTCGAAGGCGGCCATGGCGGTGCGCACCTCGTCGAGCGGGTCGAGCTTGGTGTAGCGCAGCTGGGAGGTGCGCCAGAGCAGGTCCACCTCCTCGGTGAGGCGGCGGCGGGCCTCCCGCTCGGCCGCGCTGTCCGGGTGGGCGGCGTGCAGCCGCTCCAGCTCGGCGCCGATCCGCACGATGGCGGTGGACACCGCGCGGCGGCGCGCCTCGGTGGGGTGGGCGGTGAGCACCGGGTGGAACTCCATGTCCCGGACGAACTCGGCCAGCCGGTCCTCGCCGCAGTCGGCGCGGACCGCCTCCACCGCGGCCGCCAGCGACTCGTGGGGCGGGTGCACCGCGTCGTCGCGCTCGCGCAGGGCGCGCATCCGCTGGTGCTCCTCGGCCAGGTTGGCCAGGTGGAAGTAGACCGTGAACGCGCGCGCCACCTGCTTGGCCCGCTCCAGCGGCCAGGAGTCCACCAGCTCGGTGATCGAGGCCGGGTCGACGGTGCCCTCGCGGGCGCCGATCACGGCGGTGCGCAGCTTCTCCACGTCGGCCAGCAGGTCCTCGCCGCCGCCCTCGGCCAGCACCGTGCCCAGGGTGCCGCCGAGCAGCCGGATGTCGCTGCGCAGCTGCTCGGGCATCTCCTGCCGGGCGCCCTCGCGCCCGGCGCCGGCGGGGTCGTTCGCCATCGCCAGATCTCCTCTCGCAGGGTCACCGCGCCGGCGCCGTTGCAGGTTCCGCGGTGGCGTTTCGGTCCGCCAGCCTAGCGGTGATGGTCTGGACCATTGGGCACCCGGGGTGCCTCTGTCCCGACCTGCGGCGCCGCCCGGCACGGCCGGGCAGTGGTCTACCCGGCCGCGCCCCGGTGTCTACCCGCCCAGCGCCGGGATCACCTCCGTTCCGTATGTGACGGCCACCTCGTCCACGGCGTCGTGCATGGCATAGACGGCGAACTGGTCGACCCCCAGGGCGCGCAGCTCCTTCAGGCGGCGCACGTGCTCCTCGGGCGGGCCGAGCACGCAGAACCGGTCGACGACGGCGTCCGGGACGAACGCGGTGTCGGGGTTGCCGGTGCGGCCGTGGTGGGCGTAGTCGTACCCCTGGCGCCCCTCGATGTAGTCGGTCAGCTCGGCGGGGACGGCCCCGGCGGCCGCGCCGTAGCGGGCCACGAGGTCGGCGACGTGGTTGCCGACCATGCCGCCGAACCAGCGGCACTGCTCGCGGGCGTGGGCGAGCCCCCCGGGGGTGCCGTCGGTGACGTAGGCGGGGGCGGCGACGCAGATCGCCACGTCGTCCGGGTCGCGCCCGGCCTCCCGGGCCGACCTCCGCACCGCCTCCACCATCCACTCGGTCAGGAAGGGGTCGGCGAGCTGCAGGATGAACCCGTCGGCGGTGCGCCCGGCCATCGCCAGCGCCTTGGGCCCATAGGCCGCCGCCCACACCGGCAGGGGGCCCGCCCCCCCCCCCCGCNCTCCCCGTCGGGGCCGGTGCCCAGGCGTGCCTCGCGCCCCTCGGCCAGGTCCCGGATGGCGGTGATGGCGCGCTCCAGCCGCGCCAGCGTGGCCGGCCTGCGCCCGGCCACCCGCATCGCCGAGTCGCCGCGGCCGATCCCGCACACCGTGCGCGGCCCGTACATCTCGTTCAGCGTGGCGAACGCCGACGCGGTGACCTCCCACGCCCTGGTGGACGGGTTGGTCACCATGGTCCCCACCCTGAGCGTCTCGGTGGCGGCCAGGATGCGGCTGTAGATGACGAACGGCTCCTGCCAGAGCACCGCCGAGTCGAACGTCCACCCGTGGGTGAACCCCAGCTCCTCGGCGCGCCGCATCCGCTCGACGACCTGCGCGCCGGGCGGGTCGGTCTGCAGCACCAGCCCCACGTCCACGGCTCTCCCCCTCTCGGATCGGTTCAGATCAGTTCCCCGCACAGCCCGCGCCGGACGAACCCGCCGTGCCCGGCCGCGCCGGTGTAGGCGCCGCGGTCCACCACCACGCGCCCGCGGGAGAGCACCGTGCGGGCCTTCCCGGTGACGTGCAGGCCCTCGTAGGCCGAGTAGTCGACGTTCATGTGGTGGGTGGCGGCGGAGAGCACGTGCCCGGCCCCCGGGTCGTAGACGACGATGTCGGCGTCGGCGCCGGGCGCGATGGTGCCCTTGCGCGGGTACATGCCGAACATGCGGGCGGGCGCCGCGCAGGCCAGCTCGATCCACCGGCGCCGGGAGATGCGCCCGTCCAGCACCGCCTGGTGCAGCAGGTCCATGCGGTGCTCCACCCCGGGCATCCCGTTGGGGATCTTGGAGAAGTCCCCGATGCCCAGCTCCTTCTGGCCCTTGAAGCAGAACGGGCAGTGGTCGGTGGAGACCACCGACAGGTCGCCGGTGCGCAGCGCCCGCCAGAGCATCTCCTGGTGCTCGCGCGGGCGCAGCGGCGTGGAGCACACGTACTTGGCGCCCTCGAAGTCCGGGCGCGCCAGGTCGTCGACGGACAGGTACAGGTACTGGGGGCAGGTCTCGGCGAAGACGTTGAGCCCGTCGTCGCGCGCGCGGGCGATCTCCCCGACCGCCTGCCCGGCCGACACGTGCACGATGTACAGGGGGGCGCCCGCCACCTGGGCCAGGCGGACCGCCCGGTGCACCGCCTCGGACTCCAGGAGTTCGCGGCGGACCTGCCCGTGCGCCTCGGGGCCGGTGCGGCCCTCGGCGAGCGCCTGCTCCACGAGCACGTCGATCGCCGGGCCGTTCTCGGCGTGCATCATCATCAGGCCGCCGTTGGCGGCGGCCCGCTGCATGGTGCGCAGGATCCGCCCGTCGTCGCTGTAGAACACGCCCGGGTAGGCCATGAACATCTTGAACGAGGTGATGCCCTCGTCCACCAGGGCGTCCAGCTCCTTGAGGGCGTCGGGCACCGCGTCGCCGACGATGGCGTGGAAGCCGTAGTCGATCGCGCAGGCGCCCTCGGCCTTGGCGTGCCAGGCGTCCACGCTGGCCCGCAGCGACTCGCCCGCGCGCTGCACGGCGAAGTCGACGATGGTGGTGGTGCCGCCCCAGGCGGCCGCCCGGGTGCCGGTCTCGAAGGTGTCGGAGGCGTAGGTGCCGCCGAAGGGCATCTCCATGTGGGTGTGGGCGTCCACGCCGCCCGGGATCACGTAGTGCCCCTCGGCGTCGACCACCGCGGCCCCGCCGCGCGCCCACGCCTCGGCGGCCTCGCTGCCCCGGGCCGCCACCGCGGCCACCCGCTCGCCCTCGATGAGGACGTCGGCGGGGGTCTCCTCGGCGGCGGTGACCAGCAGGCCGCCGCGGATCAGGGTGCGCTGGGCTCCCGTCGCCGCTCCCGTCGCCGTTCCCGCCACTGTTCCCGTCGAATGTGCCATGTCCGCCTCCCTCAGGCCTCGGTCAGCGGGCCGTAGGCGTCGGGGCGGCGGTCGCGGTAGAACGCCCACTGGGTGCGGGCCTGCTCGACCAGGTCGAAGTCGAGGTCGCGCACGAGCAGCTCGGGCTTGCGGTCCGAGGCCGCCTCGCCCACGATGGCCCCGCGCGGGTCGGCGAAGTAGCTGGTTCCATAGAAGTCGTTGTCGCCGTACTCCTCGGTCCCCACCCTGTTGATGGCGGCGACGTAGTACAGGTTGGCCACCGCGGCGGCCGGCTGCTCCAGCTTCCACAGGTGCGCCGACAGGCCCCGGCTGGTGGCCGACGGGTTGTAGACCAGCTGCGCCCCGGCCAGGCCCAGCGCGCGCCACCCCTCGGGGAAGTGCCGGTCGTAGCAGATGTAGACGCCGATCCGGCCCACGGCCGTGTCGAACACCGGCCAGCCCAGGTTGCCGGGGCGGAAGTAGTACTTCTCCCAGAACCCCTTCACCTGCGGGATGTGGTGCTTGCGGTACTTGCCCAGGTAGGTGCCGTCGGCGTCGATGACCGCCGCGGTGTTGTAGAACCACCCCGGCCCCTCGCGCTCGAAGACCGGCAGCACCATCACCATGCCCAGCTCCCGCGCCAGGGCCGAGAACCGGGTGACCGTGGGCCCGTCCGGAACCTCCTCGGCCAGGGCGAAGTGCTCGTCCTGCTGCACCTGGCAGAAGTAGGGGCCGGTGAAGATCTCCTGGAAGCCGATCACCCGCGCCCCCTGGGCGGCGGCCTGCCTGGCGTAGCCCTCGTGGGCGTCGGTCATCGACGCGGTGTCGCCGGTCCACTCGGTCTGCACGAGCGCGGCACGAACCAGCTGCGGCATGGCCCTCCTTAACGCCGTCCCGGGCCCCCCTTGGCCGCGGGAAGCGTCGACGGTAGGCAGGCTCTCGCACGGGGGTCAACGGCCCCGGGCGACACGCCCCGTCCGGACCTGGGATTTCGGTCGTCCGCAGCCGTGACGGCCGGGACGCGTGTCCAGCATGTGGAAGTAACGGGGGTCACCCCGACGGCCCCCGCGCGGGGGCGTCTACCCTGGTCTTCCATGGCCACCGAAGCCCCAGAACCGCTACCCGCGGACGAGATCGACATCCACACCACCGCGGGCAAGCTCGCCGATCTCCAGCGACGGCGCTACGAGGCCGTCCACGCGGGTTCGGAGCGAGCGATCGCCAAGCAGCACGCCAAGGGCAAGATGACGGCGCGCGAACGGATCGACGCCCTGCTGGATCCAGGGTCGTTCACCGAGTTCGACGCCCTCGCCCGGCACAGGTCCACCAGCTTCGGCCTGGACGCCGACCGGCCCTACGGGGACGGCGTGGTCACCGGGCACGGAACCGTCGACGGCCGCCCCGTCGCCGTCTTCAGCCAGGACGTCACCGTCTTCGGCGGCTCCCTGGGCGAGGTGTACGGGGAGAAGATCGTCAAGGTCCTGGACCACGCGCTCACCAACGGGTGCCCCGTCGTGGGCATCAACGAGGGCGGCGGCGCGCGGATCCAGGAGGGCGTGGCGGCCCTGGGCCTGTACGCCGAGATCTTCAAGCGCAACGTGCACGCCTCCGGCGTCATCCCGCAGATCTCGGTGATCATGGGCGCCGCCGCCGGGGGGCACGTCTACTCCCCCGCCCTGACCGACTTCGTCGTCATGGTCGACCGGACCTCGCAGATGTTCATCACCGGGCCCGACGTCATCAAGACCGTCACCGGCGAGGACGTGTCCATGGAGGAGCTGGGCGGGGCGCGGGCGCACAACACCCGTTCCGGCGTCGCCCACTACATGGGCGCCGACGAGCAGGACGCCCTGGACTACGTCCGCGACCTGCTCGCCCACCTGCCCGGCAACAACCTGGACGAGGCGCCGGTGCCGCCCGGCGCCGCACCCGACCCCGGCTCCGAGGCCACCGAGGAGGACCGGGAGCTCGACACCTTCATCCCGGACTCGGCCAACCAGCCCTACGACATCCGCCGGATCATCGAGCGCGTCGTCGACGACGGCGACTTCCTGGAGGTGCACGAGCACTTCGCGGGCAACATCGTCGTCGGCTTCGGCCGGGTCGAGGGCCAGAGCGTGGGCGTGGTCGCCAACCAGCCGATGAACTTCGCCGGGTGCCTGGACATCGACGCCTCCGAGAAGGCGGCGCGCTTCGTGCGCACCTGCGACGCGTTCAACGTCCCGGTCCTCACCTTCGTCGACGTGCCCGGCTTCCTCCCCGGCACCGACCAGGAGTGGAACGGCATCATCCGGCGCGGCGCCAAGCTCATCTACGCCTACGCCGAGGCGACGGTGCCGCTGATCACCGTCATCACCCGCAAGGCGTTCGGCGGCGCCTACGACGTGATGGGCTCCAAGCACCTGGGCGCCGACGTCAACCTGGCCTGGCCCACCGCGCAGATCGCGGTCATGGGCGCCCAGGGGGCGGTGAACATCCTGCACCGGCGCACCCTCGCCGCCGCCGAGGACGTGGAGGCCGAGCGGGCCCGCCTGGTCGAGGAGTACGAGGACACGCTGCTCAACCCCTACTCCGCGGCGGAGCGCGGCTACGTCGACGGGGTCATCCTCCCCTCGGAGACGCGCGTGTCGGTCGTCAAGGCGCTGCGGGCACTGCGCGGCAAGCGCAAGCAGCTCCCGCCCAAGAAGCACGGGAACATCCCGCTGTGAGCGGCGCGCAGAACCCCGGACGGCCCTCCGGGCAGGACCCCGGGCCGCACCTGAGCGTCGTCCGCGGCGACCCCTCCCCCGAGGAGGTGGTGGCGCTGGTCGCCGTGCTCACCGCGCGCGCCCGCGCGGCGCAGGCCGCCCGCGCGGCCGAGGAGTCCGCCCGGCGGCCGCGGTCGGCCTGGCGCGACCGCTCCCGGCTGCTGCGGGGCCCCGTCCGCCCGGGGCCGGGCGCCTGGGCGCGCAGCTTCCACCCGGGCTGACCCGGCCCGTCCCGACTTTCACCAGGAGGATTCCCCACCGTGCGCAAAGTCCTGATCGCCAACCGCGGGGAGATCGCGGTACGCGTGGCCCGCGCCTGCCGCGACGCCGGGATCACCAGCGTGGCCGTCTACGCCGACCCCGACCGCGACGCCCTGCACACCAAGACCGCCGACGAGGCCTACGCCCTGGGCGGCGACAGCCCGGCCGACACCTACCTGGACATGGCCAAGATCCTGGACGCGGCGGCCCGCTCGGGCGCCGACGCCGTCCACCCCGGCTACGGCTTCCTGTCCGAGAACGCCGACTTCGCCCAGGCCGTCACCGACGCCGGGCTCACCTGGATCGGCCCGCCCCCGGCGGCCATCACCGCCCTGGGCGACAAGGTCCAGGCCCGCCACATCGCCGCAAAGGTCGGCGCCCCCCTGGTCGCCGGGACCGCCGACCCCCTCGACGACGCCGGCCAGGCGGTGGCCTTCGCCCAGGAGCACGGCCTGCCCATCGCCATCAAGGCCGCCTTCGGCGGCGGCGGGCGCGGCCTGAAGGTCGCCCGCACCCTGGAGGAGATCCCCGAGCTCTTCGACTCGGCGGTGCGCGAGGCCACCGCGGCCTTCGGCCGCGGGGAGTGCTTCGTCGAGCGCTACCTGGACCGGCCCCGGCACGTGGAGACCCAGTGCCTGGCCGACGCCCACGGCAACGTCGTGGTGGTCTCCACCCGCGACTGCTCGCTGCAGCGCCGCCACCAGAAGCTGGTCGAGGAGGCCCCGGCCCCGTTCCTGAGCGAGGCGCAGAACGCCGAGCTGTACGCGGCCTCCAAGGCCATCCTGGCCGAGGCCGGGTACCGCGGCGCGGGCACCTGCGAGTTCCTCGTCGGCGCCGACGGCACCATCTCGTTCCTGGAGGTCAACACCCGCCTGCAGGTCGAGCACCCGGTCTCGGAGGAGGTCGCCGGGATCGACCTGGTGCGCGAGATGCTGCGCATCGCCGACGGCGAGGAGCTGGGCTACGGCGACCCGGTGCTGCGCGGGCACTCCTTCGAGTTCCGGATCAACGCCGAGGACGCCGGGCGCAACTTCCTGCCCGCGCCGGGCACCATCACCCGCCTCAACCTTCCGGGCGGGCCCGGGGTGCGGGTGGACACCGGCTGCGAGGAGGGCTTCACCGTCCCGGCGTCCTTCGACTCGATGGTGGCCAAGCTGATCGTGACCGGGGCCTCGCGTGAGCAGGCGCTGGAGCGGTCGCGGCGGGCGCTGGCCGAGTTCGAGGTGGGTGGCATGCCCACGGTGATCCCCTTCCACCGCACGGTGGTGGAGGATCCGGCCTTCGATCCGGCCGACGGGGAGGCGTTCTCGGTGCACACCCGGTGGATCGAGACCGAGTTCGACAACACCGTGCCGCCCTACGAAGGCGTCCCCGCCCAACCCGACGAGCAGGACGAGCGCGAGTCGGTGACCGTGGAGGTCGGTGGCAAGCGCATCGAGGTGGTGCTCCCGGCCGGGCTGGGGGCCGCGGCCGCCGCCCCGGCCCCGCAGGCCGCGGGCGGGCGGCGCAAGGGCTCCCGGAAGAAGGGCGGCGGCGCCGCGACGGCGGCGAGCGGGGACGCCCTGGTCTCGCCGATGCAGGGCACCGTCGTCAAGGTCGTGGCCGAGGACGGCGCGACCGTGGCCGAGGGCGACACGGTGGTGGTGGTCGAGGCCATGAAGATGGAGCAGCCCTTGGCGGCCCACAAGGCGGGCACGGTGGCCGGGCTGTCGGTGGCCCCGGGCGACACGGTCTCCAGCGGCTCGGCCGTCTGCGAGATCAAGGACGCCTAGTCCGGACGCCGCCCCCGGGCGGCCTTCGGGGGCCGGGTGCGCCGCGGGCGCACCCGGCCCCCGATTCATCCCACGTCAGCGAGGGCAACGGGGCATACCTGCACGGACGTGACCGGATTGACACCGCCCACCCCGGGAATAATCGGGCGCGGACCGTTATTGTTCCTATTCGTGACGAACCTGTGGGGCCTGACCGAGCGACGGCACGTCGACCTGTGCCGCGTCGCCAGCCAGGCGTGTCGATGACCGCCTGAGCCGATCCGCCGTATCTCCGCCGATCGACTTCTCGTCCCGTCCCTGCGCGCCCGCAGCGCGGCGTCCCCTCGGGCCGTGATCCACGGCACCGCCCCCGGAGCCGCCCACCGCGCAGGCCGACCCCATTCGTCCGCCCGCCGACCCCGACGCCACCCGCGCCCGTCGGCTCTGCCCTGACCCAGGAGCCATCCCGTGCCATCCGCACTCAGACGCATCCCCCGTGTCCCCTTCGCCTTCCAGGTGCTGGCCGCCCTCGTGCTGGGCATCGCGCTCGGCGTGGTCGCCCTCCAGCTCGGCGGCGACGCCGAGAACCCGAACTGGCTGGCGGTCACGCTCGACACCGTCGGCAGCACCTTCGTCACGCTGCTGAAGGCGATCGTCCCGCCGCTGATCCTGCTGGCCGTGATCTCCTCGATCGCCCAGCTCCGCAACGTCTCCAACGCCGCCCGCCTGGCCGGGCAGACGCTGCTGTGGTTCGCGGTCACCGCGCTCATCGCGGTGGCGATCGGCATCGGCCTGGGCTCGGTCATCCGCCCCGGGCTGAACAGCGGCGTGGACGCCTCCGCCGCCCAGGACCCCTCCACGCACGGCTCGTGGACGGCCTTCCTGGAGAGCATGGTCCCGCAGAACTTCCTGGGGCTGACCGCCTCCACCGAGGGCGAGGTCAGCGGCGGCACCCTGGACCTGTCGACCGGGCTCACCTTCAACGCCCTGCAGCTCATCGTCATCGCCATCGCGATCGGCGTGGCCGCCGTGAAGACCGGCAAGGCCGCCGAGCCGTTCCTGGCCTTCACCGAGTCCGCGCTGCAGATCGTGCTCAAGGTCCTGTGGTGGATCATCCGCCTGGCCCCGCTGGGCACCCTCGGCCTGCTGGGCAACGCGGTCTACAGCTACGGCTGGACCACCATCGGCGCCCTGGGCACCTTCACCCTGGCCATCTACCTGGGCCTGGCCGCCGTGGTGTTCGTCGTCTACCCGCTGCTGGCGCGGGTGCACGGGCTGTCCATCGCCAAGTTCTTCTCCGGCGTGTGGCCCGCCGTGCAGCTCGGCTTCGTCTCCCGCTCCTCGATGGGCACCATGCCGGTGACCCAGCGGGTGGCCGAGACCAACTTCGGGGTGCCGCGCCACTACGCCTCCTTCGCCGTGCCCTTCGGCGCCACCACCAAGATGGACGGCTGCGCCGCGATCTACCCGGCGATCTCGGCGATCTTCGTCGCCCAGTTCTTCGGCGTGAACCTGTCGGTCACCGACTACCTGCTGATCGTGTTCGTCTCGGTGATCGGCTCGGCGGCCACCGCCGGGACCACCGGCGCGACGGTGATGCTGACCCTGACGCTGTCCACCGTCGGCCTGCCGCTGGAGGGCGTCGGCCTGCTGCTGGCCGTCGACCCGATCCTGGACATGGGCCGCACCGCCACCAACGTGGCCGGGCAGGCGCTGGTCCCGGCGATCGTCGCCAAGCGCGAGAGGATCCTCGACGTCGAGCGCTACCACGCCCCGCGCGGGCTGGACGGGTTCGTCGCCGACGACTTCCTCTCCGAGGCGGAGAAGGCCGCGGCCGCCCAGGAGGCGCCCGCCCCCGAGGCCGGGGGCGCCGAGCCCTCCGAGGCGGGCGCCTACGAGAAGGTGCCCGCGCGGGATTAGCCCCGCGACCCGCCGCGCCCACCGGGCGGCCCGCCGCGCGGCGGGCCGCCCGTAGTCTTTGCCACAGGACCGGGCTCCCCTCCGGGAACCGGCGGCCCACGCCGTTCGTCCTTACCGAATGAGGGAGGCGAGAGGAACGACATGTTGCGCCGATTGCTAGTACCGGCCCTGTTCACCGCGGGACTCAGCGTCGCGGTCGCGGCTCCGGCCGCAGCGGCGGCGGCCCCCGACGCCGGGGAGACCGCGCAGGACCTCAAGTCCGACCACGTCTACATCGACGAAGGCGTCCTGGAGGGCGAGAACCCTCCCGGCCAGGCCGAGCAGGACGCCCTGGTGTCGGCGGCGGAGAGCGCCGACACCGAGACCCCCGTCTACCTGATCATGCTGCCCTCGGACACCTTCCAGTCCCAGGTCGCCCTCGAGGGCTACATGGACGAGGTCATGGCCGAGACCGGCGACGGCGTGTACGCCGGGTTCCACGGCGACACCCCGCAGGACTCGTTCCTGTACTCGCCCAACCTGGACCAGTCCGAGCTCAACCAGATCTCCTCCAACATGCCCAGCGCCCCGACCCCGGTCGACGCGCTCGCGGCCATCCCCGACGCGGTGGCCGAGCAGGAGGGCGACGCGGCCGCCTCGGGCATGTTCGGCGCCGCGTTCCTGGGCATCCTGGTGCTCGCGGTGGCGGGCGGCGGCTACTTCATCTACAGCTCGCGCAAGAAGCGCGCGGCCGAGAAGGCCAAGCAGCTCGCGGAGATCAAGCAGATGGCCCAGGAGGACGTCGTCCGGCTCGGCGAGGACATCGCCCGCCTGGAGATCGACATGTCCCAGGTGGACGAGGCCACCCGCACCGACTACGGCCACGCCATGGACTCCTACGACCGGGCCAAGGCCACGCTGGACGGCATCCGCGAACCGCAGGACATCCAGCAGGTCACCAACGCCCTGGAGGACGGCCGGTACTACATGGTCGCCACCCGGGCGCGGATGAACGGCGACCCGGTGCCCGACCGGCGCCAGCCCTGCTTCTTCAACCCGCAGCACGGCCCCTCCGAGCAGGACGTGCAGTGGGCGCCCCCGGGCGGCGCCGTGCGCGCGGTCCCGGCCTGCGCGGTGTGCACCAGGGCCGTGCTCAGCGGGCACGACCCGGACGTGCGCCTGGTCGAGGTGGACGGCGAGCGCCGCCCCTACTACGACGCGGGCCCGGCCTACGCCCCCTACGCGGGCGGCTACTTCGGCATGAGCATGATGATGGGCATGTTCTCCGGCATGATGATGGGCTCGATGATGGGGTCCATGATGGGCGCCGGGATGGGCGACATGGGCGGTGACATGGGCGGCGGCGAGGACCTCGGCGGAGGCGACTTCGGCGGGGACTTCGGCGGCGACATGGACTTCGGGGGCTTCGACTTCTAGGCCCCCGCCTCCCCGGCACGCGCAAGGGCCCACGGCCTCCGCCGTGGGCCCTTCCCTGTCCTACTCGGGAGAGGCCTGCATCAGCGAGCGCGCCGCCTCGGTGACGCTGCCCGACAGCGACGGGTAGACCGCGAAGGTGTGCGCGATCTCGTCCACCGTCAGGCGCTGCTGCACCGCGATGGACACCCCCAGGATCAGCTCGCTCGCGCGCGGGCCGACGATGACCCCGCCCAGCACGATGCCGGTGTGCCGGCGGCAGATCAGCTTGACGAAGCCGTCCTTGCTGCCGCCCATCTTCGCCCGCGGGTTGGTGTCCAGGGGCAGGTTCACGATGCGCGCGTCCACCTTGCCGCTGCGCACGTCCTCCTCGGTGGCGCCGACCGAGGCCAGCTCGGGGTTGGTGAACACGGTCGCGGCGACCGTGGACAGCTTCAGCGGGGAGACCGCCTCGCCCAGGGCGTGCCACATGGCGATGCGCCCCTGCATCGCGGCCACCGAGGCGAGCATGTTCACCCCGGTGCAGTCCCCGGCCGCGTACACGCCCGGGGTGGAGGTGCGCGAGACCCGGTCGACCTGCACGAAGCCGCCGCCGTCCAGGCGCACCCCGGCCTCCTCCAGGCCGATCCCGGCCGTGTTGGGGATCATCCCGACCGTCATCAGGCAGTGGCTGCCCTCCACGGTCCGCCCGTCGGAGAGGGTGACCCGCACGCCGTCGCCGGTGTTGACCACCGACTCGGCGCGGGTGTTGCCGAGCACCTGCATGCCCCGGCGGCGGAAGACCCCCTCCAGCACCTCGGCGGCGTCGGCGTCCTGGGTGGGCATCACCCGGTCGCGCGAGGAGACCAGGCTGACCTCGGCGCCCAGGCCGGTGTAGGCGTTGGCGAACTCGGCGCCGGTGACGCCCGAGCCGACCACGACCAGGTGCTCGGGCATCTCCTCCAGGTCGTACAGGTGGCGCCAGGTGAGGATGCGCTCGCCGTCGGGGCGGGCGGTGGGCAGCTCGCGCGGGTGGGCGCCGGTGGCCAGCAGCACCACGTCGGCGTGCAGGCGCTCCTGTCCCACGGCGATGATGTGCGGGTCGACCAGGCGGGCCTCCCCGCTGACGGTCCGCACGCCCTCCTTGAGCAGCCGGGCGGCGGTGTCCTCGGACTGGGCCCGCGCCAGCCGCTTGACCCGGGCGTTGACCGCGGCCAGGTCCACCCCGACCTTGCAGTCCTCGCCGGAGTTGATGGTCAGGCCGAGCCGTCCGGCGTCCTTGACGTAGGTCGACCGGACCGACGTGGCGATCATCGTCTTGGAGGGCACGCAGTCGGTCAGGACGCACGCGCCGCCGACCCCGTCCCGCTCGACCACGGTCACGTCCGCACCCAACTGGGCGGCGACCAGGGCCGCCTCGTACCCGCCGGGGCCGCCCCCGATGATCACGACCTTCGTCACGTCTGTTCCACTCCTTCGCGGCGCGTTGGCGCGCGGCACCACTCCGGCGCCCTGTCGCCCGGATGTCCGCCCTCCTGTCGCACCTCCATTGTCCGCCATGGTCAGGGGCGGATTCTCCGCGGCTCCCCTCCCCCGCGCACCCGGCGGAGCACGGGGCGGCGCCCCGCCCGCCCCGGACACCGCACCCGGTGTCCGTGATACACACCCCGGCGTTGCGCTCAGTAACAAATCGGAAGCACAGGGGTACGCTCCGGAGATGTGAGCGAATCCACGCAAGACCGCCCCGTGGTCACGACGGCCGACGCGAAGGAGCAGGCCGCCGCGGCGGCGAAGGAGCTGAAGTCCCGCACCGGCGCCGACGGCTACGACGCGCTCGTCGTGCTCGGCTCGGGCTGGACCGACGTGGCGGACCACCTGGGGACGCCCGACATCGAGCTGGACGCCGCCGAGCTGCCGGGGTTCGCCGCGCCGACCGCGCCGGGCCACTCGGGGCGGCTGCGCACCCTGTGGGTGGGGGCCAAGCGGGTCGCCGTGCTCTGCGGCCGCGTGCACCTGGGCGAGGCGCACGACCCGATGGCGGTGGTGCACCCGGTGCGCACCGTCATCGCCGCGGGCGCCCCGGTCGTGGTGCTCACCGGCTCGGCGGGGTCGCTGCGCACGGACTACGCGGTGGGCGAGCCGATCCTGGTGCGCGACCACATCAACCTGACCGGCGCCTCGCCGCTGACCGGGCCGGACTTCACCGACCTGTCGCGGGCCTACTCGGCGCGGCTGCGGGGCATCGCCGCCGACGCCGACCCGTCGCTGGCCGAGGGGGTGTACGCGGAGGTGACCGGGCCGGAGCTGATGACCCCGGCCGAGCTGGGGATGCTCCGCACCTCCGGGGCCGACCTGGTCGGGCGCTCGCTGGCGCTGGAGGCCATCGCCGCGGTCGAGATGGAGGCCGAGGTGATGGGCCTGGCGACGGTGAGCAACGACGCGGTGGGCGGGGTGTTCGAGCCCTTCGACCCGGACGCCGCCCTGGAGGCGGTGCGGCGCCACACCCAGCGGCTGGGCGAGCTGCTGAACACCGTGCTGATGCGGGCGTAGGGCCGGGGGGCGGGCGCACAGAGGCCGGGAGGGGCGCCGCTCCCCTCCGCGCTGGGGAACGGCGCCCCTCCCGTCGGAGGGGTGCCCTGTACGGGCCCGCCGGGGGCCGTCGGCGCTGCGTGGCGAGCAGCATCCCGAGGCCGGGGATGACGACGCGTCCGGCCGCCTCGGCGGGACCCATGTGCACCGATCGCGCGTGGGGGGCGGGTGGCGATCCGCACCGCCGCGCGATCCCGCTATTCAGTTGACCCGCAGCGCCCGGGGAGGGGCGGAGGGGCTCCGGGGTTCCGCGCGATCCCCGGAGCCCCGCCCGTTCTCCTTAGGCATGCCTTACCTAATCAGGTGCGCGGCGCCCCGTCAAGTCCCCCGCGGCACACGCGTTCACCGCGGGTGCGTGCGCGTGCCGGAACATGACGAAAGAGGGGAGCCCCGAAGGGCTCCCCTGAGAACATCCGGATCGGTGCCGCGGCCCGCCGGCCTCAGAGCAGCAGGGCGACCACCGCGAGGAGGACGACCGGGACGGCGAGCGCCGCGACCGCGTCCGGGGACACCGCGGTGACCACACCGCCGGCGGTGCGCGCGGCCCCGCCGTCCGAGGGCTTCGCCTTGCGGCGCTCGGCGATCTCCCGCAGGCGCTTGGCGTGCAGCTCGGCGGGGCGCAGGTCGCGCGGGTCGGACTCGGCGATCGGATCGGCGTCGGAGTAGCCGTTGGCCCGGCGCAGGTTCTCCCGGACCTTGGAGCGCTTGGTCTCGCGCAGGGCCCACGAGCGCACGACGGTCCCGCCCGCGTGGACGCGCACCACGTCGGTCACGTCGGCCCAGGTGAACTCGGACCACGGGACGAGGGTCTCGCGCAGCGGGTTGACCACCCGCACCCCCTCCTCCCCCGGGACGATCCGGGGGCGCAGCCACATCACGTAGGCGCCGCCGACGGTCAGCAACAGCACCCCGGCGGCGACCAGCGAGGCCGCGTCGGAGCCGTTGAACGCGAGGTCGAGCAGCAAGAGCGCGGCGATGCCGATCCAGATCCAGGCGAGGACCCGCGGCACCGTCGCGGTCAGGGGTTTTCCGTCATCTCCCACACGACCAGTCTTACCGCATGGGGGGACCGGGGCGAACGCGCAGGTCGGGCACGCCCGGCCCCCTCCCCCGCCTACATCAGCGCCGCATCGCCCAGCGCGTCGTCGGCGGCGGCGCCCCGCCCGCCCGGCCGCGAGCCCTCCCACAGGGCCGTCAGCGCCGCCGAGACGAACACCCGCACCCCGGTGCCGATGGCGCGCTCGTCCACATCGAAGGTGCCCCGGTGCAGGTCCAGCATGGGCCCCGCCGCGTCCGGCGGGTGGGTGCCCAGCCGCGCCAGCGCCCCCGGCACGTGCTCCAGGTACCAGGCGAAGTCCTCGCCGCCCAGGCTCTGCGGGGTGGACGCCACCGCCTCGGGCCCCAGCGCCTGGCCGACCGCGTCGCGCAGCATGCGCACGCTCTCCGCCTCGTTCACCGTCGGCGGCACGCCCCGCCGGTAGTCCACCTCGGCGGTGGCCCGGTAGCCCCCGACCACCGACTCCACCAGCTCCTTGACCACGTCCGGCGCCGCGTGCCAGGCGTCGTCGTCCAGGCAGCGCACCGTGCCCTCGGCCACCGCGTCGTCCGGGATGACGTTGGGCGCCGACCCGGCGCTCACCCGCCCCCACACCAGGCTGAACCCGGCCCGCGGGTCCACCCGGCGCGACAGCGCCGCCGGGAGCTCGGTGACCACCTTGCCCAGCGCGTACACCAGGTCGCTGGTCAGGTGGGGCCGGGCGGTGTGCCCGCCCGGCCCCGACAGCCGCACCGCCAGCTGGTCGCAGGCGGCGGTGATCGGTCCGACCCGCAGCCCCACCTGTCCCCAGAGCAGGCGCGGGTCGCAGTGCAGGGCGAAGATCCGGTCCACCCCCTCCAGCGCCCCGGCCCCGATCACCGCGCGGGCGCCGCCCGGCAGCTCCTCGGCCGGCTGGAACAGCAGCCGCACCCGGCCGGGGAGCGCCCCGGCCCGGGCCTGCTGGGCCAGGAACAGCCCCGCCCCCAGCAGCGCGGTGGTGTGCACGTCGTGCCCGCAGGCGTGCGCCGCGCCCGGAACGGTGGACCGGTAGGGAACGCCGGTCTTCTCGTCGGTCAGCGGCAGCGCGTCGATGTCGCCGCGCAGCGCCACCGTGGGCCCGCCGGAACCGATGTCGCACACCAGCCCGGTGCCGTCCGGGAGCCTCTCGGGCTCCAGCCCGGCCGAGCGCAGCCGCTCCTCCACCCGCTGGGTGGTCCGGGTCTCGGCGAACGCCAGCTCGGGGTGCATGTGCAGGTCCCGCCGGAACTCGACGAGCCCGCGTTCACCGCGCGCGAGAAACGCGGCCATCTGGTCCGCCAGATCACGCCCCTGCATGCGTTGGGCCCCCTGTCGTCGTCGGTCGTGGATCGTCGTGGGTGGTCGCGCCGCGGCTACCCGCCGCCGGGGGTCCCGGTGCGGAACTCCTCGGCGAGCGCGTCCACGACGTCGTTGAGGGTGCCCCCCTCGCGCACGATCGCGCGCTGCCGCTCATAGGAGGCGCCCTTGTCGAGCACTTCGGAGACCGCGTCCAGCTCCTCGGCGCAGCCCAGGCGCGCGGCCACCGGTCCGAGCTCGCGCACGAGCTCGTACAGGTCGTCCCGCAGCGGGACGGTGGACCCGCGCCCGTCGGTGATCACGCGCGCGTCCAGACCGTACCGGGTGGCGCGCCACTTGTTGTCCGTGACCACCCAGGCGGGCGGGCGGGGAAGCCCGTAGCCCCGGTCGATCTGCTGGTCGAACAGGCGGACGAGGCTCTGCGAGAGGGCGGCGGCCATGCCGACCTCGCGCAGGGTGGGGATCCCGTCGAACATCCGGATCTCGATGGTGCCGTAGTCCGGGTGCGGGCGGACGTCCCACCACACTTCCTTGATACTGGCGATGGTACCGGCGCGCAGCAGCGTCTCCATGTATTCCTCGAAAGCCGTCCAGTCGTCCAGCAGCGGCGGCGGGCCGGAGGTCGGCAGCGCGCCGAAGACGATCGACCGGGCCGAGGCCAGCCCGGTGTCGTGGCCGCTCCAGTAGGGGCTGGAGGCGGTCAGCGCCAGGAAGTGCGGCAGGTACCCCGCCAGGGCGTTGACGATCGGCACCGCCTTGTCCTTGGACCGCACGCCCACGTGGACGTGCACGCCGAAGGTGAGGATGCGCCGGGCCAGCCACTGCATCTGCTCGATCAGCTCGCCGTAGCGCTGCACCGGGGCCAGGGTCTGGTCGCGCCAGTCGTCGACCGGGTGGGTGCCCGCGCACATCGCGGCCGCCCTGCGGGGCTCCAGCACGGCCTGCAGGCGGTCCGCGCTGCCCTGGAGGTCGGCCATGGCCTCCTCCACGGTCTCGCACACCCCCGTCACCACCTCGACGGTGCACTGCATGAGCTCGTGCCGCAGCGGGGGGCGCCCCGGGCCGCGGCTCAGGTCGGGCAGGTCGGCCAGCACCTGCTGGGCCTCCTGGCGCAGGTGGCGGGTGCGGACGTCGACGAGCTGGAGTTCCCACTCCACGCCCAGGGTGGTCCGGTCAGAGGCGTTGAATTCGATGGCCACGGGCAACCTCCGAGCAGGGGTCCGGCCGGCGCGCTCACCGGCGCAGTGGGACCTTCATCCCCGGGGCCGCCGATCCGCAACCCGCCCGTCCTCGTGCGTCTCATCAACGGTACTCGTCCTGGGCCCTGCGGGTCCGGCGGATCCAGAACACGGCCGCCGCGGTGCCCGTGGCGGGGGGCGCG
>NZ_ANBH01000233.1 GCF_000341185.1 Nocardiopsis chromatogenes YIM 90109
TCAGGGCGCGCGAGCGGGCCAGCGCCTCGGCGGTGGGGCGGGCCGGGAGCACGGCGGCGCCGTGCACGCCGTCGGCGGGGCGGACCGCGCTGCGGCCGGGTTCGGCCGGGTCCAGCCCGACCGGCAGGTCGAGCGGGACGGCCCCCTGGTAGGGCGGCGGGACCGGGAGCCAGGTGGCGGTCCAGGCGGCGGCGAACATGACGGCGCGCAGCACGATGTTCATCCACACCAGCAGCCCGACCAGGACCGCGAAGGAGGCGTAGACCGGGTTGTTCAACGTCCCGGCGATCAGCAGCGCTCCCGCCGACTTGAGCACCTCGAACGCGGCGGCGGCCAGCAGCGCCCCGCGCCACAGCATCCGCCAGGGGCGGCGGGGGGCGGGC
>NZ_ANBH01000234.1 GCF_000341185.1 Nocardiopsis chromatogenes YIM 90109
AACGCGGCGGCGGCCAGCAGCGCCCCGCGCCACAGCATCCGCCAGGGGCGGCGGGTGCCGGACAGCCGGGAGAAGACCACCAGGAAGATGAGGGTGTCGGCGGCGACGGCGATGGCCACCGCCAGCAGGCGGGTCGCGGCCACCGCGGCCACCGAGCCGTCCAACTCCACCCAGGCCAGCGCCCAGCGGGTGGCCGCCTGGGAGACGCTGGTGAGCGCCACCGAGGCCAGCAGGGCGGTGCCCAGCACCGCCATCACCGCCGTGTCCTGGAGTTTGGCCAGGACGACGTTGGGCCCGTCGGAGGGGTTCTTCAGCCAGATGCGGTGCAGGGCGGCGCGCAGCTGCCCGACGGCGCCCAGCCCGGCGTAGAGCAGGCCCAGAAGGCCGATCACGGAGGCGCCGGTGCGGGCCTGCGCGATCTGGTCGATGGGCAGCTCCGCCGACAGCCCGGGGAGCAGGTCGTTGATGGCGGTGTCGAGGTAGTCGCGGGCGCCGGGGTCGAACTCGGCGACGTAGCCGACCACGGCGAAGGCCAGGGCGATCAGCGGGAAGAAGGACAGGAAGGCGAAGTAGGTGACCGAGGCGGCCAGGCGGCTGCCGTCCTGGTCGGAGTAGCGCTCGGCGGCCCGCACGATGTGGTCGAACCACGGGTGCCGGCGGCGCAGCCCCCAATAGGCGTCCATGCCGCGCCGCTTCAGGTGCCGCGCCTCGTCCTTGGCCCGCCCGACCGCGCCGCGGACGGTGCCCGTCTCCTCCACGATCGCCGCCTCACCTCCCGGAACGTCCGCAGTGGTGGACCGAGCGTAGCCGGAGCGGCGCGGGGCGCGGAAGCGGGCCACGCGCACGGCACAATGAGGGCACTGTGAAGCTCTTCAGACGCCTCCTGAACGGCCGGGACCGCACGGCCGCAGAACCGGAGTGGCCCGTGGCCGACGACGTCGCCACCGGCGCCCTGGCGGCCGCCTTCGCCGACCTCTACGGAGGCGCCCCGGCGGGCGCGCGGTTCGCCCCCGGGCGCGTCGCCCTCATGGGGGAGCCGGGCGGGGAGGACTCCCCCGTCCTCCTGGCCGCCCTCCCCTGGGGCGTCCACCTCGCCTGGGCGCCCGCCGAGGACGGCGCAGTGGAGCTGCGCCACGCCCGGGACCCGGACACGCCGCTGCCCCTGCCGACCGCCCTGGCCGGGACCGCCGGCCACCGGTCCGCGGGCGCCCGCGTCCTGATCGACACCGACCTGCCCGCCCCGGCCGCCCTGGGCGGACGGGAGGCCCTGGAGGAGGCGCTGCGCCCCGTCCTGGGCGCCGGGGACACCGCCCTGCCCTTCGCCGAGGGCACCGCCCTGCGGCTGGACCGGCGCACCGGGCGCACCCGCGCCTTCCCCTTCGACCTCGAAGCCGCCGGGCTGCGGCTGCTCATCGCCGACACCCGTTCCGCTCCCCCCGTGCCCCTGTCCCGGCGCCGGGCCGAGTGCGCCCGCGCCGCGTCCCGCCTCGGGGTGTCCTCCCTGCGCGAGGTCGAGGACCTGGCGGGGGCCCTGCGGCGGCTGCGCGACCCGGCGCTGCGCAGCCGCGTGCGGCACGCCGTCACCGAGGACAACCGGCTCAGCGCCGTCGCGGGCCTGATGCGGGCCGGGGCGCTCGGCGACATCGGCGCGGTGCTCACCGCCTCCCATCTGTCCGTGCGCGACCATTTCGGGATGTCCGCCCCCGAGCTGGACCTGGCGGTGGAGCGGGCCGTAGGCTCTGGCGCGCGAGGCGCCCGGATGACCGGCGGCTCCGGCGCCTGCGCGGTCGCACTGGTGCCCGCCGAGCGCGCCGGGGCGGTCGCCGAGGCCGTCCGCACCGCACTGGAGGAGCGCTCCCCCCGGATCCGCACCGCCCTCCCGGCCGCGGGCGCCCGCCGGTTGCGGTAGACGCCGGTTGACACGGCCGTAGGGTGAGATCCGTCATACCGGGGCGTGGGGCCGAACCGCACGGCGATCGGCCGCGTCGGTACAGGCGAGAGGCGAACGACGGGAACGGGCGAACTGAACAATGGTCCACGGCCGAGACGACGACTCCCAGCGCACCGGGGTCTTCCGGCGCTCCGGCTCCGGCGGGTACGACGAGATCGAGAAGATGTACCGCCCGGAGCGGCGGTCCTCTTCGGGCTCGGCGAAGGGCGGCGAAGGGCGCAGGCGCAAGGACCTGCCCCCGGGCCGGGTCTACGACGGCACCGGCGCCGCGCGCAAGCGGCGGCAGTCGCGTGAGCAGCGCCGCCGCCGCGCGCTGAGGGTCACCGGCGCGGTGCTGGCCCTGCTGGTCGTGGCGCCGCTGGTGTTCGCCGTCGGGTTCTATGTGTGGGCCAACGGGCGCCTGGTCCGCGTCGAGGCGATGCCGGCCGCCGACGGGCGCCCCGAGGAGCAGCCGGGCACCACCTACATGGTGGTCGGCTCGGACAGCCGCAAGGACCTCAGCGACGACGAGCTCCAGGACCTGCGCACCGGCCGCGCCGAGGGCAAGCGCACCGACACGATCATGGTGGTGTACGTGCCCGAGGACGGGCGCCCCTCCATCATCAGCGTGCCGCGCGACTCCTATGTGGACATCCCCGGCATCGGCCGGAACAAGATCAACGCGGCCTTCTCCGAGGCGCTGGGCGGCGGGCCGAGCACCCTGGTCCAGACCTTCGAGCAGTCCTCCGGGGTGCGCATCGACCACTACGTGGAGATCGGCCTCGGCGGGTTCGTCGACATCGTGGACGCGGTCGGCGGGGTGGAGATGTGCCCCGAGGAGGCGATGGAGGACCCCAAGGCCGGGCTGGACATCGAGGCCGGGTGCCAGGAGATGGACGGCGCGACCGCGCTGGGGTACGTGCGCACCCGCGCCACGGCCCGCGCCGACCTGGACCGCATCCAGCGCCAGCGCGAGTTCTTCAGCGCCCTGATCTCCAAGGCGACCGACACCTCGACGCTGGCCAACCCGTTCCGCTCGGTCCCGCTGGTGCGGGAGGGCACCGAGACCTTCGAGGTGGACGAGGGCGACTCGCTGATGGACCTGGGCGGCATGGCGATGGCGATGCGCGAGGACCCCACGACCACCTCCGTCCCGGTCGGGTCGACGCCCACGCTCGACGTCGGCAGCGTGGTGGTGTGGGACGAGAACGCCTCGGAGACGATGTTCGCGGCGATGCGCCAGGGGCAGGAGATCCCGGAGGAGGTCCTGCGGGACTGAGCCCCGGCCCGCGTCCGGCCCCGGAAAAGGCGAAGGGCCCACCGCCCGGAGGCGGTGGGCCCTTCTGGTGACGTTCCGCACCGCGCGCGCCTACCCCCCAGCGGGCGCACGGCCGGCACGTCGGCCTGCGGTGTCCGGACCGGCCGGTTCCGGCCCCTCCGAACACGTATAACTCTACGCAATGCTCGCAAACTTCGCGAACGGTACGGCTGTGGCCTTCGCCGCACCCCGCACGGGAACCCGGTCCCGGACCCGCGGCTCCATCCTGACAGCGCGGGAGCGCGTGCGCAGGCGGAACGCGCAAGCGGCCCCGCCGGGCTCCCCGGCGGGGCCGCTGGGCGCGCGGCCTCAGGCCAGGCGCTTCTGCAGGTTCTCGTCGAGCGCGGCGAGGAACTGCTCGGTGGTGAGCCACTCCTGGTCGCCGCCGACCAGCAGCGCCAGGTCCTTGGTCATCTGGCCGCCCTCGACGGTGTCGATGACCACGCGCTCCAGCGTGTCGGCGAACTCGGTGACCTTCGGGGTCGAGTCCAGCCTGCCGCGGTGCTCCAGGCCGCGCGTCCAGGCGAAGATGGACGCGATCGGGTTGGTGGAGGTCGGCTTGCCCTGCTGGTGCTGGCGGTAGTGGCGGGTGACCGTGCCGTGCGCGGCCTCGGCCTCGACGGTCCGGCCGTCGGCGGTGCGCAGCACCGAGGTCATCAGGCCCAGCGACCCGAAGCCCTGGGCGACCGTGTCGGACTGCACGTCGCCGTCGTAGTTCTTGCAGGCCCAGACGTAGCCGCCCTCCCACTTGAGCGCGGCGGCGACCATGTCGTCGATCAGCCGGTGCTCGTAGGTCAGGCCGGCGGCCTCGAACTTCTGCTTGAACTCGGTGTCGTAGATCTCCTGGAACACGTCCTTGAACATGCCGTCGTAGGCCTTGAGGATCGTGTTCTTGGTGGACATGTACACCGGGTAGCCGCGGTCCAGGCCGTAGTTGAGGCTGGCGCGCGCGAAGTCCTCGATGGACCTGCGGTAGTTGTACATGCCCATGGCCACGCCGCCGCCCTCGGGGAAGCGCGCGACCTCCATCTCCACGGGCTCGCCGCCCTCGTCGGGCGTGTAGGTGATGGTGACCGTGCCGGGGCCGGGGACCTTGAAGTCGCTGGCCTTGTACTGGTCGCCGTGGGCGTGGCGGCCGATGATGATCGGCTGGGTCCACCCGGGCACCAGGCGCGGGACGTTCTGGCAGATGATCGGCTCACGGAAGACGACGCCGCCCAGGATGTTGCGGATCGTGCCGTTGGGCGAGCGCCACATCTTCTTCAGGTCGAACTCCTCGACCCGGGCCTCGTCCGGGGTGATGGTGGCGCACTTGACGCCGACCCCGTGCTCCTTGATGGCGTTGGCCGCGTCGACGGTGACCTGGTCGTCGGTGCGGTCGCGCTCCTCGATGCCCAGGTCGTAGTACTTCAGGTCGACGTCCAGGTAGGGCAGGATCAGGCGGTCCTTGATGAAGGACCAGATGATCCGGGTCATTTCGTCGCCGTCGAGCTCTACTACGGGGTTCTCAACCTTGATCTTGGCCATGGCTGTGTGGCTGTCCCTTCGTGTCGGCAGGCCGTCGCGCGGCAAAGGGCGTCGCGGTGGCCGGCGGCCGCGCCGAACTCTACGCGATATCTCGATATCAAGCTTATTAGACGCTCAGGAGCTCAGGGCGGGCGCCACCCACGCCAGGACCACCAGCGCCGCGGCCAGCCCCAGCGCGGTGGCGATGTCGAACCAGCGCCCGCGCACGGCCAGCATGCCGACGCGGTCCTCGGGCAGCACGTAGCGCAGCAGCGCCGCCAGCAGCAGCGCCCCGGCGATGATCGCGGGGCCGCGCTTGAAGTAGGCCGCCGCCACCACAACGATGCCCGCCGCCATGGTGGCGAGCACCAGGAAGTAGGGGACCTGGGCGAGCCAGCCGGGCGCCTCCGGGGACGGCGCGTCCTCCCCGGGCCCGGTCGGCCCCTGTCCCTGCTCCTCGGCTGCGACCGCTGCCTCCACCGAATTCCGGCTCACCGATTACCTCACGCTCCAACGCACCGATCGCGGGGACTGCGGCACGGGACGGCGCCCCGAATGGCGCACTCCGGCCAACGGCCGCGGCGGCATGACCGAAACCCGGAGGAGACGTGGGGCCACGGGCGAGCGAACCGTCAATGAACACCCATCGTGACTGGCCACCGCGGAACCAGTCTAGTGAGTCCCCCCACGCGGACGTCCCACGCCGCACCGTATCGGGCCCCGGCCGACGCCGCGCCCCATCGTCCCGATCTCCGGCAATGGGCGTAAACCTGCCGCGATAGGTGTCTAACGGGGGAGTAAGCGCGTAGAACCGACAGGCCCCGGGTAACCAACCAGGAGACGAGTGCCACGGTGAGCGAGGACAGCCCCCCATGAACCCCACTCAGCACGTCAACCGCGCACCGTCCCAACGGCCACGCCCCACAACGGGAGGAAGAACCGTGGACGGGCCCTACATCAGGGTCGAGGAGACCGGGGACGTCTGCCGCGTCACCGCCGAGGTGACCACGGTCGGCCGCGGTGAGGGCGCCGACATCCGCCTCTCCGACCCCAGCGTCTCCCAACTGCACGCCGAACTGGTGCGCCGCGGCCCCTACGTCTACGTCGTCGACCTCGGCCTGTCGCGCAACGGCACCCGGGTCAACGGCCGCCCCATCGCCCGGCGCGTCCTGGAGGAGGGCGACGTCGTCAGCTTCGGGTCGGCCCGCTGCAAGATCGGCGGGCTGCCCCGCGAGGACCTGCACCCCGACGTCGAGCTGCGCCGCGGCGCGGCCCCCGAGCTGACCCGCCGCGAGCTGGACGTCCTCACCTCGCTGTGCCGCCCCGCCCTGTCCGACGAGGCGTTCGTCTCCCCCGCGACCGCCCGCGAGATCGCCGAGGACCTGGTGGTCACCGAGGCGGCGGTCAAGCAGCACCTGCTCCGGCTCTACCAGAAGTTCCGCATCCCCGAGGGGCCCAACCGCCGCACGCGGCTGGCCAACGAGGTCGTCGCCCTGGGCCTGGTGCGCCCCATGCCCGCCGGGGACCGCGAACGCAAGGCGGGCTGAGCCCGCCGGGGCCGGTACGGCGACCGGCCCCGGCTCCCGGTGGACGGCCCTAAGCCGCCGCGCGCTCGGCCGCCTCGACCACGTTGACCAGCAGCATCGCCCGGGTCATCGGGCCCACGCCGCCCGGGTTCGGGGAGACCGACCCGGCCGTGTCCCACACGTCCGGGGCCACGTCCCCGGCGATCCCCTGGTCGGTGCGGCTCACGCCCACGTCCAGCACGGCCGCCCCCGGCTTGACCATGTCGCCGGTGACCAGCCCCGGCTTCCCGGCCGCGGCCACCACCACGTCGGCGCGGCGGGTGTGCGCGGCCAGGTCCCGCGTGCCGGTGTGGCACAGCGTCACCGTCGCGTTCTCGCTGCGCCGGGTCAGCAGCAGCCCCAGCGGGCGGCCCACGGTCACCCCGCGCCCCACGACCACCACCTCGGCGCCGTCCAGCTCCACCCCGTACCGGGTGAGCAGGTCGATGATGCCGCGCGGGGTGCACGGCAGCGGGGCCTGCTCCATCAGCACCAGGCGGCCCAGATTCGCCGGCTGCAGCCCGTCGGCGTCCTTGGCCGGATCGATGAGCCCGAGCACCCGGTTCTCGTCCAGCCCCTTGGGAAGGGGGAGCTGCACGATGTAGCCGGTGCACGCCGGGTCGGCGTTGAGCTCGGCCACGGCCGCCTCCACCTCCGCCTGGGTGGCGGTGGCGGGCAGGTCGCGGCGGATGCTCGCGATGCCCACCTCCGCGCAGTCGCGGTGCTTGCCCGCCACGTAGGAGCGGCTGCCCGGGTCGTCCCCCACCAGGACCGTGCCCAGGCCCGGGTGCACCCCCTTCTCCTTGAGGGCCGCCACCCGCCCGGCGAGCTCCGCCCGGATCTTGGCCGCGGTGGCCTTTCCGTCCAGCACCTGTGCGCTCATGCCGTCGCCTCCGTTCCCCCTCGGGGGGTTCTCAGTGGAAGAAGTGCCGCGTGCCGGTGAAGTACATCGTCACGCCGTGCCGTTCGGCGGCGGCCGCGACCTCGTCGTCGCGCACCGACCCGCCCGGCTGGACGACGGCCCGCACGCCGGCCTCGGCCAGCGCCTCCAAGCCGTCGGGGAAGGGGAAGAAGGCGTCGCTGGCGGCCACCGAGCCGCCCACCCGGTCCTCCCCCGCCCGGGACACCGCCAGCTTCACCGAGTCCACCCGGTTCACCTGGCCCATCCCCACGCCGACCGTGGCCCGGTCGGCGGCCAGCAGGATCGCGTTGGACTTGACCGCGCGCACCGCCCGCCAGGCGAACGCCAGGTCGGCCAGGGCCGCCGCGTCGGCCGGGGCGCCGGTGCGCAGCTCCCAGCCCTCCGGGACGTCGCCGGGGGCGTCCAGCGCGTCCGCCGACTGCAGCAGCAGCCCGCCGCTGATCTGCCGGGCCTCGGCCCGGGCGGCGCGGTCCGGGGCGGCCACCGCCAGCAGCCGCACGTTCTTCTTGCGGGTGAGCAGCTCCAGCGCCCCCTCCTCGAACGCGGGGGCGGCCACCACCTCGGTGAAGATGTCGGCGAGCTGCTCGGCCATGCGGGCGGTCACCGGGCGGTTGACGGCCACCACCCCGCCGAAGGCCGACAGCGGGTCGCAGGCGTGCGCCTTCAGGTGCGCCTCGGCGATGTCGGCGCCCAGCGCGATGCCGCACGGGTTGGCGTGCTTGATGATCGCCGTGCACGGCTCGTCGAAGTCGTAGGCGGCCCGCAGCGCCGCGTCGGCGTCGACGTAGTTGTTGTAGGACATCTCCTTGCCGTGCAGCTGCTCGGCCCCCGCCAGGCCCGGCCCGGCCGGGTCGCCGGTGACGTACAGTGCCGCCCGCTGGTGCGGGTTCTCCCCGTAGCGCAGGGTGGCCGCGCGCTCGTAGGCCGCGGCGTGGAAGTCCGGCCAGCCGGTGTCCCCGGCCGTGTCGTCGGGGGCGTACTCCTCGGCGAACCACCCGGCCACCGCCGCGTCGTAGGCGGCGGTGTGGGCGAAGGCCCGGGCCGCCAGCCGCCTGCGGGCGGCCTCCTCGAACCCGTCGGCGCGCACCGCCTCCAGCACCTCGCCGTAACGGGCCGGGTCGACCACCACGGCCGCGCTCGCGTGGTTCTTGGCGGCCGCCCGCACCATCGACGGGCCGCCGATGTCGATCTTCTCGATGCACTCCTGAGGGGAGGCGCCCGAGGCGACCGTCTCCCGGAAGGGGTAGAGGTTGACCACCACCAGGTCGAAGGGGGCCACCCCCATCTCCTCCAGGGAGGCCCGGTGCTCGGGGCGGCGCCGGTCGGCCAGCAGGCCCGCGTGCACCTTCGGGTGCAGCGTCTTGACCCGCCCGTCCAGGCACTCGGGGAAGCCGGTCACCTCCTCCACCGGCACCACCGGCACCCCGGCCGCGGCCAGGCGGGCCGCCGTCGACCCGGTGGAGACGATCTCCACCCCGGCCTCGGCCAGGCCCGTGCCCAGCTCCTCCAGCCCCGTCTTGTCGTAAACGCTGATCAGCGCGCGCCGAATGGCCTGCCGCGTCACCGGTTCTCCTCCGCTCGTTCGTTGCGGGCCGCACCGGGCCGCACGTGCCGCCCCTCCAGGCTCCAGCCCTCCCGGGCCAGCCGCCCCACCGTCTCCACCAGCAGCCGGGACTCCACCGCCTTGATCCGCGCATGCAGCGACGCCTCGTCGTCGTCGGGCTCGACCCGCACCGCCACCTGGTCGATGATCGGCCCGGTGTCCACTCCCTCGTCGACGAAGTGCACCGTGGACCCGGTGACCCGCACCCCGTGGGCGAGGGCGTCGCGCACGGCGTGCGCGCCCGGGAACGCCGGCAGCAGCGCGGGGTGCAGGTTGACCACCGGAGCCACGTCGATCACCTCGCGGCCCAGGATGCGCATGAAACCGGCCGAGACCACCAGGTCGGGCCGGTAGGAGGCGATGCGCGCGGCCAGGTCCGCGTTCCAGGCGGCGCGCTCGGCGCGGCCCCGGAAGGGTTCGGCGAACACCGGCACCCCGGCCTTCTCGGCCAGCGCCAGCCCCGCCGCGTTCTCTCTGTCCGATCCGACCGCGACGACCGCGGCCCCGTACCCGGGGTCCTCCGCCGCTTCGAGGAGCGCGGCCATATTGCTCCCCGTCCCGGAGATGAGGACGACTACTCGCGCCGACAGTGTGGGGCCTCCTCAGGGGATCGCGGGTCCGCCCCTGCCCGGGGTCGCGTTGGGAACGCGCAGCATCCGGGCACGGGTGTGATGAGGGCGGAACGTGCGGGAGGGCAGCGCGCTCCCGCACGGCCCAACCTTATCCTCCCAGCCCGGAGGCGGAGGGACCGGGGCCGTAAGCGCGCCCCTCCTCCGGTAGCGTCTACACCGGCGCCTCCCCCGAGCCGCCCGACCGAGGAAAGGACCCGCGTTGACCGACCAGTCCCCGCAGCCGCACGCCGACGGTCAGCCTCCCACCGTGGAGAAGGGCGGCCTGTGGGGGGTCTTCCTGTCCGCCGCCGGGCTGATGCTGCCCCCCTTCGGGGTGCTCCTGTCCCTGCTCGGCATCCACCAGGGGCGCAAGGCCCGCCGGGCGGCCCGCGCGAACAGCGGCCACGCCCCGGGGGCGGTGCTGAGCATGGTGCTGGGCTGGATCGGCGTGGTGTTCTCGGCGGCGGCCATCGCCGGGTACATCGTCTTCTGGGACGAGTACACCGCCTACCAGGAGTGCTCGGCCCGCGCGCTGACCGTCAGCACGCAGGAGCAGTGCGACGACGCCTGGCGGTCGGCGGTGTCGGAGCGCGCGGGCATCCCCGAGGACGAGGTTCCCTCCCTCGGCTCCGTCTAGAGGCGGGTCTCAGGGACGGCTGGACTCCTCGACGGGGGCCTCGTCCGGTCCGGCCTCGTAGGTGATGCCGAACAGCTCGTCGGGGTCCTCCTCGTCGGGCCCGGCCGCGGTGCGGCGCTTGCGGAGCCGCGGCAGCCGGGGCATCCGGAACCGGCGGCGGCGCCGGGCCCTCCCGTCCCCCTCGTCCGGCCCCTCGTCCGCGCCCCCGGCCTCCTCCGCCGCGTCCGCGGGCCCGGGCTCCGCGGGCTCGGCCTCCGCGGGCTCGGGCTCTGGCACCCGCTCAGCGGCCGATCTGCGGAAGTGCCGCCAGTTGGCCAGCCAGGCCGCGATCGCCGCCGCCAGGCCCACCTCAAGGGCGGTGATCAGCCCGACCTGCCACGCCGACGGGCCCACGTCGGCCAGCCGGTCGGCCCCGATCGGCCCGCCCGCCATCAGCGACAGCGCGGTGAGCACCAGGCCGGTGGCCACCCCGCACACGAACCCCCACAGCGGCGCCGCCTCCCCCACCACGGTGGGGGCGCTGCGCTGGGTGAGCACCCCGCCCAGCGCACCGGCGGCGAACGGGGCGGCCAGCGCCGCCAGGGAGGCCACCGGGGCCGCGCCGTTGTCCGGCAGCGCCGCCAGCATCGGCAGCGCCGGGAGCGGACCGACCGCCACCCCGGTGGGGGCGACCATGGTGCCGGTGCCCACCGTGAAGCCCGGCCCCACCGCGTAGGCGGTGCCGAACACCACCGCGTTGGGCAGGTAGGCGAGCTGGGCCAGGAAGAGCAGTGTGCCGCCGACCGCGCCCGGGGCCAGCTCGCGGGTGATCCCCGCGGCGTCGCCGAACCCGAACGCCAGCCCGCAGGCGAACAGCACCGTCCCGGCGGCCAGCAGCACCGCGGTGGCGCCGGAGGTCCCGACCAGGAGCGAGCGCGGGCGGTCGGGCATCAGCTCCAGCATCCGGCGCAGCGGGATGCCCTTGTCGCGGAGCTGCTGGCGGAGCACGCCCAGCCCCCCGGCGACGAAGGCCAGCGAGAACCCGGCCACCAGTGCCTGCAGCACGCTGGGGCGGACCACCTCGGTCTGGGCGACCAGCGCGAGCGTGCCCGAGACGGCCGCGTACGGCCCGGCCAGGGCCACGGCGGCGCGGAACATGTGGCGCAGCCGGGGCAGCTCGCTGGTGCGCGCCAGCCAGCGCCCGGCCCGGTACAGCAGCGCACCGGGCAGCACCACCAGGCCCAGCGGCAGCATCATCACCTCGCCGCCGGGGATGCCGAACCCGACCAGGTGGGCCACCAGCCACGCCTGCACGGCGGTGCGCACGACGTCGGCGATCTCCTTGCCGAAGGCGTCGTGCGGGGCGGCCACCCACCCGGCCAGGGTGAGGGTCAGCAGGACGGCCAGGCCGACGCCCGACGCCCAGGCGGCGGCCAGCCCGCCCGCGGTGTACAGCGGGCGGTGGTCGGTCCCGCGTCGGTCGGAGGGTTCCTTGGGCGCGCTCACCCCGCCCATGCTGCCAGCAGAAGCGGCCGGGAACGAGCGCGCCCCGCCCCGGGGTCCCGGGGCGGGGCGGCGCATGCGCCCGTGGGCGCTAGCCGGTGCTAGAAGAGGTCACGCGCGAGCTTGGCCGTCTCGCTGGGGGTCTTGCCGACCTTGACGCCGG
>NZ_ANBH01000235.1:0-1836 GCF_000341185.1 Nocardiopsis chromatogenes YIM 90109
TCCGGCGAGCCGTCCGTGGCCGTCGCCGGCTGAGAGTCCGCGGCCGAGGGGCCCGCCGTCGGAGGCGGCCCCTCGGCCCTGGGAACGACCGAAGGCTTCCAGGAGATCACCGAGGAGCGATCGTGAGCACGTCCCCCGAAGGAATCGCGCAGGCGCGGCCGGGCCTCCTGGAGCACCTCGGCCGCTACGCACGACTGATCAAGTTCAAGTTCGTCCTGGACTTCTACCTCGCACTCGTCATCGTCGTCACGCTCCTCGGCCCCGCGGGCCTCGCCTCGCCGGGGGCGCTGACCGCCCTGGGCCTGTTCGCCGTGGGCATGCTCGGAGTGCTGTCCGCCGTGATGACCCTGGACGACGTCACCGGGGCGAAGGACGGCAGCGACAGCGCGAACTACGCCGGGAGCGAGAACACCGCGCTCCGGCCGCTCAAGCGCAAGCCCCTGCTCACCGGCGAGCTGTCGGTGCGGCAGGCGGAGGTCTACGGGTACGCGTGCCTGGCCTGGGGCGCCCTGTGGTGGGCGGCGGCCGTGCTGCTGGCGCCCGATCCGGCGCTGTGGGCCGTGGCCGTCACGGCGCTGCTGCTCACGCTCAGCGTCCAGTACTCCTGGGGGCTGAAGCTGAGCTACTACGGCCTCGGGGAGGCCGTCCTGCTCTTCTCCGCGTCGGCCTTCCTGATCGCCCCCTACGGCCTGGCGACGGGAGAGCTTCCGGTGCTCGTGCTGGCCCAAGGCCTGCTCTTCGGGTTCGGCCAGCTGCTCATCGCCGGATACTCCAACACCAACGACCGGGAGGGCGACGCCGCGGCGGGGCGCCGCACCGTCGCCGTGCTCACCTCCGAGCGCGGCAACAAGGCCTTCCTGGGCGCCCTCACCGCCGCCAACCTGCTGGTGGTCCTGGTGCCGGTGGCCGCCGGCGCGGTGACCCCCTGGTTCGCGGCCGCGCTGCTGCCCTTCGCCGCCGTCCGGCTGCACCAGTACGCCGGGTTCCTGCGCACCGGCGACCCGCTGCCCGCCCGGAGCCTGGGCATCAAGGCGTTCCGGGTGCTCGTCGTCTGCCTGGTGGCCTTCAACCTGATCCGCCTCGCCCTGTGACCCGCGCGGGCCGGGCGGTGCGCCCGGCCCGCGGAGAAGACGGAGGAGCCGTGACCGACACCCCGATCCTGGTGGAGCTCGTCGACCGGGACGGCCGTACCCTCGCCACCTCGGAGAAGATCGCCGCGCACCGCCCGCCGGGCGCCCTGCACCGGGCCTTCTCCGTCTTCCTGTTCTCCGGCGACGGCAGGATGCTGCTGCAGCGGCGTGCGCAGGGCAAATACCACTGGCCGGGGGTCTGGTCCAACGCGTGCTGCGGCCACCCCCTGCCCGGCGAGCCCCCGTTCCTGGCCGCGGTGCGCCGGACGGTCGAGGAGCTCGGTGCCGCGCCCGAGGCGCTGAGCGCGGTCGGGACGGTCGACTACGCGTTCACCGACACCGGGACGGGGCTGGTGGAGCGGGAGTTCAACCACCTGTTCGCGGGCCGGATCGGCGCGGACGCGCGCCCCGACCCGGCCGAGGTGGGCGAGACCGTGCTGGTGGCCCCGGACGGCCTCGCCGCCCTGCGCGCCGCCGAGCCCTTCTCCGCCTGGTTCGGCACCGTCCTGGAGGCGGCCGCCCCCGGGATCCGGCGCCTGGTCCCCGAGGGCGGCTGGTAGCGGCGGGCCGTCACCGGGCGCGGTCGGCGTCCCCGTCCGTGCGCAGCACGAAGCGGCGCCCCGCGCCCTCGCCCGCCTCCAGGCGGCGGTGCACCTCGGCGGCGGCGCCGAGCGGCAGCACCTCGCGGTGCCGGGGCCGGAGCCGG
>NZ_ANBH01000235.1:1841-5585 GCF_000341185.1 Nocardiopsis chromatogenes YIM 90109
GCGAGCTCCGGCACGGTCGCCTGGGAGATCGCGAAGCCGGTGACGGTCCGGTCCAGCATGTAGAGCGGACCGGCCGGGAGCACCGGCCGGGTCGCCATCCCGGCCAGCAGCACGGCCCGCCCCCTGCGGGCCAGCAGCGCCATCGCCCGCTCCAGGTCGTTCCGGCCGGCCGCGTCGATGTACAGGTCGGCGCCGTCGCAGGCGCGGGCGGTCCGCTCGGCGGCGTCGGGCGCCCGGTAGTCCACCGCGGCCGCGGCCCCCAGCGCCCGGACGTGGTCGGCGTCGCGGGCGCTCGCCACCGCGACCACCCGGGCGCCCGCGTCGGCGGCCAGCGACACCAGGGCGCCGCCGACGTTGCCCCCGGCCCCGACCACCACCACCGTCTCCCCGGGGCGCATCCGGCCGTGGACGAAGAGCGCCAGGTAGGCGGTCGCCGCCGGGTGGGCGAGCGCCGCGGCGTCCTCGGGGGCCAGCCCGGCGGGCAGGGGGTAGAGGCGGTCGGCGGGGACCGCGGCGCGCTGGGCGCAGGCGCCCTGGCGGCCGCCGTACCCCATGCTCAGGCACCAGACCGGGTCGCCGGGGGCGAACCCGGGGGCGGCGGGCCCGGCCGAGGCGACGGTGCCCACCAGGTCGCGGCCGATCACGAAGGGGAACTCCACGGGGGTCCGCCAGGCGCCCGACCGGACGAAGGTGTCGACGTGGTTGGCGCCGGCGTACTCCACGTCGACCAGGACGTCGCCGGGGCCCGGACGGGGGTCGGGCAGCTCTCCGACGCGGATGGCGCCGGGCGGCCCCAGCTCCTCGATGAATGCGGCTCGCATGGGCCGCATTGTGGCGGGTCGGCGACGCCGGGGCGGGGCCGGTCCCCGGGCGTTTGTCAGCTCGGGAAAGGGCGGAGGGGCGGACGAACACCCGGTCCGATTCATGATCTCGTCATATTGTCCCGCCTGCCGGTGCCGTCTAGCATTCCGTATACCGGGCGGACATAACGGGCGTTCGGGTAATTGCGCACCGAATGCCGCCTCTCCCTGCCCTTGAGACCCCGGCGGCGGCGACCCCGGCCACAGGGGATGCGGACTCACGCCCGGAACACCGAAGAGCGAAGGCTACAAAGACGGGGAGAAGTAGCCGAACATGGACACCATGGCGCGATCGGCGCCGGATGCGGCGGATTCGGTCACCATTCCGAGGACGACGCACTGGCGGCATTTTCCGACGCCCCTCGTCGGGCGCGAGGACGAACTGGACCACCTGTACCGGAGACTGGCCGACCCGGCGGTCCGGATCCTGACCGTCACCGGGCCGGTCGGCGTCGGCAAGAGCAGGCTCGTGACGACGGCGCTCGGCCGGGCCGCCGACCTCTTCGAGGCCGGGACGCTCGTCGTGGAGCTGGACAAGGTCTGCGAGGAGAGCGGCGACCCGCGCACGGCCGCGGAGGCCGCGGGCGGCCTGACCCGGGCGGAGATCGACGAGGCGATCGCGGACGTCTTCCCCGCCTCCCCCGAGGGGGCGGGCCGCGCCGCGCCCTCGGGGCGGTTCCTGCTGGTCCTGGACGGGTGCGAGGAGATCCTGCCGGAGCTGCGGGCGACCCTGCCCGGGGCGCTCGCCGCCTGCTCCTGGGGCGCGGTGATGATCGCGGCGCCCGAGCCGCTGGGGGCCTACGGCGAAGAGGTCGTGCGGGTCCCGCCGCTCCCCGTCCCGGACCTGGAGGCCGCCCACGACCCCGAGGAGTGCGAGGCGGTCCCGTCGGTGCGCCTGTTCCTGCGCCGGGCCCAGGCCGCCCGCCCCGGCTTCCGCCTGACCCCGGACAACGCCGAGGCGGTGGTCCGGCTGTGCCGCCGCACCGACGGCCTGCCCCTGGCCATCGAGCTGGCGGCGGCGCGCATGAAGACCAAGTCGCCGCAGGGCGTGCTCGAAGGACTGGACGGGGACCTGGACATCCTCTCCGCCAGCGGGGGCGAGACGCTGTCCCGGCACTGCGGGATGCGCAGCGCGATCTCCTGGTCGCTCACCCGGCTGGACGGCGGGGACCAGGAGCTTCTCGGGCGCGTCTCCGCGTTCCGCTCGGGGGTGGACCTCGCCGCGGCGACCTCCGTCGCCGACGCCGGGCCCGGAGAGGTCGAGGAGCGGCTGGCGCGGCTGGTGGACAAGAGCCTGCTGCACGCCGAGGAGGCCGACGACGGCGGTGTGGTCTTCCGCCTGCCCCATCTGACCAGGCAGTACGTCACCGAGTGGCTGCGCCAGAGCGGCGAGCTGACCCGGGTCCTGGAGATCCACGCCCGCTACTTCCTGCGCATGGCCGACCTGCTGCAGCGCCCGGAGCTGGAGGGATCGACGCTCGGCTGCATGCCGAACGCGCAGTTCTGGCGCGAGGACGTCGAGGCGGCCATGTTCTTCCTGTTCGACAGCGGCGACTCGGCCGCCGCCGCCCGGGTGGCCGCCGCCCTCGGCCAGTTCTGGCACGGGTCCGGCGCCCTGCGCCGGGTGACGGTGCTGCTGCGCGAGCTGCTGGACTCCGGCCGCCTGCCGCCCGGGGCCGCGTCGGCCGCCGAGGGCGCGTTGGGGGAGCAGCTGACCTGGCTGGGCGAGTACCGGGAGGCGGGAGAGCGGCTGGAGCGCGCCCTGCGCGGGCGCGGTGCGGGCGACGCCGCCGGAACCGGCATGGACACCCGGCGCCTCGGGGACCTCGCCTTCCACCGGGGCGACCTCGCCGAAGCCGCGTCCCTGCAGCGGGAGGCGGCGGAACTGCTGGAGCGCGCGGATGCCGGGCACGAGCGGGCCAAGGCGCTTCGGGGCCTGGCCGAGTGCCTGGCGGCGCTGGGGGAGGGGCGCGCGGCCGTATCGGCGGCCGAGGCGGCCCACCGGGTCTCCGAGGGACTGTGCGACGAGGCGGGCAAGGCGCTCGCGGAGGCCTCGCGGGCCGGTGCGCTGGCCGTCGAAGGCGGTGTACGGGAGGCGGAGGGGCTGTACCGCTCCGCACTGGCCCGGCTGCGCCGCCTGGACGGCCGGGTCGCCTGCGCGGGCGTGCTGGAGCGCCTCGCCGTGCAGTGGGTGCACACCGACGGCGGGCGCGAGGCCCTCAGGCGCGCGGTGATCGGGATCGGGGCCGCGTCCGTGATGCGCTCCTCCACCCGGTGCGTCCCCGCCGCGCCCGTGTCCGACGGGATCGACCGGGCGCTGGTGCGGGCCCGGGAGGGGCTGGGCGGCCGGCGCTTCGACGAGCTCTGGACCAAGGGGAGGTCCCTGGAGCTCGGCGCGGCGGTCGACCTGGTGCTGTCCCCGGTTCCGGACGAGGCCGCGGAGGCGCCTCGGGCGGAGGGGGGCCACACGCTGACCGCGCGCGAGTACCAGGTGGCCGAGCTGGTCGCGGAGGGGCTGACCAACCGCGGCATCGCCCGGCGGCTCGGCATCGCCGAATGGACGGCCATCAACCATCTGCGCAAGGTGATGCGCAAGCTCGGCGTCTCCTCCCGCGTGCACGTCGCCGGCTGGTTCCGGGAACGGGCGCGGGAGGGGCGGGTCCCCGGCCCACGCGACGGGCGGCAAAGGTGACCGTCCGCCCCGTCCGCCCCGCGACGGTGCGGCCCGGGGCCTGAGACCGGCCTGCCGCCGTGACCCCGCGGCGGGCCACCTTCCTTTGCATGCGCGGGGCACCGGGGGCGACCGCCCTCCGGCACCCCCGTGGTGCGCGGACCACGGCCCCGGGAGGGCGTCCGTTGGAGCGGTGTGGCTTTTTTTTTTTGT
>NZ_ANBH01000236.1 GCF_000341185.1 Nocardiopsis chromatogenes YIM 90109
GACACCGACGCAGGGGGAGAGCCGTCCCGAGGCGGGTGATGACCGCGTCGGCCGGGGCGGACGGAATTCCGCGGACGTGCCCCACCCCCGGCGGCCCGCCGCAAGGGCGTGCTTCTCGGGTCAGGCCCCACTGCGCGGCGCCCGGGCACGTCCCTCGCCGCGTTCTCATCAGTGGACAGCGCGTCCGGGCCGCCCCCCTGCTTCCCGCTTCCCGGGAACACAGCGGCCTTGCGGTGGACATGACGCCGCCGGTGCCTTCTACGGCCCTGATCCACGCAACACCCCAAGGACCCCGGACTGGACCCGCCGAACGCGGCGGCCTCCGGGAGGCGGGCGAGGGCCGTCCGCGGGCGGGGCGCCGTTCGGGGCCCCGAGGCGGGGGGGGGGCGC